>JABIWU010000051.1 GCA_018701395.1 Phycisphaerae bacterium | reverse complement strand
GATATGATGGCGTTCGAGTTATGAGTCAAATTACCATACCAATCCCGTTTAATTGGCTTCACATTGCAAGTGGAACCCGATATTCACCAGCTGCTTTTGCTTTTGTGCAAGAGGGGCTTGGCTACACAGCTGACATTTTTTCAGATCGAACACCAACGCAATTTGAATTAAATGAACTTGATGAACTAGATCATCATGTGACAGGTCAGCAACTTTGTATTGGTCTACGTGATTTTGCAATTTCTCGTTTTGGTTTACTTGCACAAGTTGTACTTCAGCACTGGGGAATTAACAGAACTGAAGATTTTGGAGCAATTGTTTTTAGAATGGTCGAACTCGAACTTCTCAGAACATGCCCGCAAGATTCAGAAAGCGATTTCCGTTCGGTTTTTCAATTCGATGAAGCATTTCATGCATGCGAATTAGCCGAATGTATTGGCGCAAACCAGTAAGTGTCTCCAACGATGGGTGACGATTCTACTAAGCAACAACTTGATATGACAAAGTTACATCTTTGGCAAATTCAATGGGTACGCGATTTATTTCTACTTTTAATTGGCGTGTGTGCAATTTGGCTCGGGTATGCAATGCGAGATATTACAATCCCATTGTTGGTAGCTTTATTACTGGCTTATTTGTTTGAGCCATTGATTTCTTATTTGGCTAATCATTCTAAGTTTCCTCTGGGTAGAATTCCCGTTATCTCCGGCATTCTGTTAGTGCTTACTGCTAGCATCCTGATTGTGCTTGCAGTCACGATTCCACTGGTCATTTCGCAAACTACATCTCTTGTGCATGAAATACAAGATGGTCATCTCAGAACAAAACTAGAACAATTAACAGAGCAATATGCTCCTGAAGACATTCGCAAAGAAGTGAAGAACTCACTGACGTATTTGCCTTCAGAAGGCGAGGCCCTTGTAACGAAGTCAGATTCAAGTACAACCCAAAATGAAAAAGCGAATTTATTAACGTTTGCAAAAACAACGGGAGGAGTAGCACTTGGAATTGCAGGCAAACTTATTCGGTTTGTGCTTTTAATTGTACTTATCCCTTTTTACTTTTTCTTTTTCAGTCTTTGGTTTCCAAAAGTTGTTGCATTTGCCCAGGGTGTTATTCCTGACTCTGGAAAAAGTGAAACAATTGAATTGTTTGCAAAAATGGATAGCGCCGTCGCGGGTTTCGTCCGTGGTCGAATTGTTATTGCTTTCATCATGGCGACGGTATTAGCGGTTGGTTGGTTAATTGTTGGTGTTCCATATGCAATTTTGCTTGGCATTGGCGTTGGCGTTCTTTGTGCTGTTCCATTTTTGGGATTAGTTGGAATTCCAATTTCTATTGGGTTGTTGTTCTTGGATCAACTCGGCGTTCCAGAAGCAGAACGGATGGCTTGGTGGGGTGTTTTAATTTGGCCATCACTTGTATTCGCTGTTGTTCAAGCACTTGATGGCTGGGTATTGACACCGTTCATAGCAGGGAAGGCGACAAATCTTGATCCAGTAACTATTTTTGTAGCTGTGCTCGCTGGTGGTAGCGTGCTAGGGGCGTATGGCATGTTGCTTGCGATTCCAGTTGCAGCATGTCTCAAAATTCTTATTCAAGATCGGCTACTGCCGAAAATCCAAGCATGGGCTTGTGGCGAAGCGGATGATCCGCTTCCATTTGACGATTAAAAATTATCCGAGTTAATGGTTGGAGCTATCGACGCTTACGTTGTTTGAAACGTTTTTTGTGGCTTTGCGTTTTTGTAGAGCCCCGCGAACCCATTCCAAGCATGGAAGGGTCAAAATCACCACCGGCGTTTTGCATTGCTGCCATTTTTTCAGCCATGCCGCCACCGGCCATTTGTTTTGACATTTTCTTCATCATTTGAAATTGTTTTACAAAACGATGTACTTCTTGTTGGTTAGTTCCCGAGCCGGTTGCAATTCGTTTGACTCGGCTTTTGCCTAAAAGGGAAATGTCATCGCGTTCTTTTTTTGTCATCGAATTTGCGATGGCTTCTATTCGGTCAAATTGCTTATCGTCAATTTGGGCATTTTTAAGCGCAGCACCAACGCCAGGAAGTAATCCTAGCAATTGTTTCATCGGTCCCATTCTGCGAATAGATTTTAATTGTTTGATGAAGTCAGTAACGGTCATCTTCCCGCTTGCCATTTTGTCGGCAAGTTTCATCGCGTCTTCTTCTGAAATTTCCTCTTGCGCTTTTTCGACCAGCGACAAAACATCACCCATGCCGAGGATTCTGCTTGCAATTCGTTCTGGATGGAACTCTTCGAAGGCATCAAATTTCTCGCCAGTACCAATAAATTTAATTGGGACACCTGTGACTCGTTTGACCGAAAGAGCCGCGCCGCCGCGAGTATCGGAATCGAATTTTGTCAGGATAATGCCATCTGTTGCAAGTTGTTCATGAAAAGTACCAGCGGCGTTAACTGCATCTTGGCCAATCATTGCATCAATAACTAAGTAAACTTGGTGTGGTTTTGTCGTGTTTTGAACACCACGCAATTCCTTCATTAAGTCTTCATCGATATGTAACCTGCCAGCGGTGTCAAGAATGACAACATCAACTTTGTCTTTACGTGCTTGCTTTACGCCTCGTTTGCAAACGCCAACAGCAACACCTGTCGCTGTGCCGTACTCGCCACACTTTTCTGGTTCCGCATAGCACGTTACTTCGCCAACCCCTTTTGCATTTGTATTTACATCATTTGCAATTACTTGCAATTGTTCGACAGCAGCAGGGCGCTGAAGGTCAGCAGCAATGAGAGAAACTTTTTTGCCACGATTTTTGAGGTACGCTGCAAGTTTGCCACAAGTAGTCGTTTTGCCTGAGCCCTGTAAGCCACACATCATGATGATGGTCGGTCCAGGATCTACCAACATAACGTGGCTGTCGACAGGACCCATAAAATCGATGAGTCGCTGATTGACGATGCCAATCATTTCTTCGCCAGGTTTCAGCGAAGTGGTTACTTGCGCGCCAAGAGCATCTTGGACGACTTTTTCGCAGAATTCGCTTACAACATCTACATGGACATCTGCCTCAAGCAACGCTCGACGTACTTCCTCCATCGCCTCGCGAACATTTGTTTCGCTAATTCTTCCGCGACCAGAAAGGTTGCGGATAGCAGAAGTTAATTTTCCAGATAGTGTGTCAAACATAGGTTGGGGTATATTCTATCAATTGGAGGCGAGCCAAGTTTGTAGCACGTCATGTTCCATGCAATTTATACAACTTGAGGCCTCTAGCCAGCCCCGTCTTGCGGTAAGAATTCCGTATCGGAGTTGTTCGAAATCTTCAGGGCGGTGCGAATCAGTATTCATCGAAAGCATTGCACCGGCTTCGGCTGCTGCTCGAATATGGATGTCTCGTAAATCGAGTCTATAACTATTTGCATTTATCTCCAGCGCAGTATTGTGTTCAACAGCAGCAGCAATAAGCGTCGTCATGTCTGGCTCTAACCCTTTTCGCTTGTTTATAATCCGCCCAGTCGGGTGTCCGATGATATGCACAAGGGGGTGTTCAATTGCAGCGAGAAGCCGTTTTGTTGCATCCTCAGTCGATTGCGACAATGCTGCATGCGGCGAAGCGACAAGTATGTCAAGTTTCGCAAGTAACTCGTCATCGTAGTCGAGTGTCCCATCTGGCAAAATATCAACTTCGCTTCCAGCAAGAATTGTAATGCCGTCCATCGTTTCATTCACAGCATGAATTGCATCGATGTGCTTGAGAAGTCTGTCTGGCTTTAGTCCGTTGGCTTGACCTTGGGATTGGCTGTGATCGGTAACCGCAATCGTGTGATAACCTCGTGCTTTGGCGATGGTTGCCAACTCTTCAATTGACATATGACCATCACTGGCTGTTGTGTGGCAGTGCAAGTCAGCTTTTATGTCGTTAATAGTAAGTAGATTTGGAGTTTTTTTACACGCACGTTCGCCACGGTCTTCTCTTATTTCTGGTGGAATCCAAGGGAGTTGTAAGTCTTTGTAAATAGCTTCTTCAGTAGCACTGATGTCCGCTGGTTCAAGACGATATTCATTTAATTTTTTGTCTTGCGAGATGGCAATTTCACGAAGTAAAATGCAGTGCTCTTTACTTCCTGTGAAATATAAAAGTGCTGCACCAAATTGCTTTTCATCGATAATTCGTAAATCAACTTGCATACCAGAAGTAAGACGAATGCTACATTTTGTTTCGCCATGGGCAAATACTTTCGAAATGCCTTCGAGCTCGCAAAAGGTTTCAGCAAGTAATGATGGCTCAGTTGTACTCACGAGTAAGTCGATATCGCCAATGGTTTCTTTGCCTCTGCGAATGGAACCAGCGATTGCACTATGCGTAATTCCAGGAAGTTTTTGAAGTTCTTCAAGAATTGATTCTGCAATTGGAAGTGCAATGCCAAGCCGTTCTCGATTACTCGTTGATTCGACAAATGAAAGAGCGTCGGCGATGTTTTCGATTGTTTTTTTGCCCATTCTTGGCAAATTGTCTAACTTTCCAGTGTCTATGGCAGTTCTTAAAGATGCAATGTCAACAACATTTGCTTCTTGCCAAAGTTGCCGTACTTTTTTCGGTCCGAGTCCTTGCACTCGCATTACTTCAAGTAATCCGGGTGGAATTGATTGACGAAGTTCTTCGTATGATGAAATCTCACCAGATTCAAGAAACTCTTTAATTTTGGAGGCGCTACTTTTTCCAATACCCGAAATGGTTGTTACATCTTCTATTGTTGCAATATCTTCTACTAAGTTTTCTAGGACACGTGCAACTTTTACAGTTGCGTTAATTTTAAAACCACTCTCTCCCTTAATTTCGAGGATAGTTGCCATTGCGTTAAATATTTTTGCCACATCTGTATTCGTTGACATTAGGCAACATCTCCTAGCCCAAGCGCTTCACCATGGGCGTGCATTAATCTTGATTTAAGAAGCGGTGAATGTTGCAGTGTTGGGTCTTGTTTAATCCATTTGACAGCGTTTCTCCGAGCTAGTCGAAGCAATTTAAAATCTCGTGGTAAACGTGCTACTTTGAAGGGCGCAATTCCGCTTTGCTTCGCTCCAAATAATTCGCCGGGACCACGAATTTCTAAATCTCTTTCTGCAATGCGAAATCCATCGGTTGTTTCCACGATTGTTTCAAGTCGTAACAGTGCATCCTCTGTAGTTGGGCTTGCTATCAAGGCGCAAACTCCGGGGAGCGTTCCGCGACCGACTCTGCCACGAAGTTGATGTAACTGGGCTAAGCCAAATCTGTCTGCATGTTCAATAATCATCATCGTTGCGTTTGAAATATCGACGCCAACCTCAATCACAGTTGTTGCAACGAGAACATCCAATTGACCCTCGCGAAATTCTTGCATTGTTTTTTCTCGTTCCTCAGATTTCATTCTTCCGTGCACAACGCCGACAGTAGCGCCTTGCAAAAAACCAGTTCGCAATGACTCAGCATGTGCGATTGCAGATTTTAAACCAGATTCGGTTTCTTCTACAAGAGGAACAACAACGTACCCTTGTTGCCCTTTATGTATAAGTTCAAGCATGAACTGGTATACCTTGTTTGATTGCGCTGGCTGAACGAGGCGTGTTGTAATTGGCGATCTTCCTGGCGGCATCCCATTGATTGTAGATACGTCAAGGTCACCAAAAATAGTAAGTGAAAGCGTTCGTGGAATTGGAGTAGCCGTCATTACTAGTGTGTGCGGAATGGAATGCTTGTCATCTGATTTATTGCGGAGAAGCGCACGTTGTTGTACACCAAACCGATGTTGCTCATCAGTAATTGCAATTGCGATATTTGAAAAGACTACATCGTCTGTTAACAAAGCGTGGGTTCCAACAACAATATCAATATCACCTTCGCTGATTTTTGAAATCAATTTTTTTCTGTCTTTGCCAGAAAGAGAGCTTGTAAGAAGTGCAGTTTTAACTTTTGATCCTTTGAGTAGATTCGAAATGGTTTGAAAGTGTTGTTCGGCAAGCAATTCGGTTGGTGCCATCATCGCGGCTTGGGCACCACAAGTTACTGCCATTAACATTGCATGCAAAGCGACCACTGTTTTTCCCGAACCAACATCGCCTTGCAAGAGCCTGTTCATAGGAATGCTTGTCATAATGTCATTTGCAATTTCTTCAATGACTTGTTGTTGCGAATTGGTAAGTGTGTAAGGAATACGTGCTTCAATACGTTTTTTAATTTCGTTATTCCATTCTAGTTTTGGTGCGTGCATCGTGTCTCGACGATGATGCCGTTTCATCATGACGCCAAGTTGCAAAAGAAGTAACTCATCGTACGCAATTCTTCTTCGTCCTTCTTTGGCATGTGCTTCTTCTTCTGGCTTGTGGCACATCGCATACGCGTCTGCAAGTTTAGGCATTTCTAGTTCGCGCAACATTTCATCTGTTAGGTGGTCGTCAATTTCTGGTAGTGCGTCATCTAGAACATCTGAAATTAGTTTCGCAATCACGCTGGATGAAATGTGCTCATTCGCTCGGTAAACGGGGCGTAAATCACCTTCAATAGTTGCTGTAGGTTCTTCATCATCGATTTCTTCCCAGCGAGGGTTATTCATCTGAAGAACACCCTTGTGCATTGTTAAAGAACCGTGAATGCGAATGCGCATATCTGGATGTAATGCTCTTGCAACCCACGGTTGATTAAACCAATTTATATGCATCCGCCCAGTTTCGTCTTCTACTGCAACTTCCAACTTGCTTTTTCTGCCGCGCCTCCAGCCGGGGCTGACCTTGATGATTGTCGTTTCGATAGTCACAAGTTCAGGCGAAGAATCTCGATCGCCCAAAATGGTTTTTGCAGCCTCGATAGTCATGCCTCCATGGTGGGTTTCGTAGCGAGTTGGAAGATGTTTGAGTAAATTAGATACTCGGTAAATTCCAAGTTCATGTAACGCACTCATTCTGTCTTGCGTCATTTGAGGCAATTCAGAAATAGCGGTAAGAAGATGTTTTTTTTCTCCGATGTTCTGCATAACTTGACTTGAGCAGGATACCATCGTATTCGTGGCTGACCTATTTACAAATAAACAAATAAGAGATGAACAGCCCTCGCCGCCAAAACCATTGACGGTTTCTGAGTTGAGCAAAAAAATTGACGACACGCTTCAGGGAGAAATTGGTCGAATTGACGTTGTTGGGCAAATTAACTCGCCAAAATTAGGGAATCACTGGTACTTCACCCTTGCAGATGAAGAATCGAAAATTGACTGCGCTATGTGGGCATCTCGTGTGACAACTATTGGAAGTGGTGAGTTTGAGGGCGGGAAACCAAAGCAGGGTGACCTTGTCATCATCCGCGGTACGCTCGGGCACTATGCAAAATACGGCAAAACGCAGATGTATGTCGAACGGATGAAGTCAGCAGGGGACGAAAAGGGTTCTCTGCAACAAGCGTTTGACGCATTAGTGCTTGAATTACGAGATAAAGGTTGGTTTAGTGAAGAGCACAAAAAGGCACTACCAGCGTATCCAAGAAAAATTGCCGTCATCACAAGTGCGACTTCTGCTGCAGTTCGTGATGTAATTGAAACAGCAAGACAGCGCTGGAAGGGTGTCGAATTGCTTGTGGTACATGTACCAGTGCAAGGAAATGCTGCAGTTGCTTCGATAATTAATGCATTGGAAAAAGTAGATGCGAATGCAAAATCGATGCAAATCGATGCAATTATTGTGACGCGGGGTGGGGGCTCTTTGGAAGAACTTTGGTCATTTAATGACAGGGGTGTTGTTGAAGCTGCTTTCCGTTGTGAAACACCTATCGTTGCGGCTATTGGTCATGAATCGGATACTTCAATCATTGAATTAGTAGCAGACCTTCGCGCATCAACGCCGACGCAGGCCGCAATGGTTCTCATTCCAGATAGCGACGAACTTCTTCAGATGGTGGACCATTTCAATCTTCGGCTGACAAGCGGAGCGATTCGTGCAATCGAGCACGGGCAATCGAAAATTAAGCATGCACAAGCAACACTTACATCCGTTTGTTCATCGCAATTGCACCTAAAAAATGCCAAAGTTGCCTCGCTTTCAGAGTCTTTGACTGCTCGAAGACCTCATGCACTTTTGCAAAAACGGCAAAAAACTGCGTTAACCCTTTCATCAGCATTGCAGACGTATACCAAGCAAAGAATAGCTCTTTCAACGTCTAAGATTGACACATTACAAGGCAAATTAGATGCAATCGATCCAAAGGTAGTACTTCAAAGAGGGTTCTCGCTAACGGAAGATGCATCAGGAAAACTAATCCGCTCAGGAAAAGATGTTGCCGATGGGCAAAAAATTCGCACAGTGCTTGCTCGCGGAACAATCGAGTCCAAGGTAGAGTGCACGACATGAGTGACAAGAAACAACAATCCACTACACCAGACACATTGACCTTTGAACAAGCGGCAGATGAACTTGATGCAATTGTAAAGCGAATTGATGCTGGCGAAGCAGATCTTGAGACAATGATGAAAGAACACGCACGTGGACAATTGCTCGTCACCCGATGCCGAACGTTACTTGCAGAGGCCGAGCAACAATTAAAAACGATAGAAGTGCAAGAGTTAGATTAATTTTTTTTACTTGGGAAAGGACTCCCTGACATTGCTCATAGCAACACAACAAACAATTGACCAACTGATGTTTAAAGCCCAACTGCTTGAGCATTTGCCTGCTGCAATTTTCGTATTTATTCTTGGAAGTTGCGTTGGAAGTTTTTTAAATGTAGTTGTATATCGTTTGCCGAGAAATATTCGCTTGTTGACACCGCCAAGTTGTTGTCCATCGTGTAATCATCAATTGCGTTTCTTTAGGGAAAACTTGCCTATTATTGGATGGCTATCAATTCGCGGTAAGTGTCGTTATTGCAAAACGCCGGTCTCTATTGAATATCCATGTATAGAATTGTTGACAGGATGTCTTTTTTTACTTAGTTATGTTCTATGTTATTGGGTGTCACCTTCGACGCCATTTTTAGGCGAAATTTTTGGTGACTGGTGGCACGTGAACGGTATCTACCGAACACTCCCAATGTTTTTAGCACTTGTAACTATGGTTGCTGGGCTGCTTGCGATGACAATCATAGATGCACGCACCTTTACTATTCCAATTCAGATTCCAGTATGCATGACTATCGTTGCATTTCTCGCTGCGGTAGTACAGAGTTTCATGACAATGCGGCACACACCACAACAACTTTGGCCCTACCCTGAAATTGATTGGACGTGGGCTTGCGCAGCGTTTGGCGGAATGGCAGGGATGGCTATAAGTACAATTTTGCTAAAGTTGGGCGTGTTCAACTATAGTTTTGCAGATTACGAAGAGTATGTGAAAGATGGCGAAACACTTTGCGAATATCCGCATGCCCGAAGAGAAATGATGAAAGAAATGCTTTTCGTCCTTCCTATTATGATTTGTTTTGTAATCGGTTGGATGGTTGGGTATGAGAAGGGGATTCCAACCATGCTTGTGCAGGGTCTTGCAGGAAGTATGCTTGGGTACCTTGTCGGTGGTGGATTAGTTTGGGGAATACGAATATTTGGAACGCTCGGCTTCGGCAGGGAAGCCATGGGCTTAGGCGATGTCCATCTTCTTGCTGGCGTTGGGGCAGTAGTCGGTTGGTGGGATCCGATTCTTATTTTCTTTATTGCGCCTTTCAGCGGGCTCCTTTGGGCGGCATGTTCTGCAATCCTTGAGAAGATAGGTAAGAAGCAAAGTGAAATACCCTACGGGCCGCATCTTGCAGTAGCAACGTTACTTGTTGTTTTTCTTCGTCCAGGTATACATTGGGCCTGGTCAGTAGCAATGCCGGGCGTACATCAGCCCACAACTGAAAAATTACAGGTAAATCTTTATGAAGTCGATTTGACTTATAGAGCAAAAGAAGGTTCAATACTACTAATCCCACACGTCGTTGGATGCGACAAAGTGAAACAGGATGTTTCGCTCGTATGTGGTTTTAGTCCCCTGATATGGAGAAAGGACACGCATGATGCGACGTAACTTATTGATGGTAGTAGCGGGAATGGCGGTTAGTTTTTCAGTACTTGGTTGTAGTAACAACATTGAAACAGAAAACGCCTTATTAAAAACAGAAAACGAAGAACTTCGAACACAATATAAAGAATCAACTTCTGCTCTGCAAGCAGCGGATGATGATTTATCAAGAACCCGAGGTGATTTACGCAACGAACAAGATCGTAGCGAAGCACTTCAGGCTGCACTTGATACTCGCCCAGAAACAATTAATGTATTTGAAAACATTGCAGGTGTAGATGTTGAGCTTCGTGACAAAAACTTAGCACTTACAGTTGCAAGTGACTTACTCTTCAATTCTGGTAGTGCAACGTTGAAGAATTCCGCAAAAAACACGCTATCTAATGTAGCGTCTGCGTTGAACTCAACTTACCCAAACCAATCCATCGTCATTATGGGTTACACCGATACTGATAAAATTACAAAGAGTAAATTCAAAAGTAACTGGCACCTCGCATTTGACCGTGCTTGGTCAGTTCGCGATTTTCTAGTTAGCAAAGACGTTAATAAAGAAAGAATCGCAATCGAAAGTTGGGGACCAACAAAACCACTTGCTACTAAAGCTGCAAGTCGTCGCGTTGATATCGTCGTAGTAGACGATTAAGTCTGATTTTTTTCTAAACACGGCAAGCAGATACTCTCTGTTTGCCGTGTTTTTTATTTGCCTGTTTGGTAAGATGCCCCTTGTATGGGAATTCATGACAGACATTATTCAATGCCACGTAGCGGAGGTAGATTTGGGCAAAACCCAAATGCCCGCAAACCAATCTCGGCTACGACTTGGTTGATTTTGATTTGTTTTGCAGTGTATATGCTGGACCCTTTCTTTAATTACTTTCTAAAAGATTGGCTTCACCTGTCCACAACGCACTCTATTTTAGGGGTTCAGTACTGGCGCTTCATCGGATTTCAATTTTTGCATGCAAATTTTCAGCATTTGCTTTTTAATATGATTGGTCTTTATTTCTTCGGGCCACTTGTGGAACAATATCTCGGCGGCAAAAGATTCCTTGCGTTTTATTTACTTTGTGGAATCTTTGGTGCAGTTCTTTACTTGTTATTAAATCTTGGCGGGCTCATTTTTGGTGACTCTATTCCTGGTTTTCTTTTTAATGACCCTTCTACTCCACTTGTTGGCGCATCTGCAGGCGTGTTTGGAATTTTATTAGCGGGTGCGTTTTTGTCACCAAATATTAAAGTACTTGTTTTCTTTATTATTCCGATGCGTTTATCAACGATGGCCTATGGTTTGGTTGCACTAGCATTGTTTACAGTTTTCTTCGGCAAGAATAATGCTGGTGGGGAAGCGGCACATCTTGGCGGTGCAGCGGCGGGTTGGTATTTTATTCGCAACCCGCACCATCTAAACGGATTCTTTGATTTTCTTGGCAAAGCAGACCCTACATCAAAACATTTTGCGTTGCGAGGAAAGAAAGAAAACTTAGAAGAGGTAGATAAAATTCTTGACAAAATTCACAAAAAGGGTTTGCATAGTTTGAGTGAAAAAGAAAAGAAATTGTTGCACGACGCTTCAAGAAAAGGTCGCGAGGATACGTAGTTGCCAGTTCCTCTGACATTTAAAATACATCATAAAAGCAAGGAAAACGCTGCGCGAACTGGAACTGTAACAACACCACACGGTTCGTTTCGCACGCCTGCGTTTATGCCAGTTGGCACAAGGGGAACTGTAAAAGGCCTGACGCCACAACAAATTAGGGCGACAGGTTCTGATATTATTTTGAACAATGCGTTTCATTTGATGTTACGACCAACGGATACGCGTATCGCAGATCTTGGTGGAGTTCATGCATTCATGAAATGGAATCGACCAATTTTGACCGACAGCGGGGGATACCAAGCTTGGTCTATGGCCGACATAAATACGATTGATGAAGATGGAGTTACGTTTAAATCTTATATTGATGGTGCGACGATTAGGATGACGCCAGAGTATTCAATTGAAATACAAAATAATCTTGGTGCTGACATCATTATGGCATTTGATGATTGCCCTTCAAGCGTGGAACCTCAAGCACAGAATTTAGCACGACGTCGACACGCACTTACAACACGCGATGGTGTTCTGACAGAAAGCCAACATGAAGTACGATTAATACAATCGTTAGATAGGACAGCTCGTTGGTTAGAACGATGCGATGTAGCACATCAGAAAAAAGATATACAAGCACTTTTCGGAATTGTCCAAGGTGGAGTTAATTTAGATTTACGAGCTCGCAGCGTTGAGCAGGTCTGTAATGTGGATCTGCCTGGGTATGCAATCGGGGGAGTGGCAGTTGGTGAATCGCCTGAAAAAATCGTAGAAGTCGTAAAATTCACCGCAAATCTGCTTCCAGAAGAAAAACCACGATATTTAATGGGTGTTGGATATGAGCGAGATTTGGTTGCTGCAGTTGCTTCTGGAATGGATATGTTTGACTGTGTTTTGCCCACTCGCAATGCACGAAATGCACACGCCTTTACTAAGAATGGCCATTTAAACCTACGTAATGCCTGTTTTAAGGATGATATGCGTGTTATTGATGAGGGCTGCACCTGCGCATCTTGTGCAGCAGGAAACAGCCGTGCCTACCTTGCCCACCTCTTTAAATGCAAGGAAATGCTTGGCGGAACCCTCTTGAGCATACATAACATTCACCACTTCCAGTCCTTGATGATAGACATACGGCTCGCAATCGAAGATAATTCCTGGTCTGCGTTACCTAAAAGGTGGCCTGTTCTCACGATGTCTTAAACCCAATTCAGGAAATTTATATTATGTACTCAATCTTTAATACAAACGAAATACTCGTTCAATTGGCAAGTGCACAATTTGGCGATGAAGGCGTGCAAGGCACTTCTGGAACAACAGCTGATGGCACAGCAACTGGCAATACCGGCCAAGTTGCAACGGGCCCTTTTGGCGACAACTTTTTCCCAATGTTGATGTTACTTCTTGTAGGCATGATTGTTTTTAGTTTCTTTGGTGGTAGAAAACAAAAGAAACGAAGAGCGTCTATGCTTGATTCACTTGCAATGCGTGACCAAGTACTTACTCGTGGTGGAGTTTTTGGAACAATCGTTGAAATAAAACCTGACCGAGTTGTGTTGAAAGTTGATGAATCATCAAATACACGAATCACCGTTCTTCGCGAAAGCATCGAACAAGTAACAGCCGATACCACTAGTTAATTTCTTGAAATTATTCATTTTTCCCTCGTTCACTGACCCCTTTATGGATCACTAAAAGTTATGCAGAATCTCCTCTGGAAGATCATCCTCATTGTTCTACTTCTCATCGGTTGTGTATTTGCAATTACACCTCCTGACAAAAAAATCCGGCTCGGTCGCGACCTAAGCGGCGGGGTCAGTTTGATTTATTCAGTCAGAATGGATGAAGGTGTTGACAGGCAAGCAGTTCTATCTCAGACAATCGAAGTTCTTAAAGAACGCGTCAATCCTGACGGTGTTTTTGATATTCAAATGACACCGCTTGGCACAGACCGAATTGAAGTGGTAATGCCTATGCCAAGTTCCGAAGTGAAAGAACTTGCCAGTGTGCATCGTGGATTTCTTGATGCATTGCTTGATGGGGCACAAATTCGTCCGGGTTCACTAGATCTTGCACTTGCAGACGGAAAAGCGGTTGAAGTCTTTGGTGGTGAAGGCGCCCGCGGAACACTCGTGAGTGACTTGCAACGGATGTACGACGAACTAGAATCTTCATCTGCACAGTTAGCTCAAGAACCATCAAATGGCCCACTTGAACAACAAGTCGCAGATTCTGAAATTGATTTTGAAGATACTCGTGAGCAATTGCTTTCGATGAGCCTTGATAGAAACGAAATTGCACGGTTGCTTCAACTTTCTCCGATGGGCGACCCTCTTCGAGATGACGCAGGTCGAGTACTACGAGATGAAAATACAGACGAAGTGTTACGAGGCATTGCACCACGCGATGTTGCGTTTGCTGAACTTGAAAGTGGTTACCCACATCTTTCAAATGAACTCGGGTTGTTGATTGATTCCTTTAATGAGTATCAAGAAAAACGAACTGGTTTTGATGATCCAGAAGATTTAATTCGAATGCTTCGTGGAGCGGGTGTTTTAGATTTCCGCATTGCAGTTCAAATAGGAAAGGCAGAAGGCCTTGATATTCTTGAATTGCGTTCACAATTGGCTTCAGTAGGGCCAGACAATACGGATTCTCCAATTGCGGGTTGGTTCCCAATCAACAATGTCGAGCAATGGGTAGAAACTCCTGCGCAACTGGCATCGCTTCTTGCAAGCCCACAAGCGTATCTTGCTTCCCGTTCACTTGAGGCGGCTGAGTACGATGGCGACGTTTACTTGCTTCTGTACAACGATGATTCACGTAGCATGACGCACAAAAACGGCAACAAATGGTCCGTGACAAGTGCATACCAAACTTCAGACCAGTTTGGTCGACCAGCGATTGCTTTCCGACTTGACGGTGCAGGCGGTGGAAAAATGGGACGCATGACTGGCCCCCACGTCAATGAAGCGATGGCAATTGTGCTTGACGGCCAAGTGTATACAGCACCAAATCTCAATTCGCAAATAAATGGCCAAGGGCAAATTACAGGTAGTTTCTCGCAAAGCGAAATTCAATACTTGTTACGAACACTCGCCGCTGGCTCTCTCGAGGCACGTTTAAGTAGTGACCCAATTGCTGTAAACATCATTGGTCCTTCAATCGGTGTTGATAACTTAAACCGTGGCATGAGCGCGCTTGGTTGGTCAATTATTGCAGTCATGGCGTTTATGTTGTTTTATTACATGGCAGCAGGGCTCATCGCTGACTTCGCACTTCTTGCAAATGGGCTTTTGATTTTTGGAACGATGGCACTCATCGATGGCACTTTCACTCTTCCAGGTTTAGCAGGGGTTGTCTTGACGATGGGTATGGCAGTTGATGCGAATGTTTTGATTTACGAACGTATTCGAGAAGAAATAAATGCAGGCGCAAAAGATTTACGTGTAGCGGTGCGTGAAGGGTACAACAAGGTGTACTCCACAATTATCGACGCAAACTTGACGAACTTGATTGTTTGTTTTGTTTTGTATCGCACTGCCACGACTGAAGTCAAAGGTTTTGCTGTTACGCTTTCGATTGGCATTATTGCGACACTCTTTACATCGCTATTTGTGACGAGAGTTATCTTTAAGATTTACATAGACGTATTTGGCGTGAGGAAACTTCCAATGCTTCCCACAGTTGTTCCTGCAATTGCAAAAATGTTGCATCCTGCTGTTGACTGGGTTAGCATGAGGAAAATGTTCTGGGTACTAAGTTTTGTCGTTTGTGGCATGTCAATCTTCTTGCTCTTAGATCGTGGAGTTACGATGCTCGACACGGAATTCCGTGGCGGTGTTTCAATGACAATGCGTACGCGTGTTGTTGAAGATGAACGATTACTCCTAGCGCATACTGGCGAAGACTCTGTGGAATCTCGCGTGCATGCAATTGGTTTAGCAATAACAGGCGATTCCAACATGGATCAAATTCTCGCTGAACTTGCTGGCGCTACGGTTCTCACCATAGGTGAGGGGCAAGTTGATGCAAATGGCAGAGTGGTTTCTGACGGTTTCCAAATTAAAGTATCCAACCCGCCAGGCATCGAAGATGATGCCGTTGTCACTGAAACAGTGGTAGAAGCAATTACCGAAGCGTTTGGCAATGATCTTGATCTTCCGCCTGCTTTATCTTTTGCTGGAATTGGCACAACTTCATTTGAAAAATACACAAATCAGATTCCACAAAACGCAACAACCGTAGGTCAAATTCTCGGCACAAGTGCCCGAGGCGATTTGTCAGATTATCGCGGTGGCGTTTTACTCATCATCGAAAATATAGAGCCGTCGGCTACGCTTGAAGATATTCAGAAAAGAATCGAACGTATGCGACAACAACCAGAGTATGCCCGTGATGCTGGTGGCCGTGAAACAGAAGTGTTTGGCGTGAAACGAGGCGCTGGTGACGGATACGCTTCGGTAGCAGTCGCGGTGTATGACCCTGACATGAATTACTTCAAGAACAATCCTGAAGTTGTTGATGAACGCGTAGCATCAAACGAATGGGAACTTGTTTCAACTGCATTGTCACAACCGCAATCGCTCGATCAAGTAAGTAGTTTCTCCTCGCAAATAGCAGAAACCATGAAGGCAAATGCAATCGTCGCGGTTATTTTGTCACTGCTTGGGATTCTTGCATATATTTGGTTTAGATTTGGTTCATTACGCTACTCGCTCGCTGCAATTGTCGCTTTGTTGCACGATGTTTTAGTAACCCTAGGCGCACTTGCGCTGGCAGGGTACGTTGCAAATATTACGTTTTTCAGTCAAGCACTGAAGATTGAAGCATTCCAAATTGACCTCGGCGTCATTGCTGCGTTGCTGACTGTTATTGGTTATTCGTTGAACGATACCATTGTGATTCTTGATCGTATCCGTGAAAACCGTGGCAAGCGTCCGCTACCAACGCAAGCAATTGTGAACGCTTCAATTAACCAAACAATTAGCCGTACGGTTCTGACATCACTGACAACATTAATTGCTGTCATAATCATCTATTGGACTGGCGGTGGCGGAATTCGCCCATTTGCATTTGCACTATTGATTGGTATCTTTGTCGGGACGTACAGTTCTGTTGCAATTGCAGCACCGCTTGTCTTCAAAAGCCACTCACCAAAGAAGAACCAGTTAGAACTTTAGGAAAAACACGCTAATTTCAAGAAAATTACAGGTAACAGCCGAACATATAGATAGGTGCCAAGGAGGGCTTCTTACTTATGTCAGGTACAAGCAAAGCTGTTGTTTCAATTTGTGTTCTTCTGCTCGCGTCACTTGTCGTTTATTATGGAATGGCGCCTCCGCAACAAAGCACAGCACAATTAGTAGATAATCCAAGACCTAGTATGTTTGGTGGGGATGCTGAAGAAAAATTAATTAAGCTTGGTTTTCCTCCTATTGTTGTGGAAATCGTCAATCCGGATGCTGAACCTGTGCATGCACCAATAAAGAGTCCTGAACCTGTAGTTATCGATGGGGAGTTATCTGCGCCAGTTGTCCAAGGGCCAGTTGAGATAGTTGAAATAGAAAAGCCACAGCCTGTTGCATTACATGAAACAGTAATACGGACATACATTGTAAAAGAAGGTGAAACCCTCGGAGAAATTGCATCTCGTGAATTAGGAAGCTATCGTTCATGGCGTGAAATTGCAACCCTCAATGGTATCGATGATCCATCAAGGATTTCGTCAGGCAGGACACTTCGGTTACCCGCAAGAGCGACTGTAAAGAAGAGTATTCCTGTGAAAGCGACTACTCCAGTTAGCACTCCAATTGCAAATGGCAAGACACACAGAGTGCTTGAAGGTGAAACGATGAGTTCCATTGCTGGTGATTACTATGACGATGTCAACAAGTATTTTCTAATCGCACAGGAAAATCCAAGTATCGACCCAGCAAGTTTACAAATTGGAATGGTATTAGTAATTCCGCCTCGTTAACGCGTAGACACCAAATTTTGTCAGCTTTGTCGAGTACTATGCATGAATGAGTTGCACTGATTGGAAAATAGAAGGAAGTCGCGGGCAATGTATACATGGAACAACGCATGAGCCTGAAAGCGTTACGGTTGGAGTTGTGCTTATTGGCCACGGATTCAAAGGATACAAAGACTACGGTATGCTTCCATGGCTTGCTGAGCAGTTTGTAAAGAGGGGGTGGATTGCACACCGATTCAACTTTTCACACTCTGGCATGCTCGCCGAAGACGGTCCTTTCGTTCGCCCCGATTTATTCGAAGCGGCATCGTGGAATACGCAAGTAGAAGATTTGGAAATTTTGACGAAGGCGTTGCAAGTTGAGGGCATTCCAATGATTATCCTTGGGCATTCAAGAGGCGGACTAGCTTCGCTCTTAGCACTTGGTAGAGGTACAGTCGAAGTCGATGGAATTATTTCCCTCAGTGCGCCATCCCAGTGCAACCAACTCACAGCGGAATCGCAGCAAGCGCTATTGCAAGACGGTTTTATTGAGTCTCCATCCTCACGCACAAATCAAGTACTTCGAGTCGGGACTAATTTTCTGCAAGAACAACTTGATGACCCTGAGGGGCATGACCTACTTGCACTTTTGAAAACAAATAAAAACAATGTTCTTCTTATCCATGGTGAAGAGGACCCCACTGTTCCAGTTGCAGCAGCACACGCGATACATGCAGTTTTGCCTGCTTCAACAATGAAACCTATTCCCGGTGGCGACCATGTGTTTAATACACAAAATCCATTCCCTGTTGATGATGCGCCTTCAGTGCAACTTCAAGAAGTCTGGAATGCAATAGCAAATTGGTTATAGAGGCAATTACTCTACATTTGCAGGTTCAGAAGTTGGTGTTTCAACGATTGGTACCTCGTCGACTATTTTTGTAGTCATTTCAGGAGTACCTTGCTCTACATTAGCTGGCTTGGAAAGCACTGATGCTGCAATTTCGCCTTTATTTCCAACGTCATCTACTGTAACAGCAACGTGTTTTGAAACACCTCGTTCTTGCATTGTTACGCCGTACAATTTGTCACATTCAATCATTGTACGTTTATGGTGCGTAATGACAATGAAGTGACTGTTGACGAGGAAGTGGTGAAGTGAACGGACGAAGCGGTGGGTATTTGCTTCATCAAGTGCCGCGTCAACTTCGTCAAGGATGCAAAACGGCGATGGTTTTGCCTTGAAAATACTGAGTAGAAGAGCAACAGCGGTCATTGCTTGTTCGCCTCCACTTAATTGCGAAATTACTCGAGGTTGTTTTCCGGGCGGTTTTGCTTTGATTTCAATGCCTGCTTCAAGAAGGTCGACATTTCCATCTTCGTCGGGCAACATCATAATATCTGCACTACCGCCACCGAACATTTTTCTGAACATCCCTTGTGGTCCCGCGAAGTGTTCACGGATTAAGTTAAATGTTTCCTCAAACTTTGTTTTGCTTAGTACTTCAAGTTCATCAATAAGTGAAGTGAGCGATTCGACGGAAGAGTCAATGTCAATGACTTGTTGTGCTAAATCTACATTGCGTTCTTCAAGATTGCTTTCTTCTTCAATCGCATCCAGATTAACATTGCCGAGTTTCTTGATTTCATTTCGAAGAAGTGTGCTTTCTTCGTCCATTTCTTCACGGTTCTCTGTTGGGCGCTCTGATTCACCTTTGGTCGCGCGCCATGTGCTGTACGCACTGCTGACATCAAGTTCAAGTTCTTCAATGGTGCGGTCTTCAAGGTTTTCCCTGTTGATTTCTGCTTCTCGACGACTTAGTTCAAGTGCATGGAAGTCTCGCACGAGTCGTTCACCCAGCTCACGAGTGTTTTGTAGTGTTGTTCCAGCAGTTTCAACCACCCCGTCCGCAATACGCATTTTTTCATTGAACGCTTCAAGTCCGATTCTGCATTGTTCTGCTACAACTTTACAACGGTCTATTTCTTCTCGACTTTCTTGTTTTGAAGCTTCGAATTGTTCAAGTTGACCTAGTCGTCTTGCGATTTGATCTTGAAGTAACGTTCGTTGACGAACAGATTCTTCAAGTGCCGCATCGATATGACGTAGTTCACGCCTGTCTGCTTCGTGTTTTTCTCCAACCTGTCCAAGGTCAACTCGAGCAGCAGTAAGTGTTTCGGTTGTAGTTTCCGAATGCGATAAAGCTTGGTCGAGATTGTCCCGTTCTGTAGAACGATTGGTTGTGAGCAATATAATTTTGGTTGTGAGCTCGGTCGCTTCGTTTTCAGCAGTTGCGAGCTGTGTGTTACTCTGCGAAATTCGTTGACTGAGCTCATCATGTTCTTCAGTAAGGACGTGTACTTGCCGGGTGCAACGATGCGTGTCATCATCGATTCGTTGTAGTTGGTACTCATGTTCGACAACTGAATTTCGTGCATCACGCACTCTCGCTGCCGAGTCTCGTTGTTGTTGTTTTGCTTGTTCGCTTTCGTCAAGCAATTCACTTAATTGTGATTGCCTCTGATCGATTTGTTGGTCGAGTGCTGAAACTTCAACGGTTAGAGCATTGATTTCAATTCTTCGAGTGAGCCAGCCTTTCTGGTCGCCTGCTGTAGACTTGCCTACGAACATTCTTCCATCAGCTTCAATTAATTCAGCGTCATGCGTTACAAATCGCCAACCGGGCATTTTGCTTTGCATTTCAATTGCTGTTTGCATGTTCTTTACAACAGCAGTTTGGCCGAGTATTTTCGCGGCGGCATCCTTTGCATACTCTGCAATTTGTATTAAAGTAAGCAACGCTGTCGCAGGGGAGTGCGCAATACTCGCATTATCATTTGTGGCATCCATTGGGATTAATCCAATCCGACCATTGACATTGTCAAGTGCTGATTCCACTTGTGTCACTGCTTCGTTTGAATCAACTAATAGAAGTTGCACATTTTGCCCAAGTGCAATTTCAACTAAGTTCGCATCCGCGTGGTTTGCATCTATAGCATCGCCGAGCATCCCTTTGACTTGCGGGAATTGATCTGGATTATCCAGAACATATTTGACAGCATCGGTCAAACCTTCGCGAGCGTGTTGCATTTCTTCTAGAAGATGCAATCGCGACCCAGAACTTGCACGTTGGTGGCGCATTATTTCTAAATCGCTGGTTAATTCTTCTGCGAGTTCGCCAAGAGAATGCGCAGCACTATCATGTGACTTCAAAACTGCTTCATGTTGTTGCGATGTTCTTGTCGCTTCATTAATTAATGCAGCCGTGGACTCGCGATTTTTCTGAAGCGTTTCGAGTTCTGATTCTGCAGTTAGTTTATTTTTTTCTGTTCGTACTTGCTGCTCAATTTGGCTGTTCAATCGCTCTTTTGCAGATTGGGCAATAGCATGCAACCGAGATTGTTTGCCTGTTTCCTCTTCAAGGGTATCTTGAATTGCTGAAAGTAAATCTTGCAGTTCGACAACTTTTTGTTGGAATGAAGCATGTTCGCTTGAAATCGTTTCGACTGTTCGGTCAATTTCAGCCAAACGTTCTCCAGATGCAGCGATTTGTTCTGAAGCACCTTCTCGTTGGCCTGAGAGAGCGTTTTCTCTATTTTGCATTTCAAGAAGTCGGTTTCGTTCATCATCAACTTGTTGTTTCGATTCGTTACTCGAACGGTCCATCATTTCAACTCGTTGTTGGGAATGGCGAATTGTAGATTCGTGTTCGGTTGATTCTTGGATAAGTGTTTGATGGCTTGACTGCAATGTATGTCGATCAACTTCTGCTTGTCGTTTCGCATCTTCTTGGTCAATAATGACGGAGGCAACCTGCTGACGTTCTTTTTCGAGTGAAGAAAGTCTGCTCGTTAACCCATGTAATTGTGTGTAAAGCTCGTGGAATTGGTCAAGCGCAACGTCTGTTCTTATTGAACGGAATCGTTCATCAAGGGCCGTAAACTTGCGCGCTTTTTCTGCTTGGGCTCTGACGATCCGTAACCGTCTTTCTGTTGAAGCAAGTTGTTCGCGAACACGAACTAAGTTAACTTCGGTGCGTTCAAGTTTTCGTTCTGCCTCTTTTCGGCGTGTTTTAAATCGCGCTACTCCAGCGGCTTCTTCGAGTATGCCTCTTCGCTCACTGGGGTTAGCTTGCAGCATCGCTGCAACACGACCCTGTTCAATAATTGAATAGGCATTTGTTCCAATGCCAGTGTCGAGAAAAAGTTCTCGAATATCTTTTAATCTAACTTTGTTACCGTTGATTAAATATTCACTTCTACCATCGCGGTAAAGTCGTCTTGTTACTCCGACTTCATCTGTATCTACAGAAAGGAAACGGCGCTCGGAAGGGTCCGAAGCACTTTTATTCGTGACGGGGTTATCGAAAGTGAGTGTGACAGTTGCAGCTCCTAATGGTTTGCGAACAGCCGAGCCAGCAAAAATTACATCGAGCATTGCTTCACCGCGTAGACTTTTAGCAGAGCGTTCCCCAAGTACCCATTTAATTGCATCAACTACATTAGATTTGCCACAACCATTTGGTCCGACAATTCCGATGATGGGTGCATCAAAAACAAACTCCGTTGTATCGGCAAATGACTTGAAACCAGCAATTGTAATTTTTGATAACCGCATGAAAAAAAGACCTCCTGTCATTTGTCAAGGCTTCATCCTAAAGCCATCCCATGTACCAAGGGCAACCGTAGCCCTTGTGGGTACCCAATTTGGGTTTACATTGCACATAGTAGCGAAAATTACGCTTTTGCCAAGTAAAAAACAGCGAATACGCCCTCAAAAAGCGAATGTTTCATAGGTATTATTTTAGGAAACGAGAATCTAACTCTTCGCCTTCTTCGGTTTCTTCAGTGCCAAACTCAGGTCTTGGGGTGTAGGTTGTTTCAGATGTCAACCGTTGAATTGCAGCTAGAAGGCGGTCTTGTTCTACTTTAAAGTCAGCATTGAGGTATTGCTGGCGCCAAAGAGAATGAATAGCACCAATTGTCCGGCTGTACGTCAAGTCTAAACCCGGGGCGGGTGCTTCTGGTGTAGTAACGTGAGAAAGGAACATTGTGAAGGTAGGTAAACTAGGAGAAATATTATCGTATCGATACGAGTGTCCGGTGTTGTTTCTGTATTTAACTTCAAGTGCTTGTTCGTTCGTTTTCGATTCTTTGATAAGCAAGTCAGAGCCCCATGTTTGCATTGTCAAAGGACGTGTTATATTGATGTTGCCAGTCAAAATTATTCTTGGCACGCCAGTTTGGGTAACGTAAATTGTATTGTGGTCTGAATCAACAACAATTAAATCAAATTTATTTCCAATGGTGTATTTGTCGATTGCAGGGTCATTGCGTGCTACGAGAGTTTCGGTAGCATGTAATCGAATTTCTAAATCGGGCGAGTTGAGAAGTGGGCGAAGTCCAATTTCGATGCGGAAATCTGCAGGCATTTCTTGTAATAAATCGAGCGCATCAAGTCGATTGCCCAAACCGATATCATCGTTGGCCATATCGATTAGATGCGGTACACACATCGGATCCTTGAGCCCACCTCCTGCGCGAAGGGCAGCAAGTCGAGGAATTTCATCAGGGTATTCGTAGAGTGGTCTGATGATTGGAAGTGCACGATCGCCTAGTGATCTCCAACGCCAAATTGCGGCATCAGCATTTCTTGGGCTTGGGTCTTGTTCAATCATTCGTTTAACTTGTACCGCAACAGTTTCATGGTTTTGCACTCGAAGCGTAATGTGCGTCATGATTTCCATGAATGAGTTGATATCGTATTTCCAAGACGGGGGTACTCGGATTTCAATTTGTTCGTCATTAATGCCTCGAGCAGTTGGTCCATCTTGCCCTTGTTGCTCTGGGAAAACTCGGTTAATGGCTGTTTGAATCATCGACGCTCGAGCATGGCTTGGGTCAAGAAGGATGAGACGCATTGGCATGTTTACCATTACTTCGCCACCATCAAGAATTCTTCCTGATGTGCGACTGACATAATCTTTACCAACTGATTCTGGGTCTGCAAAAGGGTTAATAAATAGTGGTCCAGATGCAACAGCAACTTCTCTAGCTTGCCCCTTGCCTGTAGTGAGTTGCCCAAGCCGTAAGTATGTCGGAAGGAGCAAGCCTCCTTCTAAACTAGAAGTAGAACTGCTCGGTTCTGCAAAAACATGTACATCAAATGTTGTACCTCGAAGAGAAGGGTGGTCGGGTTTCATATTCGACCGTGGTGGTTTTCGACCAGTTGCCGCTTTTGGGATAATCGCTTCAACAATAACGACTGAGGTGTCATCCGAATTTATTAATTCATCGGGTGTCATACTCCCAAAACCCTGAGTGGATTGTCCAACGCCTCTTCGCGCTAAGTCAGCAATCATATGTGCACGGACTTGAGGCGGGATTTCGCTTGAACCAGTTCCATTCAAACCAACGACCAAGCCATATCCTGAACTTACAGATGGTTCGTAGGTATCGCTATAGGTGGAGTCATATCCCATCAATGCGACATGGTGTTTGACCGTTCCTTTGAGCATGTTTGGAACTTCACCAACGTAACGAGAGTTTGATCTCTTGGCACGTTTTTGATCACCAACTCGTTCGACTGAACTGCAACTGGTACTAACAGTAATCAACAATATAAAAATGACTGTACGCATATAGGTTAATTATACCCTGAAAGGCAGTTTTTAATGTTCTTGTGATGAATACGAGTACTAGAGTACTCTAGCGAGTGCTAAACCATCACCTAGGGGTAAAAGTGAGTAATCAATGCGGTGGTCAGTAACAAGAAACGAGGCAAGTTCACGGGTCGCAATGGTGTTTGCATCGGTCGTTTCTGAGTCAATAACTTGGCCACCATAGAACATATTATCAATCGCGATAATGCCACCAGTTGAGAGGAGTTGCAAGCCAAGTTCGTAGTAATTTTTACTGTTCGTTTTATCAGCATCGATGTACATGAAGTCGAACGAATTTGCTTTTCCTTCGTCGAGCAACGAAGTAAGAGTTTCAACCGCTGGTCCGATTCGCAAATCAACTTTGTCGAACACGCCACCGTCTTTCCATGCAGTCGATGCAATAGGGCAGTAATCTTTGGTCAAATCACAGGCGACGATGATTCCATCCTTTGGCAGAACTTCAGCGATTGCAAGCGCACTTGCCCCTGTATATACGCCAACTTCGATGGCATTTTTTGCGCCAATTGAATGAGCAAGGAATGCGAGAAATTGGAGCTGCACTAGGGAAGTGAGCATTTCGCCATTTTCTAATTCCATCGTTGTTTTGCAGAGTGCAGACATTGCTGGAGAGGGCCTGCAGGCATGTTCCTGTAGCCATGAATGCATGTCTTTTGTGAGTTGTAAAGGTTGGTTTGCCATGTGAGTTCCCCAGTTATGGTTGGGTGTAAGTGTATCAGACGATTCTGTACCTGGTACACGTTGTTCAGGTAGAATATGGGGCTACCCTTTTTTTGTAGGAAGATAAAATGCTCCACACTGCTGATCCAAACTTACGAAATGTTGCAATTGTTGCACACGTTGACCATGGCAAGACAACCCTCGTTGATTCATTGCTTGCTTTTTGTGGTGCTATGTCTTTAAACAGAGTCGAATCCGATTGCATTCTTGACTCTGATCCACTTGAAAAAGAGCGGGGCATCACGATTACTTCGAAAAACTGTGCAGTTACGTACAGGCCAAGTTCCGGTGAACACGCGAATAAAACTTGTCGGATTAATATTATTGATACACCAGGGCACGCAGATTTTGGCGGTGAAGTTGAACGAGTTTTGAAAATGGCAGATGGAGTTTTGTTATTGGTTGATGCTTTTGAAGGGCCAATGCCACAAACAAGATTCGTTCTTGGCAAAGCACTTGAACTAGACCATCCAATCATAGTTGTAGTTAATAAATGCGATCGCCCAAATGCTCGGGTTGATGAAGTAGTTAACGAAGTTTTTGACTTGCTCGTGGCACTCAACGCAAGCGACGAACGATTAGATTTTCACGTTATTTATGCATCAGGTCGCGATGGTTGGTCAAGCGAAGAAGGAGGCGTGCACGAAGGAGATATGCAGCCCTTGCTTGATGCAGTATTGAAGTATTTGCCATCACCAGTTGGGTATGCTGACGTTCCATTGCAAATGCTTATTGCAAGTTCGGACTACTCTCCGTATGCAGGACGAATTGCAATCGGAAGAATTATGGCAGGTGCACTTTCAGCAGGTCAAGCAGTTACTATTTGTCATGAACATAAGCATCGACAAGCAAGAGCGCAAAAAGTGTATCGTTTTAAGGATTTAGGAAAAGTTCCAGCCGAACTTGTTTCTGTAGGAGATTTATGCGCTGTTGAAGGCATTGGTGATTTTGAAATTGGGGATACTATTGCTTGCCCAGAGCAACCAAATCCGATTGCTCGTATTGCCGTTGATGAACCAACATTGCACATGCTCTTTCGCGTAAACGATTCGCCAAATGCGGGTACTTCGGGAAAGTTTGTGACCTCTCGTCAAATTTCTGATCGTTTGCAACGAGAATTACGAAGCAACTTGGCACTTCGTGTTGAAGCGGGCGATAGTTCGGAAGAATTCAAAGTATCTGGCAGGGGGCTATTACACCTAGGCATTCTTCTTGAGAATATGCGACGTGAAGGATATGAATTAACGGTCGGGCGTCCTCAAGTTATTGAAAAAATAATTGATGGCGTGAATTGTGAGCCAATTGAGTTGTTGACCATTGATGTTGACGATTCCCATGTTGGCGCAGCGATGGAATTGCTAGGCCTTCGTGGTGGGGAAGTCCAATCGCTTGAACAGCGTGGCGATCGAATGCATATTGAGTGCGAAATTCCAGCTCGTGGATTGATTGGATTGCGGAGTCATATGTTGACAGCAACGGCAGGTGAAGCGGTGATGTACCACTGTTTTCAGAAATATGCACCATCACGAACAACTATGTATCGAAGACCAACTGGCGTTCTAATTGCAACTGCTCCTGGGCAAGCGACGACCTATGCGATGTTGAATATTTCTCAACGAGGAGTTTTGTTTGTTGAGCCGCAAGAGGTTATTTATGGCGGTCAAATTGTTGGCGAAAACTCTCGCGATAATGATCTTGAAGTGAATATCGTCAAAGGGAAAGCATTCTCCAATGTCCGAGAAGCAAACAAAGAAGCGACCACTGTGCTTAAATCCTCTCGAGATATTACGCTTGAATCTGCTCTTGAATATATTCAAGATGATGAACTTGTTGAAATAACACCAGATGCAATTCGAGTTCGAAAAAGAGAACTGAGCGAAACTAGACGAAAGCAGATTGCACGTAAAAACAAATAACAATAGTGTATACTTCGAGTATGTTCAAACTACTTCTTATTGCACTTGTTTGCTTCGCTAATGATTCATCTTCAGTTACGCCAGTTAGTAGAGGTGACCAATGGTGGGTGCAACGTTGTTCAAAAATTCAAACTGAAATTGATAAGGCTGGGGATGATTCGCATGTACTTTTTGTGGGTGATTCAATAACTCAAGGTTGGGAAGGCGCTGGAAGTGCAGTCTGGAAAGAAATGATTGCACCACTTGGAGCTTTGAATTTTGGAATTGGTGGAGATCGCACCGAACATGTACTTTGGCGATTAGAGAAAACTAATTTTGGCGGAGTTTGCCCAGATTTTGCAGTTGTTATGATTGGGACAAATAATTTTGGTCAATCCAATCCTGATGATGAGGGCGAAGTTCTTCTTGGTGTAGTTGCAGTTGTAGAAAAATTAAAAGAACTGTTTCCTGCAATGAAAATAGTATTATTGGACATTTTTCCAAGGGGAAAAACATTTAATGCAATGCGAGGTTCAATTCTTCAAGTTAATCAAATTTTACAATCAAAATTTGCTGAAGACGAAGATGTTCATGTTTTGCAGATTGGACATTTGTTTACGGAATCAAACGGCGAAATCAGCACATCCATTATGCCTGATTATTTGCACTTGAGTGAAGCGGGTTATCAACTTTGGGCGGATGCAATACTTCCAAATTTAGTAGTTGAGAATACTAAAAATTATGGAGGTGAAATTATTGCCGTAAACGACAAAGGTGAAGTTACATCCAATGCTCCAGCACGATCAGACGAATTGTGTTGTCAACACCCACATCATCTGGAATGTATTGTCAACACTGCCTCCGCAACACCAGGAAGTTGTCAACACTCCCACCATTTGGAATGTGGTGTCACTTGATTGTTCACTGGATTGAACTGTTTGTGCAGAGGTGAAGTGCTGTTCAAGCAACGATTCAACTTCAGCACGCAACTCGTCGCCCTCGCCGCATTCTCTATCAAGGAACGGTTCACGCTCAGCTGAAGGTAATACCTTTGCAGCTTAAAAAATCTCATGGGCTCGTTTGTTGTCACGAGTCATTTGTTATTGTCCTTTCGGAAGTAAATTAACAGGGACCCAGATCGGAAATGGTAAGAACGATGTCAACTACATTAACAACGCCATCGCCATTGCAGTCACCGAGCGGACCGGTTCCACCATATTGCCCCACTACGATAAGGATGTCATAAATATCCACAACATTGTTTCCATCGAAATCACAAGGACAGTTTGGTAGGCAAACATCATCCACCCAGTTTCCGCCGATGTCTACCCAATCCCCAAGTATTTGGTCTGGAATGTTATTGCAAACAGTCGTATTTTCAAGGGAAGCGATACTGTTCATTTCGACATATATACCTCCTCCTGCGCTTGCGGTGTTTTGGGTGATGGCGTGTTGATTAATGTTGGGGAAACTAAAATTTTCGATTCCAATGCCACCACCAACGCTCTGAGCGTCGTTTGAAGTGAAATCACCATTCAACATGGTAGGTGAGGAATTATTTAAATAGCAACCTCCACCAATATTTTTTGCGGCGTTATTTATGAATTCTGTACCAAAAAAAGTGCTTGTAGGGAGACAACTATATACCGCAAGCCCACCACCATTTCTATACGATAAATTGTTGACGAATACGCAATCAGTAATGGACGCATTCCCACTCATGACCAATGCACCACCGCCATCAAAATTCGCGATGTTGGTTTCAAACGAACAATTAATAATTTCTTGCGTTCCGTTTAATAAGAACATTCCCGCACCAATATCTGCGGAGTTGTTTCTGAAGACACAATCACTTACATACACATTTCCACCACTGCTGAAGATTCCACCACCCGAATCAGCGAGATTGTATTCAAAAATACAATTTACTACTGTAATTGGTTCATTGGTCCGGATTCCACCACCCACAAGACCTGCAGCTTCGCAATTGGAAATGTTAAACCCCTCAATTGAGGCTTCAGCGCTACAGGCAATGCCCCGCCTCCTATTGCCTCCACTAATTATCGTCTCGCTCGGTCCGCCAATACTGAATAATCGAATTGGATTTTCGATATTAACGACATTATTTCTAGTGCTAGTGTATGTGCCGGGGTAAACAGCAACCTCATCACCACCGGAGGCGAAATCAATTGCTTCTTGAATTGTGTCGAAATCGGCAATACCGCCACTGCCATTGACAGTCCATCGATTAAATTGGTTGGCGATTACGATGTTATATATACTCACACCCCAACACTGTGTACTTCCTTGGATGCCGTCAAGATCACCACATTGGCAAATACCGCTTCCATCACTGCCATTGTTTACATTATCCCACTCAACCATAACCATTGTGCCGACCCCACCGCAAACGACAGTACCTGTTGAGCCAGCGATAAGTTGAGTATTACTGCTTACACTCGTGACCAATTCAACCCTATCCCCTACAAAAGTTGGCCCTGATGCTATGCAGTCTAAGAACTGCCCCGAAGCAATTTGGGCTGTAAATCCAACCACGAGTACTAAATTGCAAATAAGGTGTTTCATTACTAGCTCCTCTATGTGTGTGATTCGGATTTCTTGTTGATTTAACTACTCTGTTGATATAGGAGTGCCGAATCCAAAACTAAATACGATTATTCTGAAAAAAACAGATTTATTTTTTTTTCACAAAAATCCAACCCCACTGCGAGGACAGAGGGGTTGAGTTGAGGATTATTTATTCATATATGCATCAACCTTTTCATAGTCCTCTAGACTCATAATGCACCAACCGTCTGTGCGATATCCATTTTCTGATTCACTCCACTCTACATCTGAAATCTTGACTACTTTTATTTTTTCTGGATGAGGCAATCGTATCGTGACATACTTCTCACCAAGATTAACGCAGGAGAAAAGTAGTGAACATAGAATTGTTAGGATAGTTTTACTTTTCAGTTGTTCGTATTTTTTATCTGCCACTTCGATGCACCTTCACTGTGCATTATGCATCAGATTGAACAGAAAAACACAATGCCGTCAACTGTTCAAGCAGAACCTACGTTCAACTCGACAGACTGAACTTACTCGTGAATTGCCTGTACATGTTGTTGCATGCTGGATGGGAAACTCGCCAAAGGTTGCAAACGAACATTACTTGCAAGTGACTGAAGATGACTATGCGAGCGTTGCAGTAGGTAGCGGAAATAGGGGTAAACGAGCGGAAACGTCACACAACCCGAAAGATGTAGTTCCTTTTGTTGCAAGTAGTTGCAGGAAGTTGGTTACTTCTAGCAACTCGACTAATGGGCCATACAGGACTCGAACCTGTGACTTCTTCGGTGTAAACGAAGCGCTCTAGCCAACTGAGCTAATGGCCCTTAGTTTTTCAGGTGTATTTTTTTGCTTTTTTCGTCGGTCGACTAATGTTAACTTTCGGGATAAGCATACGGCCTGAAGGGTTCTATTGTACCAGTTTCTTCACTATAGAGAAGAGCACGGTGCATGCCAAGTTTCGAAGCATCTGGCATATCGATAAGATTTGTGGAATCGTTCGCACCCATCTGCAAGAGGACGCGCATATCAAACTCTCGCAACGACTGTCTATCGAACGCTCTGTTCAGGTTGGAGAGAGTATCGGTTGAAACGATGACATGCATGTCGAGCGTCGGGCCTTCCTTGAGTAATTCAGCAAGCACCTGAGCAGGTGTTTTTTGCTTTTCTTCATCGCCCGTTGAAAATCCGTAATCATCTTCGTTGCGGCGCATGTCTCTGAAGCGATGCAGTGCATTGATGCAAAGGAAAACAGTTGGTGAATCACTTACTCCATCTGAAAGTCTTTTTTGTAACTCAGCGTAGAGTGTTGCCATTGCTCCTTCAATATCTCGCACGCCAACGAGCGTTGGGGGAATCGACATCGAATGAACAGTATCTGGAAGAATTGAAGCATGTGGTTGATCTTGCGGGGTGCCATCAAGCAAGTAGAACGTAGCATCCCCTTTTGGGAACTGCTTATCAAGCGATTGCAATACACTCGATAACATGCAAGTTGTTGTTTCATCTTGTTGACCGACAATCAGCAAATTGCTTGCAGAGGCAGTACGGAACGTGGCTGACGTGTCTTCTTTAATCGCCATCGCCCCACCAAGCCACGCTTTGGATGCGAGTGGTTTTTCAGTATTGCTCGCTGCTTTGTACGCCGGGTTTTCTGCAAGATGGACTGGTTGATTTCCTTCGTACACAACCATATCGCGCGCGTTGCCTTTGTCACGCGTGATTAAATCTTTGATGAACATTTCACGCTCTTTGTCATTCAACCAAACAACTTGGAATGGACTATTGCCTTCAATATTACCTGCGGCATCGTTGTAAATGGCTTCGCCGGGCCTTGAAAGAAGACGAGCGGCTGCATTGTCTTCATTTAGAATAATGTAACTGTCTTGTTCTGAACACTGCAACGCAACGCGTACAGCCATCTGCCCCATAGTTGAACGACTCAAGGTATAGGCACCGTCTAGAGTTTGAGAACCCATGATTGCGTGGATTCCAAACGCTCGGCCTTGCCGAACTAAGCGGTCAAGTAATAAGCTCGCTTCTTGTGCAACTCTGTCATCGTCAACGAAAAGTTCTTGAAACTCATCAATGATAAGAAGAATTCGTGGCATTCGTTCTGTGGATTTGTCTCTAAACCCAGCAATATCTTGCACGCCTAACTCTCGAAATAATTCACCGCGACGTTTTAATTCAGCATCAATTCTTTGTAAAACACTTATGCCGAATTCACGGTCGCTTTCGACGGCGACGACTCGTGCGTGCGGCAATTTATGTGTTGCGTAGGTTTTGAATTCGACGCCTTTTTTAAAGTCGACTAGATAAAATTCTATTTCGTCTGGGCTATACCAAAGCGCAAGGTTCGTAATTAAAACATGTAAGAGTGTTGATTTGCCTGAGCCAGTTTTTCCGGCAATAAGTGCGTGCTGTGCAGTTCCTCTGCCAAGCGTTAAGTTTTGAAGTCTTGTAGCGCCAGATTTTCCAAGTGGAATTTCAACCTTATCTTTTGTTGACCGCGACCAAATTTTATCGGCTGCTGGAGAAATGACACTGAACGGAACCTCGACTCGATGCGTGCTGTCAGCAGTTTCGCCAACTTGCTTAACGATTGCTGAAGCAATATCTTCAGCTGGCGGAGATTCAATTGTAAGTGGCAAGTCTCGAAGTTCTTCTTCGTCAATGCAGAATCTGGCATCATCTTCAACAATGCGTACGGAAATTCTTCGTAATGTGTCCTCGTCTATACCAGCAGGAAGAGGTAGTGAAATATCTCGATGTATAATGACATGCACGCCACAACGAGCACCGCTGGTAATAATGCTGGTTAAGCGCTTTGCCGCTGTTTCAGAAAAGTTGTTCGGTAAATCAGCGATTACTAAAAAGCGATAGGGCTCTGCAATTTCTCCCGCTTGTTCGTTGTACGCATCAATCGATTCAAATTCATTTCGTAGATACTTTTGAATAACAGTTTCCATGTGCTCAGTAAGTCGTGCGAGTTGCGTTTCGATATGTCTTGGTTCAGTCCAAGCGCGATCGAGTAACTGAGACTCTTCGTAATCCGATAGATGAAGCACGCTCGCAAAACTTTGGCCAAGACCAACGGGGTCAATCAATGTGAATTTCACTTTTCCAGGTGGAATAGAAGTGAGCATTCGCAACACTGTGCTTTGTAAAAAAGCAATTGAGTCGCTTCGACGCTTTCCTGTTGAAGATACAAGTACGGATGTGTGATTTGGAAGCGTAGCATTCAGCGGAAGCGAAATCACAGTCGCCTCTTGTAATTGGAAGGATTCACTGCATGGTAAATTGCCAGCAATGTTGGCAAGGTCTACTTCGAATGCGCCGACGGGAACATCCATGATAGATTGCGCTGGGGGTTCCCAAGCGTCCCAACTAGAATCCCAAGTGGGGTGATTAGAAATCGCACTCTGTATTTGGCTGTCTGTGTCTGCGTGAAACGATGCAAAGTTGGAGTTCCAACGGTTTGACAACGCTTCCATTGTGTCACGTTCTTCATTATCAATGGACTGCATCGTCTCTGTGAAAGTGGTTTTTATTTGATCAATCTCGGCTTGTTCGTCACTGTTGCATTTGACAATACTTGCTTCAAAGGTTGAGGATGCTTCGGCTAAGTCGGTTTCAATTTTAGTAGCTAGTTTGGCTCCGACACTTTTGAATTTCACTTTCTCTTTATCAATGTCTTTTTTGAGAAGCCTTTCAACGTTGTCTAGTCTTGGTTTGTATTTGTCTTCCGCTTTTTTGATTTCAATATCACGAGTAGTAGTGATCCCTTTTTCTTCTGCGCGTCGCTTTACGTCGATTGAATTACGAGAAGTCTCGTAGGAGAGTTTTGCTGATTGAATGCATGATGAGAACTGCGCATACTTTTTCTTGACGGAATTACGACCAGAAGCAAAAGTGAAAATAATTGCTAGTACTGAGATTAATATTGCTCCAATTGCGAATGCAAAAAATGGCAACGTAAGAGCCCAATTTGTATACGCTCCTCCGACGCCAACTCCAGCTGCTGCGGCAATTCCAACAACTAATACTGGCCTAAAACCAGAACACCATTTTGCTTTAGGATCATTTTGAATAGCGCCTAGGGCTTCAGTTGCGCCTTTGACATAATTTGCCATGGTGTCATCTGCGGTTTTTGTACATTCGGTTAGATGAGTGTCTTGCTTTTGACGTAATTTAGATAGCGTCTTCGGTGCTTCCTCAATGAGTAAGTGGAGAGCTTCTTTGCAATCTTCTAATGCATTTTGTTCTTCTTGAGCGCGCTCTCTTGGAACTGAAATAGCACCTTCGAAAACAGATTCTGCAAGCCAGATTGCTTCGCCTAATTTAGTTTCTGTATCTTCAGTTAAATCTTCAGCTTGTGAATTAATTTCAACGATTCGTTGATCGTTTTTTTGCTTGAGTAATTCAGGTTCAAGTTCGCGTCGATCTTGAACCTCGGTTATCGTTCCCTCTTTGCGTTGCCCAGCAGTTTCACGCTTTTGCTTAAATTTCTCTACACATGCTTCAAGGTTTTGTTTTTGCAATTCAATAGCAGAGGCACGTTCAATTTTGATTCGATTTTGTAGTTCTAGCTCGCTAGAAGTTGTTTCTCGAATTAATGAGCGAACAAAGGCAATCTGCTTTTTTTGATGTTGAAGTGATGATTTAGTCATAGAAGTTATGCATTAGCATTGTAGCACTCAGGAACACTCATTCTGCGCTTTGGCGATAGTTTCGCCCATTGAATCCATCGCTCCGATAGCACTACGAACAGCTAGGAGAAGGGGCTCGATGTGTTTCTCTTCAAGCCGTTTGCTCACGGGGTCATTCCAATGCTCGTTAGCCACTTGCCATTGATACAGCATGGCTTTAGTTGCTTTTGTCAGTTGCGCTGTCGCTGTCGGCATGCTCATCGTCGACCTCCTTTGTTTGGTCTTTACCTTTTCGTGCGATGGATTTGACTTGTTGTGCGTCGCCGAGTAGTTCGTCTGCAGAGGTCGAAGTAGTCGCGATGTATGCTTCGAGTGAACTTATTGCGCGTTCTAAAATGCTTACGGCTTTGTTCATGTCACCGTCAAGCGAACTGCTTAATGGAGTCATAGCCCCTCGATATTCATTGAGTTCATGTTCAAGATGTCTTGAACATCGTTTGGTTCGTTCAAGTTTTTCTTCAGCAAATTTTATTTCATCTTGCCGTTTTTTTACAAGCCGAATTTGATCAGTTGGACCTCTTGGATTGTCGGGTTGAGAAATAGTTGCACGAAATAATTCACTTTTTGCTTGGGCGAGTTTTTCCTCGCTTCTTCTGATTTCATGTTTCCAATGTAGCGGCTGTGTAGATTGAAGCCATATTTGTGTTCGAGAAACTTCAGAATCTGCTGTTGAAATTGAACGCTTCGCTTTATCGATATATTTAACAAGCGCTGTACGAAACTCAACTAGCGATTCAAGAGAACGGACATTTGCGGCTTGTGACATGTGTTACCGTTGTTGTAAATATTCTTCGATGCGCTGGGCCTTACGAAGAAGGAACGGAATCTGTTCGGCGGATGATTTTGCGAAGCGATCCATTGCCTTGACGGTAAAGTCGAATTCTTCTTCAAACTTTCGTTGCTCTTGGTCTCGCCAACTTTGGGACAGGGATGACATGCGAGAGCGCATGAGTTGCAACTGATGCGTTAAGTCATCGTTGAAACGCTTTAAGTCGTGTGCAAATCGTCTGATTTCTTCTGGGTCTGCTATTGCTTTTGCCATAAATGGTGTTCCTTACCTATTAGGATACCTACGGGCTTGGTTTTTGGCGAGTATTTCTCTTAAAATGATGAATATTAGCCCAATAATCAAGGATGCCCACACTTCCCAATACAAAGAAAAGATTGACGCCTTCGGCGCTATTGCAAGTTGAATGGGCTTTTGAGGTAGTCCCGCAAGGAAATATTCAAGCGTGTACGTGCTTGGCTCAGCGATGTTGATTGTGAGTATTTGCCCATCAAATGGCACAATATCGGGGTCAATATGTAAATTCCCAGCATGGTCGGTCACGATTGCGCGAAATTGAATGTCACCAACTCGTAGTGGCCATGGTTCAGCAAAGATAGCGACGTTGTACGTATCTGTTTTGAAAGTACTAATCAAATGTCCATTGTCTGCGAAGCAAGGCGAAACAAAGAGTATGCAAAAAAGTAGGAATCGAATCATCCAATCATTCCTCGCATTTGCATAGGCTGAAGAAGAATCCAAGCACCTGAAACAAATAACAATATAGAAAGCAAACACCACGGCGCTCTTTCGCGGAACGTGTTCGTAAGCCTAATACAAATTGCAATAGAAGCAAGGAAACCAATAACTATCAAAAAGAGTTCGCCTTGCAGAAGCCAAGTTGGGGGCGAAGTAATTTCCCACATTGTTTCGGGTATATTCGTAAGCCCGATATCGTACAAGGCACGTTTTGTAACTGGTAATATTGTTTTGTACGAAGAGAAAAAATGAAAAAGCAAATGCGCTGCCCACATTGCAACGCCAAGTGGAACAAGTGACCACGCGACCTGAAAAGTTGTGCGAGCAAATCGCTTACACAAAAGGCAAAGTAAACTCGGAATAATAAAAGAAGCAGAAAGAATGAAAATAGCAGTTATGAGCGCCGTTGAAGGTGCGCCGACCCATTGCGATGTATTATTAATTGCGTTAGTAACTGGCGTAATCATGCCGGCAGCATTTGCAAATGCTCCAAAGACGACAACTAGCATGAGTGCGGTGTAGTCAGAACGTTGAAGTGAACCAATGGAGCCTCGGAATGTTCCATTGACTAAGTCGATGCCTGGGAAAGAAGTAGTAAGAGCAACATTGTCATGAGGGCAAGCTCGGACACAATCAAGGCAAAACGTGCAATCTAAGTTTCCTTGTTTTGTTGGAACGAAAAGTTCTAATTCGCAACCTCTACTAGCAATAGGCGAACCATTCCCGCGAATACATTCTTGAGTTGTACAAGTATCGCAAGTTGATTTTGAAATTGCTTTGATTTCAAATGGAGAAAATATAGAAAGAACAAAATGAAATTGGCCAATAGGGCAAACCCATTTGCAAAATGCTGCGCCAGTAAAAAAAGCGTCAACGCAAAATGCAGTAATAAAATAACCGATAATGATCCACGCTGTAAAAGCAGGTGATGACCATGGAGAAATTACTTCGTACACCATAAGCCAAACAACAAACAGTGCAACGGCTAGCCACTTTGAGCGAAAGGTTTGAGGCCAACGAGTTTTAGGAATAGGCAACAGTTTTGCTAGATCGCGAACAAACATAAACGGACAGGCATAACAAAAAAAGTTTCCAGCAACAAGTATGGCGATTATTACAAGACCTCTCCACCAAATCCAGGGTAATATTCCAGCCAAATTTATTGGCGCTAGTTCTGGTCCTAGCAGACCATCTGCAATTGTAAAAACTGCTAGTGTAAACATGAAAAGTTGTGCGGCTCTTCTTGTTTTTATCGAATATAACCAACGCGAACGAGATGCTTTGGTTTGAGGTACACGTGTACTTTGAATTGAAGGTGTTGGTTTCTCAAGCATTTCCTTATTCGTAAGCATGTTCTTCAAAATGATTGCTACAGGTATTAAGAAAATAGCAGAACTAGCAACCCACATAAGTCCGCCTGCAGCGGCTTGATCTCGAAGTAGCGTAGTTCCGAACAAGCCAAGGTCTGGGTAGAAAGAATAAATTGGCTCGCTTGCAAAACTAAAGAAAGCTGAAAAAATAGTGTTTTGAATGTCCGCTACCAGTAAGTATGGAATCATTGCCCACTGTGGCCAAGCCGGTTTTGAAGGTTGTGGCGCAATAATTGGAAACCAAAATAACAATGCTGTGCATAGGAAACAAGCATGCTCGATGGAATGCCACGTGTCACTAACAAGTGCCAGTTGGTAAGCACGAGGGTAATGCCATATCCAAGTGGTGCAAACAAATAATGTCAATGCAACAATAGGATGCACAAGAAATCGACCGAACGAATGCATTCCCTTGGAAATTAAAAATGGACCGATCCAATATTTTTGAATTGTAAATGGCAAGCCACAGAGAAGAGGAAGAGCTGGCCAACTCAACCAAAGCAGTGGTGGGATGACCATCATTAGCAACACATGTTGTGCCATGTGTACTTGTAACAAGACACCGGCAAGCGTATCAAGAGGTGAAACAATTGCAATTACGAGAATCGCAATACCTGCGATGAATGAGACTAATCTTGCCTTGGTGTATTTTGTCGGTTGTCTTCGGTGTAGTCCACTCCAGCCGCGATAGTACAAGGCACATGTTAGTGCAGCCCCGAGTAATGTCCACCAATCAAGTGTCCATAAACGCAATGCTGCTTGGAATGAATCAGACATAGACGTAGTTTAGTTTGTTGGATTCAATGAAACATCAGCAGTTTGAGCTGGGCTTTCATTTTCAGGATGCAGGGTGGATAAAAAGGCAACGATTGAGATTAGCTCTTCCGGAGAAAGATTATGTCCATATGTTGGCATATTTCCTCCGCCTTGTATTGCCTGACGGATAAGTTCGTTTGTTGTTTTTCGAGTTGCAATCGAATCAAGTTCAGGTCCACGTTCACCGCCTATGCCACCAAGTTGATGACAGTTTCTGCACTGTTTATATTGAAAGGCAGCGGCACCAGCTAATTCCAATGGTGTTCTTCCTTCTATGAAATGGATGGGCGTTTCGTCACTGCTCCATGCTTGCATTTTTGGTGACCAAGGTTATTGGTAACCAAGCCAAGTTAATACGAAATACACGGTGAAAATAAATATAAGAAGAAGTGCAGTTACTGGGCGTTTACTAATGTGCCGTTGACCGCTGTTGCTGAGGAATGGAACTGAAAACAGCGCGAGAATTAACACGGCAGGAGCGGTAAGAATAAGAAACGTTTCAATTGCTGGGGGCAGGAGAGCAAGAGAAGAAAAGAGGAACATGAACCAAATGTCTGGTTTTGGTGAAGTGTCAATAATGGTGGGGTCTGGAATACCGTTTGGTCCAGTTGGTCCGAGCATTGCGGCAAGTAAGGCAACTACAATGACAAGTCCGCCACTGAAAATAGCATCTCGTGCAATTGGCGTTGGGAAAAAAGTGGTTCCTTCATCACCAGAAATTCTCTTTTTGTAATCCTCTCGTTCGGTTTTTGGATTAACAACAACGCCTGATCTTGGTGGATCAGAAATGCCATTTTTTAGAACAAGCATTACATGAATAAAAATAACTCCTGCAATGGTTAGTGGCAAAACGAAAACGTGGAGTGCGAAGAAGCGCGAAAGAGTTTCGCCGCCAATAATCGGACCGCCTAACATTAAGTGCACCACGTATGGCCCAAGAATCGGAATCCTTCCAGCCATAGAAGCGCCGATTCCTAGTCCCCAGTAAGCATCTTGGTCCCAACGAAGAATTTGCCCAGAGAATGCCATTGCAAGTACACACAAAAACAAAACTACGCCAAATACCCACGTTAATTCCCTTGGGTATTTATACGATGCGAAAATAACGACTTGTACAAGATGGCAAAGAAGCATAAACACCATGGCATTTCCAAAGAACGCATGCAGCGCTCGAAGGTACCAGCCTAAGGGTTGTACATAATTTAAGTATTCAAGAGATTGGTACGCTTCCCCTGCGCTGGGAACATAAACGGTTGAAAGCAGAATGCCGGTTAGAATTTGCATCAAGAAGCAAGTGAGTGTTGCGGATCCAAAAACGTAAAACCATCGAGCGCGAAGCGGAACTCGATGCGACATGATTGGACCGATCGACGATTGCAATTGCATTCGCTCGTTGACCCACGTGGCAATTGTTTTGAATGGGTTTGACACTTAGACGCTCTCCTGAATTGTTGGAAGGCGGCCACCACGAACTTCTAGATGTCCGTTTTCTAAACGATATTGGTATTCAAAAAGCCCTCGAGGTGGAGGCCCAGATGCTCTTGAACCATCTGCGTAATACACACCACCATGGCAAGGACACATGAAAAGTTGTGATTCTGCAAACCACTTTACTGGGCAACCAAGATGTGCGCAATTAATTGCGAACACTTGAAATGTGGTTTCGTCAATTCGTCGAACCCAACATGGAACTTTCGCAACTTCGTTATCCCACGGAACTAGATAAGGATTTATATACGTTGCAAGTTTGGTTTGTCCTGCAGTGAATTCTTCAAGTTTGCCAATGGAGATCCATTTATTCTTTGCTTTGTCAACTGCAGGAGCAAATACAAAACCAACGAGAGGCACTCCAACAAGTAGAGCCGCAAGTGCATTTATTCCAAGTGCAAGTCTATTTAATAAGGTGCGTCTAGTCATTGGCATTACTCCAATTTTCTTTATGCGTTAAAAGCCATGCAACGATGTCGTCTATTGTTTTGTCATCTGTTTTGCAGGCAAAATTTGGCATGCCAAGTTCTGGTCTTCCGAAAAGAATGACGCTTCGTAAATATTGTTCACTCACTAGTCGTAAGTAGGAGGCATTGACTACAGAGCCGGCAACTGCACCGGTGCCATCAGGGCCGTGGCAACTTGCACATAAATCGGCAAATGCTCCTCGGCCTCTTCCGGCATCGCCTTTTTGAATTTCATATCGTCTTCCTTCAGCCCAAGGTGGAATCTCTCCTCCCCAGTTTTCGGACATCCCAATGACAAGCGCGTCTATTTGTGCATCTGATAAAGGATTACCAGTATTACTTTGGAAAGAGGGCATTAAGGTATTTTTACGACCGTTCACAATTAGGTCTCGAATAGTTGACTTCCCTGCGATGTGCATAAACGCCGAATCGTGCAGTGCAATTGATGCACTTCCAGCACCTTCATTCCCGTGGCAACCCGAACAGCGTTGTGCAAAAAGTGTGTCGAAGTTAAGGACTTCGATTGGACGTATTGGACGATCATCAACAGAGGGTTTTCCGCAACTTAGTAAAAGAAAAATACATACTGAAAGTAGAATTGTTTTAATCATTTTTGCCTGTCTCAATGCCTGCGCGTTCTGCGAATGCTTTGAATTGTAGTGTTTGTATTTTTTCGCTTTTTGAAACGACAATTCCTGCAACAAATCCAAATACAAATTGCGTAACGAGGAACCAACTCCAGTTGACGGTTTCATTCAGGACAGGATTGAGGGTGTTCATGGTTGCGTATAGTAAGAAACTCCAGATGAAGGGGATGATAAGCGCGCCAAGAATGATAGGGTGTTTAGGTAGGAGTGGTAGCACAACGCCATACACTAAGCCAATGCCAATGGAAAGTGTTGCGTGAATTCCAAGGGCAACAACAAATGCAATTGCATTGAAATTGGTTAAGTTTTGCTCAGTTATAGAGTGCATGACTGACGCAGACATAACATTGAAAGGATACCAAGGTGAACCATGCATGATGAAACTGCCAATCACTGAAACAATAAGCATCGCGATGCCACCTGCGATTCCACCGATCAGTCCTGACTGAGTACGATGGATTTTAAGTGGCAATATTGCACGGTGATGTGGGTGTTCTTCGTGTGTGCTTTTTGTAGAGTGAACTGGAGCGGGGATGTGGTGCGCCTCAACTTCAACAGTTATTTCTAGGTTGTTCGGGAAACGGTCTTTGAACCACCCAATAAAACCTATTACACTGAGAATGCCTCCAATAATTCCAACTAGGTATGAAGTTAAAAAACCTGCAAATGTTAGCGTGAGACCAAATGCTGCAACGAGAGGCCACGCAGTTGGTTTTGGAACTTTAATTGTAGTTTTAGTTGTTGTCATTTATCTTCCAATCACGTACACAACAAGGAAAACTGCTATCCAAACAGTGTCGACAAAGTGCCAATACCACGATACATATTCAATATTTTGATGATGCTTTTGTTTAATGCAACCTTTTAACCCTAAACACCAGATTACGAACAGTGCAAAAACGCCAAACGTCACATGGAAGGCATGGAACCCAACAAGCGTGTAAAACGTTGTGCCGAATAGGTTCGTCTGCAACCGTAAGTGGTCGTCGACTATAAGTCCCTTCCACTCAATTCCAGTTCCGATCAAAAACCAAGCGCCTAAAGCAATTGTGCAAAGTAACCAAGTTAGAAAACGAACGTTGTTACCAGTTCGCAACGCTTTGAGTGCAAGGACAATGGTTGCTGAACTTGCAAGTAAAGCGATTGTGTTGAAGCTGACTAAACCAAGTTCAAGTGTGTCACTTGGCATAGGGCCGCTTATGCTCTTGCCAAGGTATGCAAGGTAAACAACAATTAGCGAAGCGAAGAAGAAAACTTCAGTGACGATGACGGAAATCATTCCAAGATGTCCTGGAGGAAGCATATTTAATGATGTATTGGAAGTAGATGTATTCATTCGTATTTCCAATCTGGATCATCTGGGTGTTTTAAATCCCAGAGCGGTCTTCTGCTTGCAATTTGAGGTGTTTCAGCAAAATTCCACGGCGGCGGAGGAGAGGTAGTGGACCATTCAAGTGTCCAAGCATCCCAAGGATCATCGCCAGCAATTTTGCCTTTGCGTAAACTCCAAAACACATTGATAACAAAAAGAATAAAGCCAACTACTTGAATCGCAGCGCCGATGCTTGAAAGCATGTTCCATAATTCAAGACCACGTCCAGGCATAAAGGTATAGATTCTTCTTGGCATTCCTTCAAATCCAGCCATATGCATTGGGCCGAAAGTTACTAAGAAGCCAACAAACAAAAACCAAAACTGCCATTTGCCAAGCGTTTCATTTAGCAGTCTGCCAGTAACTTTTGGGAACCAATAAAAGAACCCAGAGAAAATTGCAAACAGCAAGCCCCCAAAGAGTACCCAGTGGAAATGCCCAACAACAAAGTACGTATCTGACAGTTGCCAATCCATTGGGACGACTGCAAGCATGATTCCAGTTAGACCTCCAAGGACGAACATCGAAACAAAACCAGTTGCAAAAAGCATCGGCGTTGCAAATCGAATGTGCCCACCCCACATGGTTGCAATCCAATTAAAAATTTTCATGCCAGTTGGAACGCCAACTAAAAAGGTTGCGCCAGAAAAGTATGCGAGAACAGCGGGGGATAGACCGACGGCAAACATGTGATGCGCCCAAACGCCCAGAGAGATAAAACCAATTGAGACAGTGGCGGCAACCATAAGTGGATAGCCAAAGAGAACTTTTCGTGAGAAAACGGGTATGACTTCAGAGATATATGCAAAGCCAGGAATAATTAATATGTACACTTCTGGGTGCCCGAAAAACCAGAATAAGTGTTGCCAAATTAAAGGGTCAGCGCCAGCTTGTGCGTCAAAAAAGTGCGCTCCAAATTGCCTATCTAATAACAACATAATTTGGATTACCGCAAGTGGAGGAAGCACGATGAGAATTAATGCAGCGTCAACGAGCATCATCCAAGCGAATAGTGGCATCTTCATGAGCGTCATGCCATCGCAACGCATCGTGAGAATAGTTGTAACCAAATTGATTGCTGTCATTATGGAACCAAGGCCAGCAACAAACAAAGAGATTACCCAATAGTCAGTTGCAGACCCTGGCGAAAAAGTTGTTGAGGTTAATGGTGCGTACGCAAACCAACCTACATTTGGAGCACCCTCTTCGCCAGAGAGCCCTTGTCCTCCAAGGAAACTGAAGTACAGTAAAAGAGCGCCAAAGAAAAAGAGCCAGAAACCAAACGCATTTAACCTTGGAAACGCCATGTCTCGTGCGCCAATCATCAGAGGGATAAAATAGTTTGCTGCCCCGAGTAAAATTGGCATGCCAACGAGGAAAATCATCGTTGTTCCGTGCATTGTAAAAAAGGCATTAAATGTATCTGGTGACAGAATGTCGTTGTTTGGAATAGCCAGTTGCCAGCGCATCATAAGAGCTTCGCTGCCTGCAACGATGAGGTACAAAATGCCAGTGACGATGTACATCACGCCAAGTTTTTTGTGATCGACGGTCACTACCCAATCGTGAAATTTGCTTGAAAGGGGGTTGTAGGCTTCGCGGGTCATTTGAGTGTTTGTAAATACTCCATTAGTGCATCTATTTCTTTGTCTGAAAGCATCATGTTTGGCATCAAAGCGCCTTCTTTAATTGAATCTGGATTCTGCAACCAAAGACGAAGATTGTCAGTTGAATTATTTGCAGCTCCTGAAGCGATCGTGTCGCGTGACATCAAGTGCGTTAAGTCTGGACCGAAACCACCCACAGTTGTTACACCTTGAATATTGTGGCAATTGATGCATGCAAGTGAGAGGAATGTTTCTTTTCCATTTGCTTCTGTGGGAATTTCTGCTGCTTGAAGTTGTTGATTTGCAACCCACGAATTAAAATCAACTTCTTTTTCTGAGATTACTCGGATAAGCATTTTTGCATGCTGGCTTCCGCAAAACTCGGCACATTGTCCATACCAGGTGCCAACTTCATCCGCTTGAAACCATAAGTGATTTTCTCGATTTGGAATACAATCTATTTTTCCAGCAAGGCGGGGTACCCAGAAACTGTGGATGACATCAGCAGAACGAAGTTCAACAAAGACAGGTATGCCCTCTGGCACATGTAACTCGCCAGCAGTTGTAATTCCAAGGTCTTCATACTCAAATTCCCACCACCATTGGTGACCAGTTGCTTTGACTTTTAAAGCGCCTTCAGGGGCTTCTTGCATATCTAATGAATAAATGCTTCTAGTTGTGACAAGAAATAGGGTGAAGACAATGATGATTGGGATGACAGTCCACGCAACTTCAATAGGGTTACTGCCATAAACCTGAGGGGGCTCTTTAGTTTCATCGCCTTTTGCTCGGTATCGAATAATCGACCAGATAAGTGCGCCCTCAGTGATGACAAATATAATGCCAATAACACCAAACACAAGCATAAACAAGTCTCGAATTGGTGTAGCGGCGGGTGAAACAGGGTCAAAAATACTTAAATTTTCTGGGCCTGCCAAAGCAATAGAGCTGTTGGTAGCAAAGAATAAAATTAGTAGTAAAGGAATTCTTCCCAAGTAGATGCCTGCCTCTCAAAGCGGATAAGCATATATAACAGGAAAAGTGTATTGCTTGTCAACTCGATTGAGCAGGAACAGGGGAATTTTCTATAGTTGGCCTGCCGATTGAGTAGTACGTAAAACCCAATTTCCCCATTGTGTCTGGGCTGTATAAGTTTCGCCCATCAAAAATGAGTGGGGTATTGAGGAGATTTCGTAGAGTAGAAAAATCGGGGGAACTAAACTCGGACCACTCTGTGCAAATGATAAGTGCGTCAGCATTTTCAGCAGCTTTGTACATGTCTTTTTCAATTTGCACTTCTGGAACAACAGTAGAGAAAGTTTCTGCAGCTTCTGGGTCGAAACCAGTAATTTCTGCACCTGCTTGAATAAGTGATTTTGCAATGTCAATAGAAGGAGCATCGCGAACATCATCCGTTCGGGGCTTGAAAGCCAAGCCCCACATCGCAATTTTTTTACCTTGAAGATCATTGTCAAAGTGTTTGATGATTCGATTTGCAAACCAGTTTCGCTGTCTTTGATTAATCTCGTGGACAGCGGTGTTCACCAAACAAGGTGCGCCTGCGTCTTGCCCCATCTCCATAACTGCGAGGGTGTCCTTAGGAAAACAAGAACCTCCGTACCCTAAACCGGGACGGAAAAATTCTGTCCCAATTCGGCTATCTGCGCACATGCCAGTCCGGACATTGTCAATGTCAGCCCCGTTGCGTTCACAGAGTGAAGCAATTTCATTAATGAAACTAATTTTGCAGGCGAGCATCGCATTCGATGCATATTTCACCATCTCTGAAGACTGAATATCGAAGAAAAGAAGAGGTCGTCCTTGCCCTACAAATGGTGCATAAAGTTGTGTTAAGACTTTTGTTGCGACATTGTCTTCTACGCCGCAAATCACTCTGTCGGGGCGTAAGAAATCGTCGATTGCACTTCCTTCTCGCAGGAATTCAGGATTGTTGGCAATGTGAAATTCGCCTTGAATAAGTTGTGCAACTTGTTGTGTTGTGCCAACTGGAACAGTCGACTTTACGACAACAACTGGTGGGTTAGACATTGTGGTAAGCGCTGTCGAAATGTCCTGAGCAACTGCGGTTACAAACGATATGTCGCATCGGTTATCTTTGCCTGTTGGCGTGCCAACACAAATAAAGATAACGTCTGGATTGTCGTATGCTTCGCTTTTGTCATCTGTAAAAACAATTCTGCCGGCATCAATCGACCGAGTCATTAATTCAGAAAGACCTGGTTCAAAAAATGGCGATTCGCCAGAGCGAAGGGTTTGTAATTTTTGTGGATTGATGTCAAGGCAAGTAACTTGATTCCCTGCATTTGCAAAGCAAGTTCCTGTTACTAATCCAACATATCCGGTTCCTACAACAGTAATGTTCATACGTACATTGTACGCAATTCATGCTCAATAAGGTATTTTTTACGTTTAAGTTCTTCGCTTTGTGGGTCGGTGGCACCCGCATAACCGTGTAATGAGCCAGTGGAAGAAATCACTCTATGGCAAGGAGTAATAATTGTAAGTGGGTTCTTTCGCATTGCTTGTCCCGCAGCTCGCATTGCTTTTGGCGAACCTGCGCGTCTTGCAAGTTCGGCGTATGTGATTGTTTTACCAAATGGAACTGAGCGACATGCTTCCCAACATTTCCTCGTAAATGGAGGTCCTTCTGGCAACATGGCGTCAAACGTTGATGTGAAATTGCCTCTGAAATATCGATCGAGTTGTTGTAGTAATCTATTCGAAGGTTCACGCTCTGAAACATGTTTGCCAAACTCACAGAACAGAGTGTTATTTATATAGCCAATTGAGATGCAACCAATTTCTGTTTCAAAAATCATTTGCGTACTTTGAAATCTGCAACAAGAGGCAAGTGGTCTGATAGTTGTGCGGTGTCATCGCTGCTAAGGTTGTGTTTTAAAAGCGACTGTTCGTCTAAGTCGAAAGTGTCAAAAACAAAACTGTTGGTAAGTGAAAGAGTTTTTGGCGAATACAACATCCAATCTAACCTGCCAGGAGTGAAGGAACTATCTGCATCGGACCAGGTTGCTGCGACAAGCCCATCTGGTTGGAATGCATCTACGATTGAAAGCGTGTCGGCTTTTACTATTTGTAAAGGGATGTTTGTGCCAACTAAATTCCAGTCGCCAGCGATAATCCAACTTGGCGCTTGCTGTTGTTCGATTGACGCTCGAATTACATTGGCTTCCTCTTGTCGTTGCATTTCCGCTTCGCTTTTTGGCCCGCCACAACAACGAAGATGTAATGAGAGGAATTGAATGGGTTGTTTACTAATCTCGATTGTGTTTAGAACTGCCTTTAGTTTGCCATAGTCAACTTCTTTACTAACGTTGAACTTTGTTGAAATAGCGCTACGTAATTTGTGGTGACGTGCAGTTCCATGCGCCGCCGACATAGAGGTCAGCCATAAGCCACCGATGGAAGTAGTTAAAAAATCGGATAGCTCTTCGGGAGTGTCATCCCCGTCGAGTTCTTGGAATAAAATGACATTGGGCTTTAGGGCATTTAAAATTCGAGCACTTCTGTCCCTGTCATCGAGAACATTTCCGAGTTGGACATTCCAACTTACAACCCGAAAATCACCTGTTGCCACAAGGGGAAACGTCTTTGTAGGCAATGAAATGTTTGGTTTATTGGCCCGTATCTCAAAAGAAGTCGATGCAGTACTCGGCGCAAAAATGACGCCGGCTTCGTACGGAGAAATCGATTTGTCACCTAATTTGCAGGCGACACCGTACCCCTTATCTTCCGGCGAAAAAATAATTGTGTATTGTCCGAGTTGGATTATTTTTTGCTCAGGTAATTGTTGCAGGCAAGCAGCGTCCTCAAGAACAATGCGTTTATAGACAAATTGGGCGTCCTCTTGGTGCGTGACACCATCTGGCCAATCTTGGAATGAGCCATCTATTTGTATTTGTGAAGTGAGTAGAAATAATAGGGGAAGTAAGTGCATACTCTGTGTAGAATACACTCTATGACTAACACAACAGAATTGCCTATTCTTGACCCAATTTCAATTGAATTATTGAATGCTTTAGAAACTGCAGATCCAACCATTGCAGAAAGCATGGCAGCAGAAGCACAGCGCCAGCAATATACGCTTGAGTTAATCGCATCTGAAAATCACGTTTCACCTGCGGTTATGCATACCATGGGCTCGTGGCTTACAAACAAATATGCAGAGGGGTATCCAGGCAAGCGATATTATGGCGGTTGCGAACACCACGATACGATTGAAAATCTTGCGCGCGACAGGGCAAAGGAATTGTTTGGATGCACATACGCAAACGTACAACCGCACAGTGGAGCAAATGCAAATATTGCTGCCTTCATGGCATTATGCAAACCTGGCGACACGATTCTCTCGTTGCCAATTTCTTCCGGCGGGCACTTAAGCCATGGTTTAAAGCCAAACTTTTCAGGAACGTTTTACAACATTGAAAGTTACGAACTTGATTCTGAAACAGAAACATTGGACTATGATCACATTGCTTCTCGTGCTCTTGAAACAAAACCACACATGATTATTTGTGGCTACAGCGCTTACTCGCGAACGATTGACTTTAAACGCTTTCGAGAAATTGCAGATTCTGTTGGCGCCTTTTTAATGGCAGACATTGCGCACATCGCAGGGCTTGTAGCAGGTGGGCAACACCCGTCTCCATTCCCGCATGCACATATTGTGACTACCACGACACACAAAACGCTTCGCGGGCCTCGCGGTGGATTAATAATGACGAATGATGAAGAAGTCGCAAAATTAGTAGATCGAAAAGTATTCCCTGGAAGCCAAGGAGGTCCACTGATGCATATTATCGCTGCAAAAGCGGTCGCTTTTGGTGAAGCGCTTCAGCCGACTTTTAAAACGTATGCGCGGAAGATTGTTGAGAATGCAACGGCACTAGCAGACGGATTAGTCGAGCAAGGGTATCGACTTTGCAGTGGTGGCACAGACAACCACTTGATGCTTGTCGATTTGCGACCTAGGGATGAAAACTTAACAGGTGCTGATGCTGAAGATTGGCTCGGTACAGCTGGCATAGTTGTAAACAAAAATGGTATTCCAAATGACCCTCGTAAACCTATGGTGACAAGTGGCCTTCGATTGGGCACAGCGGCTTTGACCACTCGTGGACTCACCGCAGAAGATATGCGTACGGTGGCATTGATGATTGATAGAGTTCTTGTTAGTGGTGGCGATGCTCAAGTTTGCCAGAGGGTTAATAAAGAAGTCCGCGAACTATGCGAACGCTATCCTTTGTACGGACATTAATGGCAGAACCACTTTTTAATATTGTATTGCTCGCTCCGCAGATTCCAAACAACACGGGCAATATTGGTCGTACTGCGATGGCAACTGGTTGCCGTTTGCACATCATTCATCCGATTGCATTTGATATGGATGAAAAGGCAGTACGAAGAGCGGGCTTAGATTATTGGCATTTACTAGATATCCGAGAGCACGAATCTTGGAGAGCGTTCTTAGAAAAAGAACATCCAAACAAGTTATGGTTGTTTACTACCAAATCAACGAAACCGCTTTGGGATGCTAGTTTTACTAAAGGCGACTACTTGCTTTTTGGAAGTGAACAACATGGCGTCCCTAAAGAAGTGCACGAATTTGTGGGCAAAAAGGCGCGTCTCACATTGCCGATGGTTAGTGAAGCGAGAAGTTTGAACCTTGCTACAGCAGTTTGCGCGGCTGTTTATGAAGGATTTCGTCAAACTTCAACCTCCTAACGTCTTTTAAATTGGTATAGTCGTTATCGACTACTATCAATTTTTTTACAACGCCTCTACACGGAGATGAGAAGCCATGGCCAAATACACAACGACTGATATCCGCAACATTGCAATGACCGGCGCAGCAGCCGTCGGAAAAACAACATTAGTTGAAGCGATGCTTCACGCTGCGGGCGAAATTGGAAGTATTGGCACTGTAGAGCAAGGGACAACCGTTTGTGACTTTGATGATTTAGAAAAAGAATATGGGCACGGCATTGATAGTGCGATTGTGCATTTTGATTACAACGGTGCACATGTAAATATAGTCGACACGCCCGGAAGCCCTGGCTTTTTTGGCAAAGCGGTAGCGGCACTTCCAGCAGTTGAAACGCAGGTCATCATGATTGATGCAAGTGTTGGTATTGAGACTGCAACACGAAAACTTTTTAAAATTGGCAAAGACCGCCAGTTGCCCCAAGTAATTTTAATCAACAAAATAGACCATGCACCAGATCTTGATATTCTTCTTGAGCAAATACAAAAAACATTCGGTAGTGAATGTCGCCCAGTGAACCTTCCTGCAGAAGATCGAAAAGCAGTTATTAATTGTTTCAATAATGCTACTGGCGACTCTGACATCGGAGACGTGTCAGAATTTCACACTGGTATTGTTGACCAAGTTGTCGAAGTTGACGAAGCACTTATGGAAGCATACTTAGAGCAAGGCGAAGTTAGTCCCGAACAACTTCATGGGCCATTTGAGGCGGCGCTTCGCCAAGCACACTTGGTTCCTGTAATGTTTATGTCCGCAAAAGAAAACATCGGCGTACTGGAATTCATGAACTTTATAGCGAGCCTTTGCCCGAATCCACTTGAAGGAAACCCAAGAACATTTATTATTCATGAGGGTGAACTTCAAGAAGAATGGCATGCGACGAATGATGGAGCACATCCAGTTGCACATGTCTTTAAAGTTTCAGCAGACCCCTATGTTGGAAAACTTTGTGTATTCAGATTGCATCAAGGTGCATTGAGCCCAAGCACGCATCCTCGTGTTGGTGACAACAAGAAACCGCTACGATTGAGCCATGTCTTTAAATTGCAAGGTAAAAACCACCTGGAAATCCCAGAAGTCATTTCAGGCGATATCGGTGCGGTAGCAAAAGTTGACGAATTGCATTACGGAAGCGTTATGCACGATGCTTCGATTAGTGAACAAATGAAAATTAAACCGTTGCCAATGCCAAGGCCAATGTATGGTCTTGCAATTGATGCAGCGAACCGAAATGCTGAGACAAAACTTGGCGAGGCGTTGACAAAGTTGCAAGCGGAAGACCCAACACTCGAAGTAGACAGGGTTGCTGCAACCGGCGACCTCGTACTGCGAGGGTTAGGCGACATTCATTTGCGCGTGAAAATTCGATTGATGAAAGACCGATACGGTGTTGAAGTTGATACTAGAACACCTAAAGTGGCTTACAAAGAAACAATTACTTCTGGTGCTGAGGGGCATCATAAGCACAAGAAACAATCAGGCGGTTCCGGTCAGTTCGGCGAAGTGTATCTTCGTGTTGAACCAGCGGTAGGCGAAGAAACCGAAGCATCGCCAGATGGTTTTGTATTCGTTGACGATACTTTTGGCGGCTCAGTACCAAAACAATTTATGCCTGCAATTGAAAAAGGCGTCAAGTCTGTCATGTCTGACGGCGCTATTGCTGGTTATCCGATGTACAACATCAAAGTGACTGTTTACGATGGTAAACACCATGCGGTTGACTCAAAAGAAATTGCATTTATGACCGCTGGCAAAAAAGCATTTATTGAAGCAGTTAAAAAGGCAAAACCAGTTCTTCTTGAGCCGTTTGTCAAAATGCATATTGCAATTCCGGTGGATTTGATAGGCGATATTTCGTCTGATCTTTCAGGCAGACGTGGGCGAATTCTCGGCACAGAAATGATGCCAGGTGACCAAGCGTTGCTTGAGGCAGAAGCACCGTTGTCAGAGGTGATGTCCTATACAAATCAATTGAAATCAATTACAGGTGGTACTGGATCGTACGAGATGGAATATTCTCACGATGAACGAACTCCTGCGAATGTTCAAGCTGATGTTGTGAAGTCGTTTAAACCTGTTACTGATGAAGACTAAATTTAATCGGTTACATTAAAAGCCTTGAAGGACGAATGGGTTTGATTCACGTTCGTGTCCGATGGTTGAACTTGGTCCGTGCCCAGGAAATATCTGCATTTCGTCCGGCAGTTTCATTAATACGTCTGTAATTGAATGTCGAAGGTCTTCGACCTTGCTCGTTGGAAAATCATGCCTTCCGATGGAGCCAGCAAACAACGTGTCCCCAACAATTGCGATGTTTGCCTTGTCATTGACAAAACAAATGCTACCGGGGCTGTGTCCTGGAGTGTGTAGTATTCGCCAGATAGAATCGCCAAGTTCAAGTTCATCTCCAACATTTATCTCGCCATCTGGAGGCGAAACAGTGATTGGCATTCCGCCAAACTCAGATAAATTCAGTGTTGGGTTCATATTCCATTCACGTTCAATTGGATGGCAATAGATAGGCACTTTCCCAATAGCATTGCGCAATTTGTCAAGACCAGCGATATGATCAGCGTGGCAATGTGTTAGGAGAATAGAAGTTGGCTGTAATTCTTCTTCTGCTAGAAAATAAATGAGTTCTTCGGGGTCATATCCACAATCCACAACCCAGCAGTCTTCGCTTTCAGTAACAACATGGCAATTCGTCTGGTACTCTCCAAGGACAAAAGGGGTAATTTTGATGGGCATGGTTGGGTCTCCTTGGGTATACAATGCTAAAAGAGGAAGCATACTCAAAATGATTAAACGCAGTGTAAAAAAAATAGTAGGAACACCAATAGAAGGTGATGGAATCAAGGGCGTAACGATGAAATTGCTCGTCGGGCGTGATGATAATGCGCCTACTTTTGCCATGCGTCATTTTTCAGTGAATGTTGATGGCTATACGCCGATGCACCAACATCCATGGGAACACGAAGTTCTTGTTCTCTCGGGCGAAGGGGAGTTGGAATGCGGAAGTGAAGTGTTGCCAATTTCAACAGGTGATGGTTTGTTTATTCCTTCCAATGATTTACACCAATTTAGAAATAAGGGCACTGAGCCGTTAGAATTTTTATGTATTGTTCCAGTCGAATCAGATTGTGGAGAAGCCGTTCCCGGCAGTTAATATGAAAACGAATAAAGTTCTTAGCGAATCTTGTTATTTCACTTTAGCGATCTCGGTTGCAATTCTTCTTGCTGCACTTTATTACAGTAATACTACAGAAGCATTTTGGACAGCGTCAATGTTGGTGGCATCTATTGCCGCACTGGCAGTGCTAATTTCTTCGATAGCACTAAAAATTAAATTGGCAGAGTTTTATGCAGTTGCAATTTTGGCAGTTGGTGGAGTTATTGCATCTGCAACAACGAATGAAAACATACTTTTAGCATCGATAGTTGTATTAGGTCTTGCAGTTGTAGGAGCACTAGTAACATCAAAACGAAGTGATCAAACAAGTGGCAATGGCGAGTTAGTAACTTCTAAATTAGATGTATTGCTTGAAGCTGTGCAAATGTCTGAGAACGCGAAACGTGTTCTTTTTCGAGACAGAGAGCTAAGTGTGTTGCGCAGCACAGTGCAAGATGATATTACAAATGGAGAATTTCATTCTGCTTTAGTGTTGTGCGATCAAATGGCAACAGTGTTTGGAGCAGTTGAAGAAGCAGAAATTTTGCGTGCAAAAGTAACCGTTATTATCCACGAACAACATGATGCACGTATTTGCGATGAAATTGCTAAGTTGCAAGTAATGCTCGACCAACATGAATGGGTTGCAGCGTACCAAGATGCGGCAAGATTGCGAAGGTTGTTCCCTGAGTCGCCCCGGTTGCATGGCATCGAACAGCATATTGCAGATGTTCGAACGCAGTATAGGCATGACTTAGAAGCAAAGTTTCTTCATGCGGCAGAATTAGAAAAAGTTGAAGAAGCAATGTTGTTGCTTCGCGAACTTGATGGTTACCTCACGCCTGATGAAGCGCGTCGTTTTCGTGATACGGCAACTGAAGTTATTACAAAGTACCGCGATTCGATTAGGGTACGGTTTAATATGGCTGTTGGCGATCACCGTTGGCAAGAAGCAATTGAGTTTGGCGAAGTCATCATGCATCAATTCCCAAATACAAAAATGGCGGAAGAAGTATATTCAATGCTAGAAACTATTCGAGTTAGAGTTGTAGAGGATGAAACATCATAATGAAATTGATCGCGTTACTACTTTTCCTTTTATTGCCGTGTTGTGTGGCGGATGACTTTAACAATTTGGCAAACGGATTCGCTCCGCTTACTCCCCACGATGCCGCTATCATGGCATCAAACCAGTACGATTCAAACTCGCGCCGAGAAGGCATTACGCTTTTGTCTAATTCGCCGTTTGGTGGCGCTCCAGAGTATCTTCGATTGTATAGAGATTACATCAAAAACGACCATGATCCACTCGTTCGAGCTTCTGCAATTAAAGCATTGGCTCGTTTTGGTACGAGCGAAGATGCGATGTTAATTGTTCCGTGGTTGGACATGTCTGCTACGCAGAGTATTCAAGTACGTCGGGCAGCAGGAAGAGCATTGCAACGATTACATAACCCAAGCGTTGTTCCAGCATTATTACTATCGCTAAGAAATCAAGATGAAGAAAATCAAGTACGAACAACAATTGCAATTGCATTAGGGCAATACGCTGAAAAGCGAGTGTACAACGGACTCATTGAGGGGCTGCGTGCAATAAATTTGTCAATCAATTTGGCGTCGGCCCAATCATTGCATGTTCTTACTGGTCAGGTCTTTGGGATTGATTGGGATGAGTGGTATGACTGGAGCGAATTGGTGGAAGATGCTGGCGGTAGTCTGTTTGCTTTCAAATCAGATTATGAATATCCAACATACCAACACCAGGCTCGTTGGTGGGACAAAGTGACTTTCTGGGAACATCGTATTCACGAACGTCCCGATTTCCCAGTTGGATTGAAAGAAGCATCAGTCATGTCAACCTATGATGATGCTGAAACTTCTCAGTGACAAAAGGCAAGGACCCTTTTATAAATCAAAAGGAGCAACGGAGAATTTCTTCGATGCAGCCATCGCCAGAAGACCTGGTAGATCCATTAGCAGAACCAACGGGTGCAATTCGGAGTGGCTCACTTGCAGGTAAAACAATGTGGGGTGCGATTTGGTTTTTAGCAATTCCTATTTTAATTCAACAGATTCTGATTGCCTGTGTTGGTCTTGCTGACAAAAAATTTGCAGGTGCGCTTCCCGAAGACGTAGTCCTGCCTGCTTTGGATGCAATTGGGATTGGTTCATACATTGGCTGGTTTATTTCTATCGCAGTTTCCGGAGTTGGAATTGGCGCACAAGCCCTCATCGCTAGAGCGATGGGAAGTGGTACTAGTAAAGATGGTAGTAAAGTTCTTGGACAATCATTAACTCTTGCCTTTGTCTGGGGGTGTTTTGTTGCCGTGGTCCTTTGGTACTGCGCAGAGCCTCTTGGCGATTTGTGTAAACTTTCAGCACCCTCAAAAGTGTATTTGGTTCAATACATTCAAGTGCTAGCTATCGGCATGCCTGCTTGCAGTCTCATGACGACGGGATCGATGGCATTGCACGGCAGCGGGAACACATTTCGTCCAGCGCTTGTAACAGTTGTAGTAAACATTGTGAATGTCTTCTTTTCTTGGTGTCTCAGCGGCGCGGATGTTCGGTTTGGAGACTCTTTTTACTCGAACCCATTTTCTTGGGATTTACATGTCGTTGGAATAGCGATTGGTACCTCAATCGCATACTTCGTAGGCGGTATACTAATTGTTTGGGTCTTGGTTCGCGGTGTGAAAGATTTGAAATTGCACCCTTCAGATTTATTACCAGATTTTGCGATGTTCTGGCGAATTTCAAAAATTGGAATCCCCAACTTTTTTGAGGGGCTCTCGATGTGGGCTGCGAATTTATTTGTGTTGCAGTTTATTGGCCAGATTGCCGCGAACATGGCAATGAAAGTTGACGCAGATGAACCCGTTGTGCAGGGTCTCCAGGGAGCACATGTTATTGGTGTGCAATGGGAATCGTTTAGTTTTTTGCCTGGGTTTGCAATAGGCGTCGCCGCTGGCACACTCGCAGGTCAGTACTTAGGTGCAAGTAACGAAACTCAAGCGCGCAAGGCAGTAATGGCTTGTATTTTAATAGCAGTTTTGTTTATGGGCACACTTGGTCTTGTGATGATGTTTGCAGGGCACTCTTTAACTTCATTTATCTCGAATGAACCAATGCATTTAGAATTAGTTCCCCAATTACTATTCATTGCTGGAATTACACAAATGGGATTCGCAGTAATGATGGTTATCCGTCAAGCGCTTAAAGGTGTTGGCGATACGATGTGGACGTTCGCAATTACGACGTTTTCAAGTTGGGGTATTCGATTGCCATCTGCTTGGTTTTTAGGGGTGTATCTTGAACTTGGGCTTATTGGAATTTGGTATGCACTCTGTGGAGAGATGATAATCCGAGGACTGATGCTTTTCCTGCGTTTCAAATATGGAAAATGGGCTAAGGCAATTTGAAGAAATATACATGGTTGTAATTTGGATTAAAGTTACGACCCGATTTCAAGGCGTTCTGCGAGAATTGCTGGAAGACCAACATTATGCGTTTCTGCTTGTGCTGCTTTGATATCGTATTCTATGCGATACACCGTAAAGATGGCCTCTGCATCTGGAGATGTGTATTCTAGCGTTGCAAAACTTGCACGTGGGTCAGCGTCTCTTGGCTGCCCGACAGATCCTGGATTGCAAAGGTATTTGTTCTCTGGTTTTAAAATTATTGGTTCGCCGGGGACTGGAATTTGTGATGTGACCTCATTGCCGCCTTTGCCATTGGATTGTGAAGTAAAGACGGTTGGTAAATGCGTATGTCCGTGTAAACAGATGCCAGTTTCTAGACCCTCAAATGCTTCGATCGCATGTGGCAATTCGTGAATATATGCCGAGTCATTTAAGATGGGTGTATCGTGTACGAGCAAAAGAGAATCGCCAAGACGAATTCTTGTTTTCATGTGGCTGATTGCGTGTAAGTGGTAGGGGCCAAGTTGTTCCCGTGTCCAGTTAAGGGCAGCAAGCGCAGCGTTATTAAAGTACCTGCCAAGATCGGGGTCGAGTACTGCTTCGTCATGATTGCCTTTGATGATTTCGTGGCAGTAACTTAAAACTAAGTCGAGGCATTTTGTTGGCGATGGACCATAGCCGACTATATCACCAAGGCATAAAATCCTGTCGATGTCCATTGTTCCAAGTTGTTCATAGACTGCCTTCAACGCATGTGCGTTGGCGTGGATGTCAGAGATGATGCCGTATTTAGACATGCATCTTCTTATGAATCGAAATCTTCTTGTTGCGAATCAATTTCTACTTGTTGGGCTTTTTCTGCAGCAAGTTGAGAGTCAAGATATGATTTAATTTTCAATTTGTCAGGACCAAGAACCATTGTTTGGCGACGACCCGCAAACTTTGGTGGCGTTTCAACTTTTGAAACATCAGAAAGTTTGTCGATGATTTCCTTCATGCGAACTGAACCACGCTCTTTGTGCATCATTTCTCTTCCGCGGAAGTTTTGAACAATGAGAACTTTGTGCCCTTCAAGTAAGAATTTTCTGGCTTGGTTAACTCGAATCTGAACGTCATGTGGGTCAATTTTCATTGAGCGTCCAAGACGTACTTCTTTTGTTTCAACTGTTTTAGTTTTTGCTCGATTTGCGCGTTCTTTTTTCGATTGTTCGTAACGGTACTTACCAAAATCGAGAATTCGACATACAGGTGGATCTGAGTGTGGAGAAACCTCAACTAAGTCGAGGCCAGCTTCTTGGGCAAGGCGAATTCCTTCGGTCTTGTCTACGACGCCAAGCATGTTTTCATCTTGGTCTATAAGTCGAACTTGATTAGCGCGGATGCGGTCATTAATTTTTGGAAGGTTACGTGCGTTTTCACGCGGTTTGATATAACGTCTACGGGCGATGGTACATTTCTCCATTAAAGTGATTGGAAGCAAACTTGTCGATGACAACTCGACATGCCGAACATAAAAGTATTGAATTGTTTGTAAGGATATTGGTCATGCGGTATCGCTTGAAACATGCGTGCGTACCGGTCTCTTAGTTGTTCGTTCAGAGTAATGGTAATCGCGTAAAACTAGTTTCATTCTTATATCCAGCACCACTTTGATAATTCCGAAGTGGCGTAAGTGCTAAGGATAAGCAAAAAGCGTCTAATAATCAAGTAACTTCTGGTAACTTGACATCAGGAAAACAACTTTTCAGGGCAAGTTCTTTTCCGCGAGACTTGATTTCGGCAGAAATTGCATCCGCAAAGGTGTCTAAACTAATAGCACCTAGGTCTTCTAAGATGCCACGCATTCGGACACTGACATTATTTCCTTCAGCATCACGTGGGCCAACGACAATAATCCATGGGATTTTCATCTCGGCGGCATTCCTGATTTTTGCTTGAATTCGCTCGTCACTTTTGTCAACAGACGCTCGAATATCTTTGTCTAAAAGTGTTTGGTGGACGGTATCAGCGTAATCGTTCGATTTTTCTGAGATGGCAAGCACGCGAACTTGTTCAGGAGCAAGCCATGTTGGAAATGCTCCTGCAAAATGCTCAATTAATACGCCAATGAATCGTTCCATTGAACCAAAGGGAGCACGGTGAATCATGACAGGGCGGTGTTGATTTCCATCTTTCCCAATGTACGAAAGATTAAATCGCTCTGGAAGGTTGTAGTCAACTTGAATTGTTCCAAGTTGCCAAGGTCTTCCAATTACATCGTTTACGATGAAGTCAATTTTGGGACCGTAAAATGCAGCTTCGCCTTGTTCTTCAATCCATGGAACGCCAAGCGTTCCGGCTGCAATGCGACAGGCACTTTCTGCTTTATCCCAATTGTCTGCGTCGCCTACATATTTGTCTGAGTCTGCGTCGCGTAAACCAATACGAACGGTGAAGTCATGCATGCCGAGAGTATCGAAAATGATATTCACCAATTCTAAACAACCGATGATTTCGCCTTCTACTTGGTCTTCGGTGCAAAAGAGGTGTGCATCATCTTGTGTGAACCCGCGCACCCGAGTCATTCCGCTAATTTCACCAGACTGTTCCCATCGGTAAACCGTTCCAAACTCTGCAAGTCGAATGGGTAAATCACGATAACTGTGTTGCCCATTAGCAAAAATGCGAATATGGTGTGGGCAGTTCATTGGCTTGAGTAAGTAGCCCTCAATCTCGCCATCTTTCATCCTATTGGCGAGGTCACCACAGGAACAACCATCTTTTGCAAGTGCATGTAATTGTTCTGGATCAATGAGTGGTGGATATTGGCTGTCTTGGTAATAAGGATAATGGCCTGAAGTTCGATACAAATCGAGTTTGCCGATATGTGGTGTAAATACTTGACTGTACTGTTGTCGTCTTAGTTGTTCAGCAATAAAGTTTTGTAATTCTTGTCGGACGATTGCTCCGTTTGGTGTCCAAAGTAAAAGGCCTTGCCCAACCATTTCATCTATGTGAAACAAGCCAAGTTTTTTGCCAATGACACGGTGGTCCCGTTTCTTCGCTTCTTCAAGTAATTTCAGGTGGCTCTTTAATTGTTTTTTGTGTACGAAGGCAATGCCATAGACGCGCGTCAATCTGTCGGAATCAGAATCGCCGTGCCAATAACTGCTTGCAATAGTTTGAAGTTTAAACGCGCCGATTGCACCCGTAGAAGGGACATGCGGTCCTTTGCAAAGATCTTCCCAATGTTCGTTTGGGGTGCCAGTTACATACCAAGAAAGCGTAGACGAACCATTTTGAATTGCTCTCTCTGCATTGTCAATTTTAAATTTACTTCCTTCTTTGGTCAGTTTTTTTAATCCTTCCTCGCAAGGCAATTCATATTTAACAAACGGTCGATCATCTTTGATGATTGCCTTCATCTCTGCTTCGATTGCTTCAAACTCATCGCTGGAAAGTGGCGAGCCATCGTCAAATAATATGTCATAGTAAAAACCAGTATCAAGTGCTGGTCCGTACACTAGTTTTGCGTTTGGGTGAATGCGTTGGATTGCTTCTGCCATCACATGGGCGCAACTATGTCGAATCAGCATGAGCGCATCAGGGTCGCTTTCTTTTTCGCCTTTACGAGCAGTGACGATTTTGAGTTCAGCATCGTCTGTAATTGGAGTGGTTACATCAGTCAGTTCACCATTTATTCGGGCGCCAATAGCGCATGCTGCAAGCCCTTCAGAAATGCTTGTCGCAATCTCGTAAGGTGTTGTTGCTCCTTCAAAAGAGCGAGTCGAACCATCTGGAAGTGTAATTGTTGGCATAGTTATTGCTTGTTGAAAAGATCGGATTGGGTTGGGATGATAGGTGGTTGCTCTTGAAGTTCATTCACTTCGCGAGACAGCGCTTGCAAATCTTGGAAGTTGAAATATTCGCTTGCGTACCTAATGTACACAATTTGATCAACATTTTTAAGAAGGCTTGCGACTCGAAGTCCGACCTCTTTGCTGGGAACTTCGCGTTCAAATTGTTGCATGAGTTCTTCTTCAACTTCACGCACGAGTGCAATTTTTTGTTCTTCTGAAATTGGCCGCTTGCCACAAGCTGCTTGCAGACCTTTAAGTACTTTTTGGGGATCGAAAGGGGTACGAGTACCGTCTCGTTTTATGACCATCAAGCGAGACGTTTTTTCGACACGCTCAAATGTAGTAAACCTGCGGCTGCACTTTTGGCATTCACGTCGACGTCGAATCGACTTGCCTACATCAGATGCTCGGCTGTCAATGACCTTATCGTCGTCTCTTTCGCAGTATGGGCAAAGCATGGTGCCATTATTGTATGTCTTTTAATTACCCTAGGGGGGGGGCTTCTTATTTTTCGGTAGGGGCGATTGCTTCGCGTGATTCCGCTTCAAGATAGAGAATTCTGTCACATGATACACATGATACGAAATTATCTTTAATGCCAAACATTGAAGTGACTGACTCAAGAGGGAGACGAAGACTGCATGCAGTGCAAGAGTATTCTTTTCTTTTGAGGTCAATAATTTCGATAGCAGCCATTGCTTCACCGTCATAATCATCCGCTAAAGAATCAAATTCGTTTAGTGCTTCTTCTGGAATAACGGCTGCAGCTGTTGATCGTTCTGTTTCAAGTTCCGCTAATTGCTCAGCAATTTCAGATTTTCGAACTTTGAGTTCGTTTTCAGCCACTTGTTCAACTTTTTCTCGTTCGTCTGCTCGCTGCGAAATGTCTGCAGCGGCTAGTTCAAGCTCTTCGACAGAAGTCATTTCAATAAGAATTTCTTCTTCAAATGATTTTCGAAGTTCTTTAATGGTATTTACTTCGGCAAGTAAAGCGGAGTATTGCTTATCATTAACTGCTTTTTTCAACTCTTCACGAAGGTAGTCGATGCGTGTATCAACGGAACCCATTTCAGTTTCAATATTTGCGATGTTCGCTTTTCGTTGTTTCGTCTGTACTTCGTTTTCAGTTCGTTCAAGAGTAATGGAGTCCATTTCTCTGTTTTGCACTTTTAGGTAAATTTGCGCTGATTCAACTCGGCTTCGCAGACTGCGAACTTGTCGGTCAACTTTGTAAAGGGTAAGCAGATTATCAATCAAAGTCATAGTGTCTAATTCTAGCAGAGTATGACGTGCTAGGGGAGTAACCAGTATGCAATGGCACTAACTAAAAGTAGGGAGTCAAGTACATCTAAAATTCCGCCTAGTCCAGGTAATACAGTAGACGAGTCTTTAATCCCACTATCTCGTTTGAACACGCTAATAAGTAAGTCACCTATTTGGCCTACTGCGCCAAAAAGAATTCCCAGAAATGCAGCATATCCAAGGGTAATTGTTGGTTCGTTTGACAAGTACTGGTTATTGAGTGCGGCAAGTCCAACGGCGGTTAGGGAAGCTGTTGCAAGTCCGCCAAATAATCCTTCCCACGATTTTGCAGGGCTAACCCATGGAATCATTTTTCTTTTGCCAATACTGCATCCAACGAAAAACGCCCCAGTGTCGCACATTTTTACAGTTGCAATAATTCCAATGATCCACCAAGCACTATGGTCACGGCGGATGAGTAATAAAAGGCCAAAGCCCATGGCGACATACGCTGCAGTTGCAACGGTATAGGTAGAGCCAGCAATCACGCCGCGTAAATCCTTGCCTTTCGATAACAAAATGATAGATAGAGCAACACTCGCAATCATGATTGTTGCAAACATTGCGATTGCTTTAGTCGCTGGCATAGTTGGAGGAAGTAGGTACATTGCAATAATCCATGCTTCCATGGAAAGGATAAGTGCGGGAATACTGCAACGAATGGATGCGTTATTTGCCATTGCGCCAAATTCAAGCGCTACAAGTGGCGCAGCGACCATTGCAAGTAATGCAATGAGCAAGCCAGGTTGTAACAGGCATTGAACGGAAGTTCCGCACTCGCATGTAATTGCGCCAATACGGTTATCGAAATACATCAACGCAATGAGAGCAATACTTAACAGGGGCCCCGTGATAAGTCGATGTTTTAACATTGCTCTGGTTCTCCCCATTCTTCAAATCCACCTTCAATCGATTGGCATTTTGTATAACCAAGAGATCGAAGGTAAAGCGCGAATGTCCCAGACCGATTGCCCGATTTGCAATATACATAAATGGTGTCTTTACAATTACAAGGCAGGTCATCAATGCAGATGGTTAAATGTTGTAAAGGGACATTACTCGCGTTCTCAAGATGTCCTGATTCAAACTCTTCAACAGTTCTGCAATCAATGAGCACAGAATTTTGTTGTTGTAGAGCGTCTTTGTACGTAATTTGAATAGGTAGATTTGTTCCATTCGATGTCATATTGACATCGTAGCATTAAGCGGTGTTGTTTTGTGCTTTGCGGAACGCTTCAAGGGCAACATCTATGTTAAAGCCCTTTCGATTCATAGCAGCCAACAATTTTCTTTTGAGCGTTTCTTCGTCCCTTGCTGAAATTTTATGGATACGTTTCTTAGCAAAAGCATCTGCTAAATCTTGTTCGGATTGCTCCGCCAATTCTTCGTCAAGAGCACCATTTGAGATAACAGAAGGGATTTCTTTTTCATATAGTTTGTGCAATAACCATCTTCGCCCTGCAGGTTCTTTGCGGAGCCATTGCCGAATTAAAGCACAGGCGAATGAATGGTCATCGAGCCAGCCATCTTCAACTAACTGGTCGACAGTTTGTTTGGCTATATCTTTTTCAGCTCCACGCTTAACAAGGCGAGTAATCATTTCGTTGCAGCCCCAAGTTCTTCGTGAAATTAAATCTATTGCGATATGTCTTGCATGTTCAATCGCTGTGCAGACTTTAAGCTCGTTTGCTTTTTCATCATCCCAGGGTTGTTCAACGGTTAACTCTAACTGTTCCACCATTGCTAGCGTTAATGTCATTGCTAGTTTGCCTTGAACAAAGATATCTCGAAAATTTGGGTCTTCCTCACATGGTTCGATTGCAGTAATAAGGTCTGTCATACTATAGATTGTAGAAATCCGCCCATTTCTTCTGCTGCATGTGTATCTCCAAGGGTATTTGCTTGAACAATACCTTCTTCGAGCGTTTTGATTGCGCCAGCTTCGTTGCCTGTAGATTCTTGACTTTTTGCTTTGTGGAACCAAGCGTAGCAATAGGCGGGGTCTGTTTCGATAGTTCTATCAAACCATGCGATGGCTTCTTCGTGTGAACCGACTTTTGCGTGTTCCATTGCGATTCCGTACATGCAAAATGCATCGTGAGGGTCGCTATCGAGAAGATTTCGTAATTGGCTTATTCGGTCATTTGTTGGAGAACTCATATGTGTATCATTATACGAATGCGAAAGATTTGTATCCTAATTTGCCTCGTTTTTTCATGTCTCATCTCTAGAAAATCTTTTGGAGATGGACTTGTCGTTCTTCACAGCGCAGGCGGACAAGCTAGTGCGCTCGCTATTAGTGATGACTATTGGTATCAAGCCGTTGGCGAGGAGCTTCTCGTCTTGAGTAAAAACGGTGGAGATCAGGTTGCTGCAATTTCATTAGTCAGTGCTGCCGGTGGCGTATGTACGGATATGTTGCTCGATTCCGATCAGTTGTATGCCCTCATTGATGGAAAAGAAGTAGTAGTGCTCTCTATCTCGAAGAGCAACTCTCCTTCAATTATCCAGAGGGTCACATCGAATGAACTGGGCTTCCGCCCACGCAGGCTTGCTCTTGTCAGTGGCTCCCCAGTGGTTATGGGAGATGGAGGGGCAACGCGATTGACAGATGGAAGTCTTATTGCCTCTTCTGACGCAACTATTACGAGTGTTTCGAATACTTTGAACAATGGCATTGTGTATGTTTCAAATCGAAAAATATACGATAGCATTAATGGTACATTTTTAGGTTCAGCAACAGAATTAGCGCTACTTGATTCATCCGCAAATGCCCCAACTGGTACTTTGGTATACACGCGTAAACTGGAAGATGCAACCGAAGTCGGATTGCTATCTGGCGAATTGAAAGATGTTGATACAAATAAGAGTAAAGTAATACTTCCAGGCGACTATTCAGAGGTAGTTGTTCGTGGCAGTCGAGTTTTTATTACAACTTCAGAAGGCATATTTGTTTTGGGAATCGCTCCAAAAGAATTACGATTGTTGAAAACTTTTGAGCAACGCGGTGTGAATACTATTGGTGTGCTTGCATCAAACTATTTTGCACTAAGCGGTGATTTTGGAAGAGGTATCTTTAGAATCGAAGGCGATAGTGGGGGTGCTGGCGAAACTCTTTTTAGAGTTGTCTCCGCCAATGGAACAATGGGTCCCGGACAATTTGATAACCGTGGAGTGCAAATACCAACAAAAGATGGCTCGGTTTATTACGGTTTTGGCGACAACATTTCAACGAGTACTACGAGTGTAAAGAGTGCAGAAACGCCATTTGATTGTGTGGTGTTAGGAAGTGAAGTGGTTATAGATGAAGCGAACGGAGTAGTGCATTTGTTCACATCAAGTGATGAAACAATCTTGGAATTAGCATCGCGAGCTAGCACCGTCGTGGCCATTTCAGGAAATTTTTGGTTTGGCACTGATGATGGTATTGTGGTTTATGGTACTTCAAGAGAAAACACATTAATCGAATTAGCAAGCCTCAATCTTGCTGGTCCGGTTCTTCAGTTAATTCCTCTTCTGAATGGGACAGTCGCTTTTGTTTCTGAAGCAGGGTATGTCGGAGTGGTAGGGATGCGTTAAGAAATGTTCGCATTGGAACAATAGGCTTTGCAGATGGCATCTTCACTGCACGTACCGCCTCGTTTTTTGCAAACAGCCCGCCCGTGCCAAACAAGTAAATGACTGAGCAGTGTCCAGTCTTCTTGTGGAAATAATTGCATCAAATCTTTTTCGATTTTATCTGGTTTCGTTTCTGCAGTAAAACCAAATCGTTGTGCAAGCCTGCCGACATGTGTGTCGACAACAACGCCTTCATTTTTATTAAATGCATTGCCTAGAACAACATTCGCTGTCTTTCTTGCTACCCCACGTAATTTGATTAGGTCTTCCATGTTATTAGGGACCTCTCCGTCAAAATCATTCACGATCATTGTTGCTGAAGTGTGAAGCGATTTTGCCTTCCCGCGAAAAAGCCCAATCGTTGCAATGTATGGTTCGATTTCTTCGGGGGTTGCTTCTGCATACGCTTGGACAGTAGGGAATGCTTTGAACAATTTTGGTGTCGCTTTATTTACTCCAACGTCGGTCGACTGTGCAGATAGAATAGTTGCGAATAACAATTCTAATGGCGAGTTGTAATCAAGGGCACAATGCGCATTGGGATATCGTTCTTGCAACTCTTTAAATATTTTTTGCGATCGCTTAGAATTATTTTGCATACTTTTTTAAACCTCTTGAAATTAAATAGACATTTAAAGGTGCGATGAATGCAGTAGCAAGTAATGCAATAGGCATAATGAAGTTGGTTAACTGCCTTGCCTCGTCGCGGTAATTCGCAGATTCTTCAGGGAGACCGTCTTCAACGAGAAACGCGCTTTGTTCAAAAAGAGCTTTGGCTTTAGGCACAATCCATGCGAAGTCAATAACGAAACCTACGACACCAATGAGTGCGAGTAGTTGAAATAATTTGATTCTGCTCATGCCGTTACGAGCGGAGTTCCTGTTGACCATGTGGTTCCGTCTTCCCACATTTCTTGTTTCCAAATCGGTACTCGTTGTTTTAGCAAATCTATTAAAAACTTGCACGCTGTAAAAGCATCGTCTCGGTGGTCGCTACTTACTGCGATGACGACACTCGCTTCATCTACTGGAACTGTTGCAACACTATGGGTAATACGAACATGCCGAACTTCAAATCGATTGATTGCTTCTTCCGCTAGTTTTCTTAGTTCTCGCTCTGCCATTTCTTCGTAACAATCATAGGAAAGAGCCATAAGCGCTCCGTGTGTTTGGTTTTTTTCAGGTCGAGTCCTGCCGACAAAGATACATTCTCCTCCACAACCAATAGATGGCAGTGCGCTAGCTTTCTCGACGTCAATTGATTGGTGCTCAAAAGTTATTTGTATCTTCGTTTCTTGAACCATATATGTACTATCTTACACGCATGGAACAAGTGATAGCAGTTTCAATGAGAACCAATACTGGTTCCGCAAAAAAAGTATTGAAACAGATTGCAAGCAACGGTGTCCGGTGCGTTCAACTCGATGCACTGCACGATGATTTTGTGGATATGACAGAATCTGGATTGCGAGATGTAGCGGCAACAATGCGCGGTCTTGGTGTTCGAGCGTGCGGTGTAGATTTTTTAGTGTCACCAGAGATGTGGGAAGAGGCACCAGAACGAACACTAGACGCTTTTTCGAGAGCTGTTGCAATAGCTGAAGTTGTTGGTAACGTTCCTGTTGGAACACGAATGGCAAAAGAAAGTGAAATTACAGAAAGTGCAATTTCAATCGGGCAGCAATCGGGCGTTTTGCTTTCGTCTCATGGCACAAATCCACCGCAAGACCCGCAAGTTGGATGGCATCTCCCCCTTGCACTACTTTCAAAAGAAGAAAATCCACTATTGGCATTAGTAAAGGCAAATCACGCTCCGTTGGCAATTCGATTACGCGGTGAAATTGTCGATGAAACATCGCTTGAATATGAAGGTACTAGGATGGTGCTTCGCGAGTTACGAGGTGTTCTCGACGCGATGCGTTGGAATCCTATGGCAATTCTTGATTGCGATTGCGACGATACACTTAGTTTTGTCAAGGCATGGCAAGTCGCAGGTCCTTAGGTACTATACAACTATGCCGCATGAAACATCACATACTAATGCAAGGGTTGCGCTTCTGACAGTAAGTGATACGCGCACACTTGAAGAGGATGTTTCAGGCTCGCTTGCAATTTCAGAACTGCAAACGGCAGGGCATTTGGTTGTTAAACGAGAAATCGTTCGAGATGTTCCAGTAGAGATTGCAACGCTCGTTTCAGCATGGTCAAGTGACCAATTCGTCGATGCAATAATTGTGACTGGAGGAACTGGACCAGCACGAAGAGACATTACTCCAGACACCATCGTCCCATTGTTGGCATCTGTTTTGCCAGGCTTTGGTGAACTCTTTAGACAATTAAGTTATGAAGAAATTGGTGCAAGTGCAATGTTAAGCAGAGCAGTTGCAGGCTGGATTGATAATGGCACAAAGCGAACACCAATCTTTTTATTACCGGGATCGCCAAAAGCAGTAACGCTTGCAGTTTCAAAATTAATCGCTCCACAACTAGGGCATTTACTTGAAGTCAGCACGTTGGAGGTGGTTGAATGATACTTACCCATGGCATTGACATTACAGATGTGGCACGTGTTGCGACGATGCTTGAATCACATGGAGATAATTTTATCAACCGATGCTTTACAAAAATTGAGCAAGAAGCAGCTGATGTTTCATCGAAAGAAATTCGAGCCGAACGATTTGCTGCTCGCTATGCTGCAAAAGAGGCAGTTCTTAAAGCGCTTGGAACGGGGCTTTCAGGAGGTATCACGTGGTCTGATATTGGCGTTTGGCGAGAGGACGGACCACCGATGATAGCGCTTTCGGGTCGAGCAGCAGAAATAGCAGAAAAGCAAGGTATTACTGAGTGGCGATTAAGTTTATCCCACGCAGGCGGCATGGCAATGGCGAGTGTTATTGGAATTGGAGGCAACCTATGAATAGCAAAAAAGGTCTAGCACTGTACGAGTTAATTTCAGCTAATAAACCAGCGGGTAAAGCATTACGTAGTGAATGCAGTAATCCAGAGCAAGAACAGGATGAGCATCTAGAACGAAACGTTCTAACGCCAGGGCGTTCTGTCAGGATGTCAATTGGAACAATTGGCGTGATTCTTGCCGTCAGCGTTGCGTTGATAGTTGTTTCCTACACAATGGGTTTCAGGCGTGGCTCTGCCATTGCTCGAGAAGATTATGGAAATCGATTGTTTGAAGAGGTGGAAACGCCTGCGCAACCAGAGGTTAAAAACTTCAATTCCTCGCTAAAACTGCCAGAAACACCTCAGAAACAGCCGCAAGCAATTGCTGGCCCTGCGGGTTGGGGTGTGGTCGAGAGTGACCCAAGGGTGAAGGGCTCGAATTATTTCACGCTGATTGAGACCTCCAAAGTGGGTGCAATGCAATTAGCGTCGTTCTGCAGAGAAAAAGGGCTTGAAACATATGCGTTTTCGGGCGATAATACTGAGTTCTACCGTGTGATTGTTTTGCCAGGTTCTGTGAACAGAAATGATGCAATCGCGGAAGATGTTCGGTCTAGGATTTACGCAATTGGCGCTGAATGGGCCAAAACTAAAATCGCTAACGGAAGCGATCTAAAGGATGCTTACCAAAGTCTCTACAAATAGTAGTGCACTTCAGATTAGGAATTAGAATTATGAGTCTTCACCGAAGTTTAAAAACAAAACCAGCAGGTCTTAACCAACACCGTAATGTTCTTACTCGTGCCGAACGAATCGAAGAACTTGCAGGTCAAGATAAATTTGACAAAGAAAATGCTTCGCCAATTGGATTGCCAAAAGTAGGAAGCCGCAAAATCAAAATTGCTGGTAAATCGAGTAAATCTACTGAAGAAGATGGTGACGCTGAAACAAGCGAAGAATAATCTTGGCTTCTCCGCTTGACATTGAGCAATTGCTTTCTGACCGCGTTAAAGAGATTGAAACATCGGGGATTCGTCGTGCATGGGCACTAGCTCAAGCATGTGAAGACCCCGTAAATTTATCCATTGGTCAACCAGATTTTTTAGTTCCAGATGCAATTAAACAAGCTGCGATAGATGCAATTCTTGCAGACAATAATGGGTACACCCAGACAGCAGGGGATGCCGGTTTACTCAAGTCAATTTACAAAAGACTGCACTCGCAGTTTGATTGGGAGTTCGGCGATACAGCGCATCACGCGGCGATGGTAACCACGGGCACAGCAGGAGCGTTAACACTCGCATTTTTGACTGTTCTTGGTCCAGGTGATGAAGTAATTATCCCCGATCCATATTTTGTCATCTATCCAACTCTCGCACGAATTGCAGACGCAAAGGCTGTCCTTTGCGATACCTATCCAGATTTTCGAATGACTGCAGACCGTATTGCGGCATGTATCACAGACAAGACAAAAGCTGTTTTGCTTAACTCACCTGCAAACCCAACTGGGGTAGTGTTAACTGAAACGGAAGTCAATGACATCGCATTGCTCTGTAAAGATCGTGGGATTTTATTAATTACAGATGAAATTTACGATGAGTTCGTTTTTCCGCCAACGAAACACGCAAGCCCAGCATCAATAAATGAAGATGTTTTGGTAATTCGCGGTTATGGAAAAACATACGGTTGTACTGGTTGGCGGATGGGGTATGCGGCAGGACCAAAACCACTAATTGATGCTATGTTGAAATTGCAACAGCAAACATTTGTTTGTGCACCTTCTGTTTTGCAACATGCACTTATTGGCGCGTACGACATTGATCTTTCTCCACTCATTGAGCGTTTTTCAAAACGTAGAAACATGGTTGTTGAGTTGCTCGGTGATGTAACGGAATTGATTGTGCCAGAAGGAGCTTTTTATGCGTTCCCTAAAATTCCTGTTACGCATGGATTGACTGGAATAGAATTCATTTCAAAAGCAATCGAACAAGATGTGCTTGTTATTCAAGGCGATGTTTTCTCATTGCATGACACACATTTTAGAATTAGTTTCGCAGTGCCTGAAGTAAAACTTGAGCAAGGGCTTAACATTCTTCGGAAACTTCTTCAATAAAAAAAGGCCCCGCCGACAATACAAAAGCATAGCCGACGAGGCGGAGGGGAGAAAGATTCTAATTTCCTCGACTTTTTGCCCGCCAATACATGAGATAAAGTTAAATTAGGGTAAATGCGGCTTCAAGTGCGGCTATTTGAGTCGTTGAGGCGTATTTTTCTTTAATCAACGTAGCGCCATTATCTCCAATTGCAGATGCTTCTGGACCAGAATCAAGCAGAGTATCGATTGCTGATTTCCAATCATTGCGTACGACAATTGCAGTTTCTTCATTGATGAGCATATCGAATCCCGGCAGTGCAGTGCAAACGACGGGAACTCTTTGCAACATCGCTTCAAGAAGAATGGTTCTAAGTGGCATTGTGTTGTTTGGAATTACGAGTAGGTCGCAATGCATGATGAGTGTTCGTAACTCACTTGTGTCTCGTAAACAAGTGACACAGTGGTGCATTTCAAGTTGCTGAACAATTTTCCAGATACGATGTTCGTGTTTGCCAATCAATTCAAGAAAGATATGTACATTTGAATTCGACCGTAAAGATTCCAACACAGCGCGAGTTTGTTTTGCATTGCCGGATGCATCTAAAACAACTATGCAATTCTTTTTTGAAATATCTATGTTTTCTTCATTTGAGTACCCGGTTACGCCAAGGGGAACTAGCGCGACTCTTTCGATTCCGACACGTCTTTCAATTTCTTTTTCAATGGATGGGGTTGCAGCGAGCCATCTCCAAATTGGACTTTTCTTCTTGACTGCTTTCGCGCCACGCATTGAAACAACTTCGCACATAATCGGTACGTCGATTGCTTTGCCAACATCCATTGCAACTTGTATGGCATCCTTGCCGAAGCCAACGATCGTTTTAACTTCATTTTTTTCAAATTGTTCAATGAGTGTTTCTTTTCGTTCTGAACGAAGCAATCTCGATATTGGCATTGGTGTAGCGATACGTTTTGCAAGAGAAACTGATTGTTCGTAGTACGGAAGTTCGTCAGTTTCTGTTTCAGGCACAACTCGAATGACTTGATTGCCGGCATCAAGTAAACCAACGACTAAACGGTTAAACATGGCATGTTCTTGCTCAAGCCGATCCTTTGAAATAACCATTGCAACAGTCATGGTTGTGCCAATCGTGGAGCTTTTAAAGGTTCTAGCGCATTTGCCATTTCGCTTGGAATTGCGATTGGTTTTCTTGTTCCAAGGTCGACAAGCACCCAAAGGGTTTTGCATTGGCAGATAAGTTTTGGTGTTTCACTAAGGGAATGTATTTGGGTTGTTCTCCAAGATTTCACACGTCTAATATCGTCAATCCAAGTCGTTAGCAATAGGGTATCTTCTGATGTTGCCTCAGCACGGTAATCAATTTCATGTCGTGCTACAAACCACATTACTCTGGCATTTAACAATTTTTCTCGAGTCCAACCTTTTGCATCGCAATGTAGTTGTGATGCTTTGTCAATCCAACGTAGATATTCAATATTGTTGATGTGATTTACTTCGTTTGAAGTTTGGTGGGGTTGCACGGAAATAGTGCACTGAAATGGCGAGTCATGTGCAACGCCTTCTAGCTGGACGGGTACTTGGTTTGGTTCAATGCACAATTTATCCATTGGGTGGTGGCTTTAAACTTTGAAGGTATTCCCAAGAATAGATTCCTGCGGAATGTCCATCGGAAAACACAAATCGCACTGCGTAATTGCCAACAAGTTCGATATCTTTTATGACCAAAGGCGAATTATGTGTTGATGGTAAAATTGCAAGTGGATTCTGCTCTAGTTCTTCTCTGGTAGCTATTGAATCTGCTGATGGGGACATTTTTCGCAAGAACTCTACGGGGTAAAAAGATGATACTTTAGAGTCCCAATCAATTCGGAGCCCAACTTCGCTTTGGAGGTCTAGATGCAGTGGGGCGGTAGTCATATCGTGGATTCTACTATGATGTGCACAATGACAAGTGCAAATCATCCAGCAGACCGTCTTTGTGAATCAGTTGACCAAGTTGGAGCCCCGCTTTGCGTTGGGCTTGACCCTGTTCTTGAGAAAATGCCTGTTGACTTACAACGTTTACCTGAGATAGAATCATTTCAAGTATTTTGCGATGGAGTGATTGAGGCTGTTGCTGGAATTGCAGCAAGTGTAAAATTTCAGTCAGCATGTTTTGAACGGTTAGGTTCAAACGGCATTACTCTGCTCGGCAAACTTCGTCAAAACGCAAGCAGTAAAGGGCTTCAAGTTATTCTTGATGCAAAAAGGGGAGACATAGGTATCTCTGCTGAACATTATGCCGCATCCGCAACTGTGGAGGGACCGTGCGATTGGATTACCGTAAATCCCTATCTAGGCATTGATGGCATTGCGCCATTTTTAGATGCTGGGCTCGGCGTATTTTGCTTGGTGCGTACTTCCAATCCAAGCGGTGACGCAATACAAAAACAACAATTAAATGACGATCGTACAGTGGCAGAGTCAATCGCTGACTTGCTCGCTGTTTGCGGAGATGCATACATTGGCAATTCTGGTTGGAGTAGTTTGGGTGCGGTCGTTGGCGCAACTAAACCAGCGGAAGCAATCGAACTTCGTTCAAGAATGCCCAAGCAAATTTTCTTGATGCCTGGAATCGGTGCACAAGGTGCTTCTGTAGAAGATGTTTCAGCGTGTTTTTCTCAAGGTCATGGCGCACTTGTTACAGCAAGTAGGAGCGTTATTTACCCAACACCTAAAACAGATTGGCAATCAGATGTAGCAAATGTAGCGCGTGCACTTTCTGCAGCATTACAAGTGGGCGCAAAGTGAATAAACCTGCAGTAATTTGTATTGGTATTTGCCTAGCAATTTTGTTTGGCGTCCCATTGTTTTTTCGTGGAGATTTTGTTTCTGTTCCAAATGGCACCAAAAAAGTAATTATTATCTCGCCGCATAATGAACAAATTCGACATGAGTTCGGGCAAGGATTCTCAAGTTGGCATCTTGCAAAATACGGAGAACTTGCAGAAGTTATTTGGTCAGTACCCGGTGGAACAAGTGAAATTCGACGAATGTTGCAATCGCAATTTACACATGCGCTAGAAACTGGGAAAGAACCTGGTGGCGAAGCGGATTTAGTGTTTGGTGGCGGTTCGTATGAACACGATGTATTGAAAAAGAAGATTGTTGTTAGAGAAAACGGTGAAGAATTGTCTACAACAATCAGTGTTCCAGCAACTATCGACCAAGCAAAGTTGGAAGAAGTCTACGGAGATAATTTAATTGGCGACATCACAATTTATGATCCAGATGGGTATTGGCATGGTCTCGCACTTTCTGGTTTTGGAATCGTATACAACAACGAAGTGCTTGCGGATTTAGGAATCGAACCTCCAACAACATGGGAAGCACTATGTAATCCTGAATTATTCGGAAAATTAGCGCTGGTGAACCCCGCGCAATCGGGATCAGTTACGACCGCCTTTGAAGCAATGTTAAAAAATCTCGGATGGAAAAGAGGATGGCAAGTATTACGACGAGCTGCAGCGAACGCTCGTTATTTTTCTGCGAGTAGTTTGAAACCACCTGCAGATGTAAGTCAGGGCGATGCAGCAATGGGAATTTGCATCGACTTTTATGGTCGGTACCAAGCCCAAGCAGTTAAAAGCAGTGGAGGCGGTGACAGAATTGGTTATATTGATCCGCCGAACGCGACTATGATTGACCCAGATCCAATTTCATTATTGCGCGGTGCCCCGAATGAAGCACTAGCGCTTCTGTTTATCGAATATTGTTTGACGAAAGAGGCACAATCACTCTGGCAATTTGAAATTGAAGATGCTGTTGACGATGACTTGGGTCCCGACACCTTTGAGTTGCGGCGAATGCCTGTTCGTCGTGAGATGTACGCGAAGTACATGGACAGAATGGTCGACCAAGTAAACCCGTATGAAACTGCACGCCCAGCCCCATATCCAGATCGAAATATGCGTGCATTTATTGCGCCAATATTTAGCGCGATGGCAATGGACAATCATCATGAACTAATGGATGCTTGGCAAGCAATTGTTTCACATCCTGCGTTCCCAGACACAGTTGATTTAGTGACTTCTGATGATGTCGAAGATGCCGAATTGAAAGAAATGCTCGTAACATTCGATGCAATGCCTATGATTCCAACAAATGATGGCGGAGCACTTGCAATGGATACACCAGAGGATAGAAAAACATTGAAGTACGGCTGGCTTCGGGACCAATGGCTTGAAGACGGTTTGTGGCACCCTGAAGATCACGGGAATTCTGCGTTAAAGCGAACTACTGGCGAATTTTTTAGAAATCAGTACTTGAATGTAATTGGTAAATAATTCTTGTGTCTGCGAACGTTTCAATACTAACAATTGGCGATGAATTAATTCTTGGTGATCGTATTGATACCAACGGTCCTTGGTTGTCGCGAGCAATGCTTTCTTGCGGTATTAAAACAGTTGAACGACGTTGCGTAAGTGATGGAATAGAAAATATAGTCGAAGCGTTGCAAGCAGTAGTGGGGAAAAGCGATGTGTGCATTCTCACAGGGGGTCTCGGGCCAACCGAAGACGACCGAACTCGGAAAGCACTCGCTAAAGCTCTAGGTGAGCCACTAGTGCAGGATGAGGGAGCACTCGCATCGATTGAGAATTGGTTTAGCAAAGCGGGTCTAACTATGCCATCTCCAAATGCAGTCCAAGCCCTGCGTCCTGTTTCGGCAACATGGATTGAAAATAAACACGGAACTGCTCCTGGTCTTATCGCCTCGATTGAAAACTGTATGGTTCTCTGTTTGCCAGAGCCGCCTTCGGAGTTGAAGCCGATGTTTGAAAGTGTGAAAAATAAAGTAACAGAGCAACTAGATTGCGCAGTCCCATTGCAAACGGTGGAATTGCACGCATGGGGAATTGCAGAATCAATTGCAGGCGAAAAAATTAAAGACATTATGCAAGTGGAAGATCCAAGCGTTTCTATATTGATGGGAAGTTCAGGAATCACTGCGAGAGTAACAAGTAGTGATGAGCAGAAACGAAATGCAGTTGCCAAAGAAATTGAATGTCGATGGTCACCGTGGGTCTTTGGGTTTGAAAGTGAAACACTCTCTTCGTCGCTGGGTAAACTTGTTGATGGTTCGATAGCAATTGCGGAATCATGCACTGCAGGTTTGGTTGGCGATTTGATTGCTAGCACGCCAGGATCGAGTACATGGCTCAGCGGCGGCTGGATAACGTACACAAATGCTCTCAAGTCAAGTCAACTCGGAGTTGCGAAAGCATTGATTGAGGAATTTGGAGCAGTTTCAGCAGAAGTTGCAAAAGCGATGTGCGAGGGTGCAGCAAAAAGTAGCGGCGCTACGATTGGACTTAGTACAACGGGTATAGCGGGTCCATCGGGCGGAACAGAATCGAAACCAGTTGGAACGGTATTCATTGGTTGTACCATTAATGGCGAAACGCAAGTTCGGGCATTTATTTTCACTGGTACTCGAAATGAGATTAGAAGGCGCGCTGCAAACTCTGCTCTGCAAATGGTTCGGCTGTTGTTGATTGGTAAAGAAGCCGAATCAATGTGCTGGCAACACAGAGACATACAACTATGAAACTTGTTACCGCCTTTCTTGGCCTTGGAAGTAATTTGGGCAATCGGGCAGGGTACTTGGAAGATGCTCTACAGAGTCTGGATGCGCACCAATGTATACGTATTCTCGCTCGAAGTTCAATGTATGACACAGACCCAGTTGGCGAAATTGCACAACCAAACTTTCTCAATATGGTTGTTGAAATTGAAACAAGTTTGCCACCACCGGAATTGCTGGAACTTTGCCTAACCATTGAGGAATCAAATGGACGAGTGCGTTCGGTGAAATGGGGTCCCAGAACACTTGACATAGATATTCTTTTTTATTCAAATAAAATCATAGAAATTGATGGATTGCGAATCCCTCACCCCGAGGCACATCGTCGGTTATTTGTAGTAAAACCTATGGCTGAGATAGCAGAATCATTTAATCATCCTGTGCTAAATGAGCAAATTTCATCAATTTTGCAACTATTGTGACGTTCTTTGATATTCTATGTGGACTTTATTTACACATACCTGAGAAAACTTAGACACCCTTTACGGAGAACACCATGAAAATCCTCACATTACTTACTGCTATTGCGATAGCGCCAATCGCATTGGCACACCCAGACCACTTCCCGCCGGAGCATCCAGATCATCCATCGGACCATCCTGAGCATCCTTCGGACCATCCTGAACACCCTGCGAAGAAAGCAGAAGTTAGTGCTGATGCTGCTGCAAAAGCAATTCTTGAAAAAGTTTCAGAGAAGTACAAAAAAGCTACTGGCATTAAAGAAACAATAACCGTTTCACTACCAGCAATGATGGGTGGAGACGATGAAAAACTAATTATCGAATTACTTGTAGGCGATACAGTAGGCTCGCTTGAACTTAAAGATGAAATAACCGCTACTTGGTTAGATGGAAATTTTTACTTTGAATTTGCAGACGTTGAAGACAAATTTGTTAAAACAAAGGCTTCTAGTTTCTTTGAAGGGCTAAGCAGCGTAGGCGAAGGTGGAGCAATCCCAGGGTTAACGACTGTAGCTCTTCGTGAAAGCGATGAGTTGAACGTATGGGTAAGCACTTTTACAATGGGTATGCCTGGCGGCGCAACAATTCTCGGCGTTACTGAAGGTAAAGATGCAGATGGTGCGAGCGTTGACGTCATTAATTGCAAAACAATGATGGGCACGCTAGACATTACTGTTTCAAAAGAGAGTGTACTTACTGGTGGTGTTCTAACAATCGAACAACCAGGAATGCCAAGTATGGAAATTACAACGTCTTCTGATGTTGAGTTTCTAAAGATCGCTCCAAAAGTAACTTTTGACGCTGGTGACCGCGAAGCAGTTGCTTCACCTGATGATCTTATGGGTATTGAAGAAGATGAAGGTCCTGAAGAAAAAGATCTTACAGGTAAAGTAGCGCCAGACTTCACACTTGCTCGAATGGATGGTTCAGGCGATGTTACTCTTTCCTCACTAAAAGGCAAAGTAGTGGTGCTTGATTTCTGGGCAACATGGTGTCCTCCTTGTCGCGAAGGTCTTCCATTCCTAAACGAGTTTGATGCTTGGGCAGAAAAAGAAGGTGTTGAAGTTACAGTTTTTGCTGTGAATGTTTGGGAACGTGGCGAATCTGCTGACGTTCTAAATAAAGTTAAAAAGTTTTGGGCTGACAAAAAATTTACTACTGCTGTTCTCATGGGCAGTGCCGATAGTAAACTAACGGAAAACTATGGTATTAATGGTATTCCAACAACAGTTATCATTGGAACTGATGGTAGTATCGCAAACCAACACTCTGGTTTTGTTGGCGGCGAAGCAATGCTAAAAGACTTAAAAGAAGCAGTTGCCAAAGCACTCGGCAAATAATGTAATGTAGTACGCATTGAAAGCCAGAGTAACGCTTGCGTTACTCTGGCTTTTTTGTTGCTATTCCATGCTTTGAATTACAACGGAGACGATTTCTTCTTGCATGGTTTTTGCTCCTCGAACGGTTCCTTTTACATCGTTCACGAGAATGCTAAACACGATAGGTTCGCGTTCACTGAACGTTATGTATCCACTGAGTGTGCATACGCCCAAAAGGTAACCGCTTTTTGCATGAACGCTTGCGTTTCCAAACTTGGTTTTTATGAACCTTTTTTTTAGCGTGCCTTTACCTGGCGTGGCTAGAGAGTGGAGAAGCACTTTTCCAACTGGGTCGTTTGTGTCAAATGAAGCAAGCCAGCGCGCTAATATCGCTGGGCTAATCCGATTGTTACGACTCATGCCCGAACCATCTACAACGACAACTGAACGAATGGATTCGTTAAGCCGTTGACCAATAGCGGTTTTTACTACGGCAGCTCCTTCGTCAAATGTGCCACTTCGCCCCGTTGCTTCTGCGGAAATTCGTTTAAGTAATGATTCGGCATATAAATTGTAGCTATCAGTGTTGCTGCGATTGAGGGCAGTTTGCAACGGAGTAGATCGAGTATAAATAATTGTTCCTGAGGATGTTGGCGAATCATCTGGCACATGTTTAACTAATCCAACTGGAATTCCATTTTTTTGGAGAAGGTGCGCGAGCGTATTACCGAAAACAATAGCAGGATCATGAAAGGCAACTTTGACAGGGACAGAGTGTTTTGCTTTGACATTCCCGCGCGCAGTCATTTTGTTTGTATTTGGTGTCCTTGCAATCCAGAAAGACGATTTGTATTTCTTGCCAACATTTGACGAAGTTTTGTTTCTAAAAGTTATCCAATTCATTCTGGGCGAGATAACACCAAGCGAAGCAGTGGTTCCATTTCTTGGGGATGGCGAAAAATGCACGACGTTCAAATGGTAGTTAAGGCCGGAAACTTGTGCGCAGTAGTAAGTGTTAATTTGGTTT
>JABIWU010000050.1 GCA_018701395.1 Phycisphaerae bacterium | reverse complement strand
TTTAAGCAAATGCGAATGGCACGATTTCCATGACAAATAATTGCGTCTGGTTTTTCTTGTTTAATTATTTTTGACAATTTGTACGCAGCGACGGGATCCCATTGGCCAGCATTTTTAAAATCGATGATGTTAGTGGCAAATGATTGAAGAACAGTCTTAGCCCAAGAACTTGGAGGAACTACCGTTGTGACTTTGTGTCCTCTGGATTCAAAAGCAAGATGATAGTCAATTGCAACTTGTTCGAGCCCCCCATGGCTCTTGCCAAGCATAATATTAAGAATATGCATTGCTAGTATTTATCGTTCAGTTGAAAATGACAGCTTAAATAATTTGACATTCTTTGCATCGTACATTTAATTAGCGATGAAGTGTTTCCATTTCACGCTGTACCTTTGAATGAAATATTGAATGAAATTAATAGGGTTTGCTGCTCGAATTAAGTGCCTGCTTTTAATATAGCATTTCCCATTTGTTTTTTCACTAAATTGTGGTTGGTTATTCTCTTCAATAATTTTTGAGACTACTGCAAAAAAATTATAGGTATTTAAAATGAGTTCTCTGGCTTCTCGTATGTTGTTAATGTTTTTTTCATATGCATTGTTTTTAATTGCATTTTTAATAATTTTAATTGCGTCGTCTTCAGCGTAGGGGTCGATGTGTATGATTGAATTTTCAGGGAAATACTCTTGGACATTCGTGCATCCGTAGTAAATGGGCATTGCATGCCCAAGAAAAGCATCCGCAAGTTTTTCCGACCAGTGGTCTTTGCTTGAAATATTTTCAATGACAACGTGGTATTTGTATGCATCAATAGCATCTGCTTTGTCATCTATTGGTTTCACGCCACGGCCAAAAATGTCTAATTCTGGAATTTCGTTTTTTAACTTTTGCGTAAATGCATACCGTTGATTGTGTGTTGTGTTTTTTTGTTTTTTATTTGAACAGACAGTTGAAATAATTTTATCTTTGTCGAATGAAATATTTGAGGAGATTTCATCCCAATCTTTTAGGTGGTTTGAACCAATACCGTAGAACCAACGATAGCCACATTGTGAATAAATCGCATTTTTATGATTAATTACCCACGGCTCTTGCGTCGTAAGAACATGTCCAAATTGATTCAGAAATTTGTTGCCGTACACTTTTATGGTGGAAGGTTCACTAGTGACAAGCAAAGTATTGGCGGGGTTGCAGTGAAGTAATTCTTTGCGTTTAGAGAACCGTTCAGACTTGCGAGGTGCAAGGTCATCGTAGACAACGAGCCAATCATACTCCTGGCAATCAACATCAAAAATAAAGTTGCAATTGTTCCAAATTGGCGTGTTGTTTGGAAATTGTCGTTGCCAAATTTGCACTTTATTCTTTTGAGTTCCCCTTGTAAGAAATTTTATTCTGATTGGAGAAGATGTACTCATAATCAAACAATCCCATTCTCAAAGCGTACGAAAAAACGGACAGAGAGGGATTCGAACCCTCGGTACGCACAAGGCGCACACAGCATTTCCAATGCTGCACCATCAGCCGCTCGGTCACCTGTCCAGTGAACAGGGTATTGTACCGATATGGAGCAACCAAGCAAACCAGAGTTACACGGTGTTATTGTTATTGATAAACCTCTAGGACCGACCTCGATGTCGATGGTAAACCTCATTCGTAGAAAATGCATGAAAGTGAAAACTGGGCATGCCGGAACGCTCGACCCGCTGGCAACCGGTGTTTTGGTCTTGGGCGTGGGGAAAATGACTAAAAAATTAGGTCAAATGATGGAAACGAACAAGCGGTATACAACTGTGATTGATCTTTCAGCTACAACCGCAGGGCACGATGCAGAATCACCACGGGAAGAAGTGCAAGTCGACCATGTGCCAACGAACTCTGAAGTAGAAGATGCTGTTCAATCCTTCGCAGGGGAAATAATGCAGGTGCCGCCCATCTTCAGTGCTGTCAAAATTGATGGACACCGTGCGTACGCAGTTGCACGGAAGGGTAAAGAAGTCAAACTGGAGCCAAGAAAAGTGACTGTATTTTCAATTGAAACACTTTCTTACAGTTGGCCATTTGTAACAATTGATATTAAATGTGCGAAGGGCTTTTATGTTCGGTCACTCGCGAGAGATCTTGGTAAAAAATTAAAAGTGGGGGGGTATTGCACTGAAATTAGAAGGACAGAAGTCGGTCGCTTTACGTTAGAAATTGCAAAGCAATTAGAATCATTGCCTGAATTTCTTACTCAGGAAGATTTGATTTCGCCGGCTCAGGTTTCTGAGTTGTTGGTGTAGGTTGCGTCCAAAAGAAAAGCATCAATAAGCCCATTCCGGTAAGAAGCAGCACATCGCCTGTGTTGAAAATCCATGGAAATAATTCAGAGTTGCTTCCCGGCCATGACCAACCAAACGGTAGGTGCCGGTCCGGAAGCATGTGCATAAAATCTCGAACTCTTCCAATGAATACTCTGTCGTATAAATTTCCTAAACCACCACCTAGGACAAGTCCAATTGCGATGTGAGCGATTGTATTATTCTTGGATGTGTGCTTGCTGAAAATCCAGCTCGCAATACCAAGTGCTGCAAAAGTGAAAAAGATGAAGAAAAACCGTTGCTGAGAACCAATTCCAAATACTGCACCATCATTCAAAACTAAACGAAAATTCAGTATTCTGCCGGGAATTGCAACTTTTCCTTGATGCAATGGGATTGGTGTCCAATTTGGATTTGAAAGTAATTGGTCCCGCTCTAATACTACGGGGTGACTCGCAACTGAATTAAAAGCCCAGTTTTTCGTAGCAATATCTGCAGAAAAACCCAAGAGCATGACTGTTATTAAAATAATCCAAGCACGAGGAGATTTCCACGCAGGATTTGCAATCATCTGCGTACTCGGTTTCTGCGTTCAATAACTTCTGCAGCTTCTTTCGTGTATTTTGCCCATGGCTTTGCTTTTAGTCGCATTTCTGGAATTTCTTTACCGGTTTCATGGCATACTCCGTACGTCTTCTTTTTAATTCGCATAAGTGCGTCTTCGATATCATTGATACGCTGTCTTTCACTTGCAGCCATGCCAAGCTTTAAATCTTGGTCGTAAGCATCACTGCCAACATCTGCCATGTGAATTGGCATATGGCTACTGTCTGAGTTAGCATCGAGCGCTTCTTTTTCAATTCTTCCAAGGTCAATGAGTAATCGATGACGATATTTCATAAGACGGTCGCGGTAATCGCGCAATTGTTTGGCATTCAATTTTGTTTTTAGGTTGATAGCTTTTTTTGCAGATTCAGTAATTGTTTTTGCTCGAGAACTGCGTTTCTTTTTCTTGACAAGACCATTGCTCGAAATGACTCGGACTTTTCTGCCATTGACGTAAACGAATCCTCTGTTATCGGCTTCCTCTTCGCGGGCTGCGTCTGAAACGGAGAATCCTCTGCGCCTACGTTTTTTGACAGGAGTTTTTGCATCTGTCTTTTTAACCACCTTTTTAGCCGAGGTCTTCTTCGAAGTAGATTTTTTGACAACTTTTTTCTTGGTTATCTTTTTAGCCGCTTTTTTTACAACTTTTTTCTTGGTTATCTTTTTAGCCGCTTTTTTAGCAACCTTTTTCTTGGTTACTTTCTTTTTGGCGACTTTCTTTTTAGCGACTTTCTTTTTAGCCGCTTTTTTAGCAACCTTTTTCTTGGTTATCTTTTTAGCCGCTTTTTTAGCCGTTTTTTTCTTGGTTGTTTTCTTTTTAGCCACGAATGCGTCCTTTTATAACCCCTTGTCGGAAAAGTACTTAGATATATTACCGGTTGGCATTATCTACTTCGGAATAGTACATTTTATCGTGTTTTGGACGTATCGTCAATCAAGTCAGGAATCGCTTGAAACTACGCCCATTCCAGTAAATTTCTCATATCTGCGGTGGACGAGGGTCTGCGGATTAAACCGCTCAAGGTCTGTGAGTGAATCGACAATCCACTTTTCGAGGCTTGTCGCAGTTGCCTCGTTGTCCCGTTGTGCACCGCCAATTGGCTCTTGGATAATGGCATCAATAATGCCATTTTTTAAGTTATCTCGGCTGGTTAAAGCAAGAGCGGCTGCTGCGGCTTGATTCGTTTTTTCATTTGCAATTTTCCAAAGAATTGCAGCACAGCCCTCTGGACTGATTACTGAGTACCAGGAGTTTTGAAGCATCGCTACTCTATCCGCTACGCCAAGACCAAGTGCTCCTCCTGAACCACCTTCGCCTATTACAACAGAGACGATTGGGGTTTTCAAGCGACTCATTTCTTTCAGGTTGAGTGCAATCGCTTCTGCTTGGCCACGTTCTTCAGCTTTTAAACCAGGGTATGCACCAGGAGTATCGATAAAGGTAACGACTGGTAGGCCAAATTTTTCAGCTAACTTCATTTTTGCAAGGGCTTTTCGATACCCCTCAGGGTGGGCACAACCGAAATGGCACGCAATTCTTTCGTCAGTATCCTTGCCTTTTTGGTGGCCGATGACCATCACTTTGTGCGATCCGATTCTTGCAAAGCCCGTGATGATTGCTGGATCATCACCAAAATGACGGTCACCATGGAGTTCACGGAAATCTCTACAAATCATTCTGATGTAGTCTGTAGTTTGTGGCCTGTTCGGATGTCGAGCAACTTGGACCGTTTGCCACGGAGTGAGGTTTTCGTATAGTTTCTTCAGAAGGCTATCACGTGTTTTTCGCAACTCTTCCAGCTCGCCTTGGTACGCATCAGCATCTTCCCGTTGGCGGATTGCTTGAATTTGCTTATCAATTTCAGTAACGGGTACTTCAAATGGAAGCGGTGCGATAGTATTTTCCTTGCCGTTACTCATGGGGATAGTGTACCTTACAACGCATGAGTATTTCACTATCTGTTATTGGCGGCGGCAATATGGCAAAAGCAATCATCGCAGGGGCGATTGAAGGAAGCATACTTTCGAGTTCGGAAATTGCAGTTGCTGACCCAGAGGATTCGAGTCGGCAATTTTTCGACCATTTGGGTTGCTCGACATTTTCTACTGCATCCGAATTGCCCAAAGCAACAGTAACGCTCTTGGCAGTGAAGCCACAAATTTTTGCGTTAATCGCAAATGAAGTGAATGCGGATGTGGTGTATTCCATAATGGCTGGCGTAGCAACGGAGCAAATTGCACAAGCAGTTGGTCATTCTAAGATTGTACGTATCATGCCAAACCTGCCATGTAGTATTGGTTTTGGTGCGGCAGGTATAGCATTGGGAGAAGGTGCAACTAAAGAGGACGCATCGTTGGCGCGCGATTTGTTTTCTGCCATTGGTGTTGTTGCTGAAGTACAAGAAGAATTAATGGATGCAGTTACTGCAGTTAGCGGAAGTGGACCTGCTTATGTATTTATGTTAGCGGAAGCTATGATTCAAGGTGGTGTAGAGGCTGGCTTGACTATTGAAACAGCAACGACGCTTGTGCAACAAACAGTTCTGGGCGCATCAGAACTTCTCTCTCGTGATGCTCGAAGTGCTGGCGAACTAAGAGAAGCAGTTACAAGTAAGGGTGGAACAACGGCTGCTGCTTTGCAGTGTATGGCAGATAAAGATGTTTCAGCTTCAATTGTTTTAGCTGTACTGGCCGCGCGAGATCGCGGGCGTGAACTCGGCAATAAATAATATTCCGGTATTTGGGTTTTAAAAATCTTTACGGCAAAAATACCAAGAGGCTAAACCGAGGATAAACCCTTCAAACAAAAGGGAAGTGCCAATGACATAAAAGAGAGGGCGGTTTTCATAATCATCCCGCATCCGACGCATCGTTTCGCGTTCTCGCGCATTTCTGGTTGTAGGGTCAAACTCTTCTAGTTCTTCGCCTTCAAATTCACGCATATCACCACTCATGATTGCAGCGATATCAAACCCGTCAGGGTCGCTGAGCCAGCGGTCAAGTAATCCAATAGTTTGTGCTGTTTTTGGAGATAGAGCGAGAACCCACGACGTTGGTGTATGCCACATATTAAGTTCGGCGAGTAATTCAGCGGCTTCCTCGCTATTATCCTGGAAAGACTCTATTCTTTTTTCAAGTTTTGATATTCGAATATCTTCACTCGATACACTTTTGATTTTGTCTAATTCTTCTGTTGCAGTAATAATGCCTTCATCAAAACGCTCTATATCAACTATTTGTTGGGTTACAAATCTATTAAGTATTGTTTCAGATGTTTGGATTGTCCAGAGTAGCATCCAAAAGACACCAGTAATTAAAAGTGCAGTGATACCAGAACGAGTGACTATCCCTATTAAAACGCAAATAGCAAATAAGTAACTGAAGAAAGTAGCGACGACTGGAATCGCCGCAAAAATCATTGGGTTCCACTCTCCGATTCGAAATCCAACGCAAAAGAAAATGCCTGTGCAAAAAATTGCAACTTGCATAATGACGAAGAGTAAACTGACGAGGTACTTTGAAAAGAAAAGTTTTAAGCGACCAATTGGTTTTGAAATTGTTAACTCAATAGAACCGCTATGCACAAATTCCGGGAATATGGAACATGTAGAGATGAGTGCCAAAATGGTTGCAATCCAAGCAAGCCAAATATTAACAAGAAGACTTGAAAATATTCCAATGTAAAGACCCCTAGCCCAAGGGCTACCTTCCCGAAGTTGTTCCGATTCAATTTGATATGCTCCAAAGCCAATAGAAATACCTTCGGTATTAAAACTAATCGAGCCAAACGAAACAACAACGAGTGCAGAAATGCCAACGGTAACCCAGAAGAGTTTTGCGGCACTAAGTTGCCGGTAAGCATCGATAAGGAGTGCTTTGAATTGCATTATTGAATTGCTCCTGGCGAGTCGGTGTTATCTACAGCACGCATAAATAAGTCTTCTAAATTTTCGCGAACTGGTTTAACGGAAACAATTGTTTTGTTTTCTGCGCGAAGGCGATCAAGGATTGGCTGAACAATGCTTGGGTCATTCCCTTTGCAAACCAACATGTTGCCATTTACTTCGCTGCAATGTTCTTTTGCCCATGCTGGCATCTCTCCAGTAATTTTTATTTCATATCGTTGAGAGTCAACGGTGAGCGATTGAATTGTGCCTTGCATAGTGACCCTGCCTTTGACCATGATTGCGACTCTGTCACAAACCATTTCTAGTTCACTTAGCAAGTGGCTGTTTAAAAATACCGCTCGACCTTCTTCGCGAAGTTCAGCGAGTAAGTCTCTGATTTCTCGCCTGCCAACTGGGTCGACTCCGTCGGTGGGTTCGTCAAGGATTAGCAATGCGGGGTTATTCATCAGCGCTTGAGCAATGCCAAGCCGCTGCAACATCCCTTTGGAGTAGGTATTAACTTTTTTATTTTCCCATCCTGCTAAGCCGAGTCGAGTGAGTAAGGAAGAGGAGCGAGAATTCCGTTCTTTTCTTCCCACTTTGCAAAGAGCACCATAGTGGTGTAATACTTGTTTGCCAGTGAGATAATAGGGAAAACGGTGGTGTTCTGGAAGATAACCGACATTTTTAAGGGTCTTTCTGTTCCCTATTGGATTTCCTAACATCGTGCCAGATACTTTCGATGCATGGATTACAGTCATTAAAATTTTGACAAGGGTTGATTTGCCAGCGCCATTTGGGCCGAGTAAACCAAAAATTTCACCGTCCATCACTTCGATAGTAACACCGCGAAGTGCATGCACTTTGCCACGATAAACCTTTTCGACATCTTGTAGTTGTATCACTGCCATCTACAGAGTGTACCATTCTCAATATGCGTTATTCCTGCCTCCAAACCTTTTTGCAACATTTGGATAAACAAGGTGAGCTTCGACGATTAACAGAGGAAATTTCTCCTTTACTTGAAGTCACTGATTTGGCACAAATTGAAGCAGTTGCATCCTGCCCAACTCCAAGTAAAACGGCTAAATCTTTTGACCCGGGCAGAGAAGGCGTTGGAGGGCAAGCACTTTTACTTGAGAATATAAAGGATTGCGACTTTCCACTTGTCATTAATACGTTTGGTTCGTATTTCAGAATGGAAGAAGCACTTGGTGGAAGGGGTCTTGATGAAATTGCTGAAATGATTTCGAGTTTCACCAATATGGCACCACCTTCTGGTTTGTCCGACTTACTTGCAATGGCAAAACAATTTAAGCCATTGTTGAGTATGAAGCCAAAGCGTAGGAAGGGAAATGGAATTTGCCAAGAAGTGGTGCAATTAGTTTCAAAAGGCGAAGTGAATTTATTGCGAATGCCAATTATTAAATGTTGGCCATTGGATGGTGACCCAAGAGAAGTCGGATACGACATGTCACCTGAGCAATCTCGTACTGCAAAAGGGGAGGGCCGTTTTATTACTTTTGCAGGTATGCACACGATTCACGCAGATGATCACGATGTTGCAAAACCAAAATCGCACAATATTGGAATGTATCGTGCACAACTACTAGATGAAACACATCTCGCGATGCATTGGCACATTCATCATGACGGTGCAGCACATTGGCGTTCATGGAAAGCTATTGGACAGCCAATGCCCATCGCCATTTGTTTTGGCGGTGAAACGGTTATGCCGTATGCGGCAACATGTCCACTTCCACCGGGCATGAGTGAATTGTTGATGGCGGGTTTCTTGCAAGGAAAAGGTATCGAACTTGTAAAAGCAAAAACTGTTCCACTGTGGATTCCTGCAAATAGTGAGATAGTCATCGAAGGTTTTGTTAATACCGACTGCGGACCTTGCGGTTGGGAGCCAAAAGATGGCGAACTCGGCGAAGGCGCAGTTTTTGAAGGCCCGTTTGGCGACCACACTGGGTTTTATTCAATGCCAGACAGATATCCACTTCTTGAAGTTACTGCAGTAACGCATAGGAAAAACGCGGTTTACCCAACAACCGTTGTCGGCCCGCCTCCGCAAGAAGATTATTATTTAGGTAAAGCAACTGAGCGAATAATGTTACCGTTGCTCAAAGTTATGATTCCAGACATAATCGATTATCACTTGCCAAAGTTTGGAACTTTTCACAATTGTGTTTTTGTGCAAATTAACTCTCAGTACAAAGAAAATGCCCGAAAGGTGATGCACGCAATCTGGGGCGCTGGTCAACTTGCATGGACGAAAGTAATTGTTGTTGTAAATGAAACAGTGGCGATTCACGACGAACACGCTGTCTTCCAAGCCCTCAGTGGAATTGATATTTTTAATGATATTGAAGTTGTCCGCGGTGCTCTTGATATTCTCGATCATGCAGCGCCAGAGATTGGCGCTGGCGGAAAAATTGGATTCGATGCAACAAGCGCTGTGCCAAAAGAAGATGCAATTAAAATTGTATCGGTGCTAAAAACAGAAGGTGGAATGGGTGCAGATTGTCTTAAGAATGCACACCAAAAACATACATCTGTATCAATGCTTTTTGCAGTGGACGATGACATAGATGCAGAGAATCTTGGCGATGTCTTCTTTAATTTTTGCGCTTGTTTTGACCCATCAAGAGACATGCATTATTTTGAATCTTGTATTGGTTTTGATGGAACAACTAAAATGCATGGCGACGAACGAAATGGAAAAGCAGTTCGCGCATGGCCACCAAAATTAATTGGTCACACTGGCGATTGATTCGGGCTTCAAGAATAGATAGTAAAGTTTGCCCTCAGCATATTGCCCACCAGCTTTGATTCCAGCAGTTGGACCAACGCCCATAAATAGGTCAGCACGACCAGGCGCTCGAATTGCACCGCCCGTGTCTTGATCAGTCATTAACTGTGTGAATTGAATTTTTTCTCCGGTTAAACTTCTTATAGTTGTATCTACAAGCACAACACCACCACGCGGGAATATTTTTTTATCTGTCGCGATTGATCGTTCAGCAGTTACTGGCACGCCAAGAGAACCCGAAGGCCAATTACCACCATCGTATTCTCGGAAGAAAACATACGATTCGTTGTTGTCAATTAAGTCATTTATTACTTCTGAATTTTTATCGTATAGTCTTCGAATTGCTCGCAGACTTAACTTGTCCGCTGGAATGAGCCCTGCTTCTAAAACAGAGTGTCCAAGCCCTGTGTATTCTCGGTCAGTTTTGCCTGCGTAACCGATGTACATCAATTCGCCGTTGTCCATTCGTAATCGTGCGGAGCCATTGACATGAATGGTATAGGCATCAAGGTCATCTTTTACCCAAATTAATTCCGTGCCGTTGAGATCTCCTGAAGATTCTAATTCTCTGCGAGCAGGCCATGGCGAAAGAGAACCATCAGTATTTCTTCGTCCAAGTGGTTCGCCAGAATATTGATTAGTTACAAGGTCGGTTGGTCTAGTGTAAAGTGGTGCGTTAAATTCGTCACTTGGTTTTTTAGATGCGTGGAAATCGGGTGAATAGTATCCAGTGAAAAGCACAGTTCCATCACCATCGCACCCAACGGACTCAAACATATCGAAGCGCTCTTCAACGAGTCCGACAAATTCTTCTTTTGTATTTGATTCTTTAAGGAGAGTGCGAAGAACAATGACGGAATTCTTTGCTTGTTCGTGTGTCACGCCTTCGATTGGAAACCACTGTTTGCTTGAAGGTGCATCAAACCAATCGATGCTGAAATCCATCGAATCTTGTAAAAATAAGTCTTTTGATTCCCAAGCAGCGCCAATATCTGGCCAATTTGAATAGGCAACTCGGCGGAGGGCTGGTTGGCCAGTCGGAAGCGGCTTGGTGTAATTTAAACCGGTTTTGGGTTTGGCTGATGTAGTTTGTTGGTTTGTGCATGCACAAAGACAAAAAGTAAGGGAAAAGATTGCAATAGTTCGATAATTCATGTGTATGTAATCGACCAGAGTAGCCATTTCTACCCAAAAGTGATGGTTATTACTCTAGTTACTTCGACTTCGCATGCTAGAATGTCATAACTGCACTACGCAGTAAGGAAATTTCCAATGAGCACACTAATCATTCCAACATCTTTTTTAGCAATTTTAGGCATGCCAGGCGGCATGGAAATCGTTGTAATAATAATAATTGGTCTCCTAATTTTCGGAAGGCGACTTCCTGATGTGGGCCGTAACCTTGGGAAATCCATCGTTGAGTTCAAAAAAGGGATAAAAGGGATTGGCGACGACATTGATAAAGAGGCAGATCGCCAAAGTGACGATGAATTACAATCCCAAAAATCTGCAGACTTACCTCCAGCAAAGGTAACGCCCAACCCTGCCCAAGAAGCAGATATTAAAGTCGAAGAAGCAAAATCGGAAGATTAATTATGTAACTGGTGCGTGGTCGAGGTGTACGTACAATCGTCGCCATGGCTCATCACCTAAAATTTGCCATTTGTGCCCTCTTCCCTCTAAATCGTTGGCTAAAAAAACATCTCCTGGTTTCACCACTAATATTTCATCATTGCCGAAAGTAAATTCAATCGTACCTGAGAGCGTGATGACGTACTGCTTTCGAGGTGCAGGGTGCCAATCGTAAACGCCACCGGGCGCTGTTTCGGCTAACCGAACGCTGTGGCATTCAATGAGATCACTGACAAAAGTTCCGTGTCCATGTTCTTTAGTACCAATAACCCAAGTTTTCACTTGAGAGATTTTTTCGTCGTTTGTGCAAAAATGCGGAAATTTTAAATTCATTTTTTTGCTCCTTACTTGTTACTCTAACACATATGAATAGCAATGAATACGAAGTGTTGATTATTGGTGGTGGAATTAGTGGTGGTACCTTGTTATACAACTTGGCACTGCACAGTGACGTGCAAAGTATGTGTTTACTAGAAAAGTATGACCATCTCGACCCTTTAAATTCAAATGCGCACAGCAATAGTCAAACATTGCACTGTGGTGACATTGAAACAAATTACAATCGCGAGAAAGCGGAACATGTTCAAGGTGGCGCAGAATTGATGTTGCAATTCGTGAATAACGGTTCTGGCGATGCAACTTTAAAACGTAATTATGGAAAAATGTTGCTGGGTGTTGGAGATGAAGAAGTTGCTTTCGTAAAAGAACGGTTCGATTTAATTTTCGATTTGTATCCAACACTTATGAAAGTAGGTCCAGATGAAATTGCAGACATTGAACCAAACGTAGCTCTTGTAGATGGCGAGTTGCGAGAGGAATCAATTTACGGGTTGTATAATCCTGAAGGTTGGGCGATAGATTACGGCAAAGTGACGGAAAATTGCGTAGCCCAAGCACAAGAAGTAAAAGGGAAAACTGTGGAAGTTAAATTGTCATCTGAAGCAATTAAACTTACGCGAACTGAAAATGGTTTTGAGGTTAAAGTTAAAAACGGTGACACCTTGCACTGTAAATTCCTAGTCGTTTCTGCGGGGACATACAGTTTGCATCTTGCTCAAACTATGGGAAAAGGTAAACATTTTTCGGTATTACCTGTCTCTGGAAGTTTTTATTTCGCGCCTGAAGTTCTGCACGGAAAAGTGTACACCGTGCAAAATCCAAAATTGCCATTTGCTGCAATACACGGTGACCCAGACATGACAAAACCAAACACTACTCGCTTCGGACCAACGGCTTTAATGTTGCCCGTGCTAGAGCGTTTTAATGCAAAATCAGCAGTTGGTTTTTTAGAGTCTTTTCACTTCTCTAAAGGAACAGCAACTACGTTGTTCCACTTGATGAAAGACAAAGACATTCGAGAATTTATTTACGAAAACATTGGCTATGAAGTTCCTATCCATGGGAAGAAATCATTTTTGAAACAAGTAGTAAAAATTGTCCCCTCGATGCAGCTAGATGATTTAGATTTTGCAGATCACACAACGGGCGTTCGTCCTCAGTTAATTGACGAAGAAAAAGGAGAACTCCTTATGGGCGCGGCAAAATTTAGTGATGGCGATGGTGTTATTTTCAATATGACGCCCTCGCCCGGAGCAACGAGTGCTTTTGCAAATGCTGCAGAGGATCTGGTGGCAGTTACGCAGTATCTCGATAAGCAAATAGACAAAAAATCGTTCAAATCTGTTTTTGGTGTATTGCCATCTTGACGAAGGGTTCAAACCATCATTTTGCGGCAAGTTCGGCAAGTTCGGCAAGGTGACCAGAAATTTGCCAGAGTGATGTAGCTATGCACGTCAGAATTAAGAGGTGCAACACAGCGTACAAACATTTGCACCCAGATTTCTTAGCAGAACAACAATTATTTTCACTTTCAGACATTGAATAGCTCCTTTTTCAAAGTATCGGCATAATAGTATCTATCTGACTTTAAAAACGTGCCACAATTGAAATTCCCACAGGGTTCGATGGGAGCGCACTTAGTTTGTTCCACCTTGTTCTATGGTTTAAAAATAGAATCATAAAAGAATTCGAAGTTTTTTTTATGATTATTTTTTGCACCGCATGATTATTTCATTGATACGATGCAACTATGCTGAATACCGTCTTCTTAATTACATTATTTTTAAGCCCTAACGCGACGTTTCATCGTCAAATTGATGGCTTTCTTGAGCCAGCACATGCGATTTGGCTACCAGATGGAAACATAGCAGTTGCAGATAGGATGGCAAACGCAATTGTAATTTGTAGCCCAGAGGGCGAACGGATTCGTGTAATACAAGTGGACAATCCAACAGAACTAATCCTCACAGAAAACGGAGAGGTTGCTGTCGGTACGGCTGAAAGACAACTCTGGAACATAGATGAAGTTATTAAATCTGGAGTTCCAGCCCGCACGGATAGCGGTTGGATTATTCCTGATATTTATGGCCACGCAATTCACCAATACGATTTAGAAGGAAATTGGATTGGCAAATGGGGAGTGCATGCATTACTTCCACATGAAGGGGAAGGCAAACTTCATTATCCAAATGCAGTTTCTGTTTCACCCGATGGAATGAAAATTATAGTATGTGAAGGATTCGAAGGAAGGTTACAAATACTCAAACTAGGGGAAGGTAAAACAGAATCAGCACCTCTGATATCAAATATTGCTCATTTTGGAAAACATATTGATTCGTTTGAAGATTTAATTTTAGTTGCTGAGCCAGAACTAGGGGATGTCTATCTTTTTCGAACAGGTTTGAAGGTTCCAATTCCGATGACGCGGTTTGGTGGTGATGGAAATGCCCCGCATCAATTCAATTGGATTAACGGTTTGTGGATTGGCGATGGTGAAATTAAAGTAGTTGGTGATGGAAACTTGAAAACTTTTATTTTCGAGCATGATTCTGAAAGTCCATTTAAACAAATTCCTGGCATGGTAAAGTTCCAAAAATCACAAAATCACGATGGCTTAAGCGGTCCAATTGACGGCGACAGTGTCATGACAAGAGCAACAGATATTGCAGTATCAAATGATGGCGAAATGATTTGGGCAGTCAATGCAGTTTCAGAAACAGTTACGTTATCAACTATTCCTGATTTTGAAGTTGTAAAAACAATTGATGGATTTATAGAACCGCAGGGTATTGAGATAGAATCAGATGGAAACATTCTCATTTCTGATATTGGCGCTTCGCACATCAAACGTTTTTCTCCAGATGGCGAATTGCTTCTTACATTTGGCGAAAAAGGTTTTGCTCCCCATCAGATGTATAAGCCAGCCGGAATTACAGTCCTTGACGATGGAACAATTGTGGTTGTCGACTGGGGTAACCATCGCGCACAGCTCTATAGCCCTGATGGAAAATGGCAATCCACCTTTGGAAGAGGGCGTAGTTGGACTCGGAAAGATAATCCACCACCCCATTCAATTACTAGCAATGCGGGCAATTGGAAAGTTACTTATTCACCTACCCCAGAACAGATGCCACTGAATCAAGTTTTTGAGTTAATTACTCGAGTTGAGGGCAACAGTGAAATAGCATCTGTAAGAGTCGACGCTGGCATGCCTGCCCATGGCCACGGAATGATGACCGAACCTGTGACGACACTACAAGCAGACGGAAGTTATAAAACAACAGGCATGCTATTGAGCATGCCTGGAGATTGGGAAATATATTTCGATATTAATAATGGCGAAACAATAGAACGAGCACAAGATTCAATTACTCTGGCGCCTTAAGCAATGTTTCATCAGGTAGTGGTGATGTCAATGATTCTAAAAATGCAATCAAATCGATAGTTTGTTGATCGGTTAAGTTCAGCGGTTCTAAAATAGTTTCACGATGGTGGTCAGCACTTAAGAAATTTTCAAGCGTTGAATAATGTTTGAGTACTTCCTCTAATGTAGCAATCTGGCCGGCATGCATGTATGGAGCAGTCTTCGCTACATTTCGTAAACTGGGTGTTCTAAACGCCCCCCAGTCTTCGCGTTTTTTTGCAATGTGCTTTGAGAGTATTGCCCTGGCATTTCCTTTGTCATCACTATGTTCACTGTTAGCAGTAAATTGCGAGGTTTTTAATTGGTCAATCGCACCTGCGCGACCACTATCCCATAATGGACCTCCATTTAAAGGGCCAATTCCAACAGAGTGAAATGCTCCATCACTGAACATTGGTCCAAAGTGGCAACGCAAACAGCCACCGTCCGTAATGAAATATTTTAATCCACGTTTTGCTGAATCAGAAATCGCTTTTGTATTGCCAGCTATGAATGCGTCAAATGGGGCGCTTGTTGCATCAAGTTTTGTAATGTAAGCAGCGAGCGATTTTGCAACATTTGCAGAAATAGTATCAATATCACATTCGCTCATTTCACCAAAAGTTTTTACCCAGAGAGGGCCTAAATTGTTGTCATCAGCAATAATGTCTGCGATTTTTTCACGAGGAATATTCATCTCTTCTGGATGTTCCATCGTTTGGATGGGTTGCCCCCAAAGCGTATCAGTACGACCGTCCCAGAAGAACCAACGTTGGTGCGCAGCATTTAATACAGTTGGAGAATTCCGAGTAGTTTGCCCTGTACCAGTGGCTGTTTGTTCTCCATCAGTGAAGTAGAGTTCTGGCTTATGGCATGTTGCGCAAGAAACTTCTTGGTTCGAAGAGAATCGTTGGTCAAAAAAAATCGCTTGCCCGATAGTTGCAGCATCTTCGTTTTGCTCAAACGCATTAGTTGTATCTTGAATGAGCTTAGCCGGACTAAGAGATCGAAGTATCGCCCATTCGTTGTCGGTAAATTGAACCGTGCTATCAATCCCAACAGCACAAATGGAACAAATCAACAGTGATTGAAACATTATTAATTTTGCTGAATAGTCAGCGAGCCTGAACCAGTTGCGCCTTGCCAACCACCTATACGGATGTAGTAGATTTCACCAGCAATAACATTCAAATCAACGGCAGAGTAATAGGATTGGCAACCATTGTCGCCATTGCCATCACCATTGCAAGCAACTTGATTGGAGCAAGAACCGGCATAGATAGCCATGGACGTATCAAAACTGGATTGATCGCAAGTTGTGAAGTGCGCATTGCCAGAAAAATCTGCTGTCCATGCGAACCAAATGTCTTGTGAATTGCTCCAATCCATGTATGTGCCAGAGCACATGGAGTCATCAGGCTCAGGACTACTTGGAGTAGCGCTATTTGTTTCAAACGAATTTGATCCAGAGGTTGCCGTCATTGCCACGCTACATTCATCGCCAGCGCCTGGGCAATTTGTCTCACCACATGTGGTTTCGTCGCCAAAGTAACTGCCACCAGTATTAGAGCATGCGTTTTCACTTACTTCTGTACACGTAAAGTCAGATAGACAACAAGCACCGGTGATTACACATTCAGAACCCCAAGCTCCAATAACTTGTAAGAGGTCTGTGACATCAACACAGCAAGAGCCGTTAACGTCACCAACAGGCCGGAACGTACCATCACCACAAACACCCCAATTGCCAATCATGATAAGAATATCATTTACATTTACAAATCCATCTCCGTCAACGTCATCTGCGCAGGCAGGCATTGGTAAAGTGCATGGGTCAATAATTCCAAGTTCCCAAACAAAAAGGCCACGCTCAAGGTCGCTGCCAATTACAGTTCCACTTGGGAAATAAGGATAGACATTCCACAAGCCGTTGAATGAAGCCGCGTCATTATCTGGGTACGTATCAAAGTAACCGTATTGTGTTGGACTTGTTGGATTCGATGTTTCGAATACTCGAAGTCCTGATCGGTAATTCGCTTCAAAAATCATACCGTTATGCGTGTAAAGGTTGTGGTCGATGGATGTACTGCCACTTGTAAATGTCCCTACAAACACAGGGTTGTTAATGTCGGCAACATTTATGACTCGAGTTGTTGTGAGAGAGCCAGTATTTTGTTCGTCAAGTTCATCATTCAGATAAAAAAGTGTTCTGTCTTCAGAAAGCCATCCTTGATGGGAGTATCCAGCATTACTGTAATACGCTTGCGAAACGACAAATGTATTTGACTTGTTTGTAACATCAACAATTGTTAAACCAGTGTCACTCCAGCCACCGCTGAATCCTGCGCAACAAAATGCAATTTGCCGTCCTGCAAATGGACCATCAGTGTATGTAACTACCTGTGCATCATGTATATATCGATCAGTCCAAGAACCAACTTGCACTGGAGCAGCAGGATTCGCCAAACTATAGATATACATTCCGTCAGCTACACCGCCGGTTCGATAGAGGAATCCACTTTCTGTGTCAATGACGACGTTGTGTGTAGATCCAGAGCCTGCAGAATTCAATGTTTGTACATTGCCATTGTCAATGTCAGACAAATTGAATACTTGAATACCACCACCGCCTTCACTAACTGCGTACATGTACGTGCCATACGTTTTGATATCTCTCCAAAGACTGTTAGGGCCAGAAAGAGTAGCAACTACTTGGGCATTTCCAGGATTAGTAATTTCAACCACCACCGTGCTACTACTTGTCCCCACAAGTGCATATTCTCTTCCAGAAGGGGAAACATATCCCCAACAATCGTTTCCACTATCTGCATTATCAAGTGCGTTAAGTGGTAGCCATGATTTTAATATGACATTTTCAGAGGTAAATCCAAGAGAGCGTTCTTCTCCGCGACTACGGTCAGAACGATATGCTTGCGCTTTAATTGCGGACTGTCGATCTTTAATTTTCGGGTCATCTTGATGTGCTATCAGATATGTTGCCGGTGTAATGACACCAATAAGGATAACTGGAATGATTCGATTGCATTTCATTTCTCTGTAGACCTTTCTCTTTGGGTATTCTGCATCATAAACGGCAAAAAACCACTAATTCGTCAGATTATACGAAGAACCAACTGTCTGGTTCCTCAAAATGGGTAATGTATCGGGCTTTTTTCTCGATTTCGACGGTTCAGGACTATTATGTATAGATTCCCCTTATAGTTGGGATACATTGCGATATAGACACTGCTACACCTATACATGGCTTGCCAAACAACATTTAGTAATCAAACGCGAAGCGTGACACTTTCTTGAGGTTGAAATCAGGGCGAGCAAGCACCCCAATTACCAATTGCGATGAGTAAATCGCTAACTGCAACTGTGCCATCACCATTTAAGTCGGCGGCGGGATCTGAAGTGCCCCACGCTGCAATGATTGCAAGCAAATCGCTGACTGATACGCTGCCATCGTTATTTAAGTCGCCAGCACATGCTGTACCGCACACGATTAGTTCAAGTTGAAAATTATCAATTCCAGCTTCAACAACACTCGCAGGCGTACTATCTTCTGCAACAAACGAAACTCTCATTTGTGATGTAGGTAAAATAAAGTGACTAATTGTAAATTGAACAGTTTCCCAGCTTGAATCTGTACTATTTGTTTGATGGACAATGGTCCATGTTGATCCATTGTCATTACTAATATACGTTGAAAGTGCATCTGAGTTTTGGCTGTCAAAGAACCAACGTGCATACGAAATAACTCCGTTAGTTCCAGCAACATCAAGCATTGGTGATACGAGAGTTGTGGAGCCACCATCAACATCTGCAGAGCCTGCAGAGCCGCCAACTGCACCGTTTTGAGTTACAAAGCAGAGAACATTTTGTGCTCCACCCGTTGCATCATCTTCTGGTGCCGCCATTACTGAATTGAAAATAGTACCGTTTGGATCGACTTGTTCCCAAGCACCAGTGCTAAGATCCGCGCTGTTTGTGATAGACCAGTTCGAAACATCGTTTTCCATTTCATCACGGAAGATGATTTCTGTACCGTCACCAACGGTTACTCCATACCAACTATTTGGTGGGTCAAGGAATGTGCCACCTGTAGCGAGCGATGCAGAAATATAAAATTCTAGTTCTGTCGCGCAATCCCCAGCAGGTAGAGATGCTTGAAATTGATTTTTGCCAATCGGGACTAGTGGATATTCTGATGTCACACCGTTGTCACGTACAAAAAGTAGGGCTGAAGTAGTATCTATTGCACCGCCACCGACAACCTGCATGTTCACTGTAAAGTCGAAATTTTGGTTAGGCGGGATAAATCCTGGCAAGCCTGCGGGGTAGGAAAAAATTACGCCTGATGGGGAATCTTGAATCCACACCTCGGTTGAATCACATCGACCCATGACCATATCTAGCCACCCATCGCCATTGATGTCAAAGATAGCAACGTCGTGTACGCCTTGAAGTTCAGCATTGCTAATTCCAACAGACTGTTCGGAAAAAGTGATGTTCGGAATGTTGCCAAGGTTTCTGTAAATATGAGTTGTTCTAGAACAACCTGAAATATCAACATCAACATCTGTAACGATGACGTCTTGATGACCATCATTATTCAAGTCACGAATGAGTGCATTGCCACCAAAACCATCACTATTTTCAAGAGTTATCACATCAAAATTCGCAAAACCATCACCGCCATTGCCGGTGTTTAGGTAGTACGTATCAGAGCCATCGTCAACTACGACAAGATCCATTCTACCGTCGCCGTTTAAGTCTCCGGCAGTAACAAAGTAGGGAGCGCGTTGGTCGACAATGTCGTACCCTGAGAAGACGCCTTCATTATTTGGATCGTTGTAGGTAATTGCAACATGTTGAGGTGCGTTCAATGAAGTTTGTTTAACAACATCAGGGACACCATCCCCATTCATGTCTGCAATGCTGCTTGCCGCACCGAATGCAGATTCAAGCATTTCACTCGTCATGCGTTGCGTGCTTTCGTCAGTGAAATAAGCATTGCCATCATTTATAAGTAAACGGTTGTTGTAATCAAATATTTGAGTACCACCACTGTCGTAGTCACCGAAGTATAAATCTGGGAAGCCATCGCCGGTTAAATCACCAATTGCAAGAGAGCAAAATCGAGGCCCTGCAGTAGCATGCATTTCTGGAATGCGATTGTTTTCAAATCGAAATCCCTGCCAAATGCCGTCAATTTCGCCTAAGTTTATATAAACGCGTGGGTGAGAAAGAACTTTTGTAGAGTTATCAGTTAGCGTTGTAACAGTAACCATGTCTAACCAACCGTCAAGGTTTAAGTCATGCAAAACAACATCACGATCATTCGTTGGTGTTAGAAATCCGTTGTCGCCTTGAACATCAGTTGCAGTTGCATATTCTGAGGTTCTGTCAACTAAATTTCCGCCTTCATTCATGAAGAGGATGTTGATATCCCGACCTGTTGAAGTAAATGGTTCTTTGCGAACACAAACAAGGTCAATGTCTCCATCGAGGTCAAGGTCCCCCCAAGCATAATCTTTTTCTTGTGTGTCAGAAGTTCCTACTGTAGGGTCACACACTAATCGTGTGTTTGTTTCATTTGTGAAGTTGCCGAAGCCACCTGCGAGAATTATTTGCGATAGTATAATTTGTGTAATCATAATTGGCATGGTCCCCAGTTTCCTACAATGTAAAGAAGGTCAAGAACATCAACAGCACCGTCGCTGTTGAAGTCAGCATCGCAATTTGTGCATGGTCCCCAAACATTAATGAGTAACAGTAAATCACTAACTGCGACTGAATTGTTATTGTCTAAGTCGCCAACGCAAAGTTGGCAACTGTCAAGAATACCATCGTTGTTACTGTCTGCTTCTCCAAGAAGAATGTCAAGCATGTCCGCAACGCCGTTATCGTCGCAATCTGCAGGGACAGCATCAAATGCGAGAAGGAAAATATCAAAGTCGTCTAAATCGATATCGCCATCTTGGTCAACATCGTGAATTGCACATAAATCGTCCGCTGATACAGTGCTACCGAAACAACCTCTAAAACCAACGGTGTCAAAGTAACCGTGAAAGTCATCAAGTTCAACATCATTGTCTGCGT
>JABIWU010000049.1 GCA_018701395.1 Phycisphaerae bacterium | reverse complement strand
CAAGAGATTATTGATTCGAACGAAGGATCAAATGCTCTTGCAGATGAAATCGAAGTTCGAGGGAAGCAAAATACCGATACAGGCACCTCGTCTTCAAGTAAAGTTACTCGTAAAGAAGACGAACCCAAATCTAAGCCAAAAGCACCAAAAAAAGAAAAAACTGAAGATGCACCTCAAGTAGTCGAAGAAGATGCCCCAGTCGCTACTGAAACCGCTGAAACCGCTGTAACTGAAGAAACTGAAGAAGTTACAGAAGCGTAACGAAATAGCACAGTACTTCGAAGGTTAATCAAATCTTCTGGTAGAATCCTCAGTCGGAGAACAAACTATGGCAACATATAACAAAGTCTTACTCATGGGCAATCTCACGCGAGACCCCGAACTAAAGCAAACCCCAAGCAACCAATCTGTTGCGCAAATTGGAATTGCTCTTAATCGCAAATTTAAAGATCGCGAAGGCAACATGCGCGAAGAGACCACCTATGTAGATTGCGAAGCATGGGGCCGAACAGCAGAGGTCATGGCTCAATACCTTTCCAAAGGTAAACCTGTGTTTGTTGAAGGACGACTCAAACTCGACCAATGGCAAGATAAAGAAGGCAACAATCGTTCAAAACTAAAAGTAGTGATTGAGAGTTTCCAATTTATTGACTCAAAAGGTGGACAAAGTTCAACACCCCCCTCCCAAACACAAACTCCGCAGACTGCACCCCCTGCAGACGATATTCCATTTTAATTTAATACAAAAAATCGACGCTCCGGTTTAGCGTCAAATCTTATCGATGGGGTCGTGCCGGCGGCTCCTAACTTTCCTTGAAAGGACATCAAAATGCCTAGCGCTAAAAGAATAGAACTACTACTCACTTCAAATGTTGAAAACCTCGGAATTGTGGGCGATGTCGTCCGTGTCCGAATGGGTTATGCACGCAACTATTTACTCCCTATGGGGGTTGCGGAATTGCCAACAGAAGAAAAAATGGAATCACTCGCTGAAGCACGCGAAATCGCACTTAAAGAATACGAATCAAACCGTGCAGAGCAAGCTTCCATCATCGAAAAACTCGAAGGCATCAGACTTACGCTTACTCGCAGTGCCAATGACCAAGGCGCCCTCTACGGTTCTGTAACGCAACGAGACATCGCTGATGCACTCATTGAAAATGGCTTTGCCATTGATACACGAGCAGTTCGACTCCATTCAGCAATCAGGCGAATCGGCGACTACCATGTCACCATTCAGTTTGGTATTGATATGAAAATTGATGTTGAAATTACAGTCAACCCAGATCGCCCACTTGAAGATCGCGAAGAAATGGAATTTGACGACGAAGGCAACCTCATGATTGTTGAAGCAACTCCTGCGAAGGAGACAGAAAATGCAACAACGACAGAAAACGAAGAACAACCTGCAGAAGAAACAAGCGAAGCAACTGCAGACGCGTAACTCTCTTTTACAGACGTACACACAAAAGGCTCGCCCAAAGGCGAGCCTTTTGCATATATTCAAGGTTGGGATCTACGGCTTATGCGGCGGATGCCTCCTGAGTGTTTGAAAGTACGAATTCCATTGCTAAAAATTGCGCAACGTAATCTAAAATACTAGTTGCATCTTTAATTTTAGGGTTTGAGGTTTGACCCATCGGATCAAATCGCATATTCATAAAACGGTCCGTGGCCTCTTGTAAGGGTAAACCATATTGAATAGCAAGCGAAAATGCTCGACAGAATCCCTGAATAAGACCCGAAAGAGTTGAGCCTTCTTTGCTCATCTTGATAAAAATTTCACCAGGGGTTCCGTCCTCGAACAAACCAATAGTGAGATACCCTTCATGTCCGTTCACTGAAAACTTATGGGTGACCGAATTGTGTGTTGCTGGAAGCGTTTTTCTCATCTGTTTTGTTACTGAACTCATGTGCAGTATGGCTATCGGAATATCAATGCAAAGAACTTGACTCAACAAGTTTGGAATGCAATTGTTCTAACACTTCAACTGTATTACCTAATCTTGCAGGGCGATAATAGACAGCTACAAATCCAGTTGCTGAAGGAACACCTACAGGGCGGAGCGTGCCTTTTGCGCCTTGCATTTGTCTGCTTAATCCTTTGGAGTTCTTTGTCCGAATGACAATATCCTGCTCATCGATGGTCATTGAGAGAATCCCTAACTGCGAAGATGCCACTCGCAACTCATGGTACTGCACAAGTTTACAGACAGAATCCGGCAATTCGCCGTACCCAGATTTTAAGTCATTTACAATGATCGCTACGCTCTCTTGATCTTCACAGTCAGCAAATCGGCGATACATCGCCAAGCGCCTTGTCTGGGATGCGATGTAGGCCTCTGGAATTTTACCCGTGATACCAATGTCAATCATCGTCTCGAGCAGTGGAATTTTTTTGCCAGATTTTAATTCTAGTACTGCCTTTTCTAAAAGTTGGCAATACATTTCATACCCAACTGCAGCAATATGACCAGACTGTTCAGCGCCAAGTAAATTACCAGCCCCTCTAATTTCTAAATCTCGAAGAGCAATTTGAAAACCAGCCCCGAGCATTGAAAATTGTTCTATTGCTTGCAATCGTTTTCGAGCAATTTTATTTACAAAACGTTTCCTTGGCAATAATAAAGTGCAATAGGCACGATGTTTATATCTGCCAACTCGTCCACGCAATTGATGTAAATCGGATAAACCAAAACGATCTGCATCATCAATAAACATCGTATTGGCACTTGGTATGTCGATGCCAGACTCAATTATTGTTGTCGAAACGAGAACATCCGCTTCGCCTCGAACGAATTCTGTCATCACTTGCTGAAGCATGCGCGGTGGCATTTGTCCATGTCCAACTATCACTTTGGCTTCTGGCACCAGTTTACAAATGGTATCTGCAACCGCATCAATATCATGCACGCGGTTGTGCACATAAAACACCTGCCCCTCGCGAGCGAGTTCTCTGCGAATCCCAGTACGAATGAGTTCCTTATCCCAACTCTTAATTTCAGTAACAACTGCACGGCGATCAACCGGAGCAGTTTGCAGCGAACTAATGTCTCTAATCCCAAGTAACGCCATATGCAAAGTTCTAGGAATTGGCGTTGCTGTTAATGTTAAGACATCCGCTTTAGCACGAAATGCAAGCAGTCGTTGCTTGTGCTCAACCCCGAATCGTTGCTCCTCATCAATCACAACAAGTCCGAGTCGATCGAAATGCACATCCTTACTTAAAATTCTATGCGTTCCGATTAAAATATCGACCTCGCCTTTTGCTGTTCGTTCCAATATCTCTTTTTGCTCTGCGGGAGTATGAAATCGTGTCATCGATTCAACCACAAATGGAAAATCTGCGAGACGCTTTTTGAACGTTCGTTCGTGCTGCACTGCCAGAACAGTCGTTGGAACTAAAATTGCAACTTGCCTCCCAGATTCTACGGCTTTGAATGCACCTCGAATAGCAATTTCAGTTTTTCCAAACCCTACATCCCCGCAAATTAACCGGTCCATTGGTCTTGGCGATTCCATGTCTTTCTTCATCGCCGATATTGCGCTATTTTGATCTTCCGTTTCATCCCATGGGAAACTCGATTCGAATTCACGCATCCACTGCGTATCTTGAGGGAATGCAATTCCCGGTGCATGTTCTCGAACTGCTTGCACTCGTATCATTTCACTTGCTAAATCTGCAACAGCACCTTTTGCTTTTGTTTTTTGATTCGACCACTTTGTTCCTCCAAGCGCTGATAATTCGGGCTTCCCTTTGAATGCACCCACATACCTTTGAACTAAATGCGAGTATGTTGCAGGAACATGCAATAACCTATTTGAGGCAAACTCCAACGTTAAATATTCAATTTCACCACGAATACCCGCTTTCCCATCAAGAAGTTTCAATCCCAAATATCGAGCGATGCCATGATCGCGATGGACGACAATATCATTTACGTCGTAATGTGCAATCGCTTGTCGCATTGTTTTCTGTTTGGACCGAACACAACGACGAATCTCATATCTATGAAAAACTTCGTGCGATGGAACGACTGCGATGTCATCGCTAATCAGAAATCCACGGTAAACAAATTGCTCTTCTATATGCAAGTGAGTAGCCGACTCAAGGGGCTGCCCTGCACGCATCAGTTCATGCATTCTTTCTACTTCACCGCTTGTTCTACAAGCAAGGAGTACGTGCCTTGTTTTTGCCATATCTGCAAGTTCTTGCAATGCTTCTGGTACTTCAGTTGAGAATAAAGGCAACGGCTGAACGGGCAATGCAATATCTACACCATCAGCAGGTGGGCCTGAAAGCGCAATCACTGCAGAAAGTTTTGCCACCATCGAGGCTTGCGTGTCATCGATATGTGACAACTTGGTAGCATCGAATACACGGTCAAAATAACTTTTTGCCTGCTGGGTAATCTCTGAAACATCATCAAGAATCGCACACCATGTTTTAGGAAGATGATCAACAACAGTCCCTTCAACGTGCACTATGTTCGATGAGGCGATAACGATTTCATCTAATGCTAAATCAGAACCCAACGATACTGGGTCAACTTCATTTATTGTTTCGATTGTGTCGCCAAAAAAATCCAAGCGAACGAATTCGCCTGCAGCAGTTGCGATATCAATGACCCCACCACGGGTCGCGAATTGCGCTGATTCTTCAATAGATTCTTTACGTTCATACCCTGCTTCAACAAGCCAATGTTGCAATTCGTTCAAGGAACAATCATCACCTATGCGTAAGCGACGCACGACTTCCCCAACTGATGATGGTGGCGGAGTCATCTGCATTACTGACGCAATACTTGCAACTAAAACTTTAGGACTTGTAGCATCTTTAAGACTTTGGAGCACAGAAAATCTTGCAGCAACAATGTCTTTTGAAATTTCTGTTTCGAGCGCTGGAAATAAAGCCACTTCAATGCCAAGGTCGCGAAACATCGCAACAGTCTCATCTGCATCGTCATGATGCGCAGCAACAAAAAACACGCCACGTTTTTTTGCAATTTGTGCAGCAGAAAAACACGCGAATGAACCACTTGTCGGTCCTGCAGAAACACATCCTTGCACATCGACAAGCAATGCTCTAGCATCAATTTCCGATTGCACTAAGGACGAACTCATTATTCCATTTCTTCCGCTTGTATCAACCAACGAAGGTGGTCTACTTTTCTTTTTCCGATTCCATGCACACCAATCAAATCGTCTGGCGAAATCAATCGGTGTGTTTTTCTATATTCAATAATTCTACTTGCCATTTTAGGTCCAATGCCAGGCAACAACTCAAGTTTATAAGCAGGAGAAGTTTGCAAGTCGATTCGAACCGGTTTGAAATCAGTTTCGCCTCTCAATGGAATAGATGAAATATAAGCAACATAGACTGTGTACGCAATCAGTAGAACGAGAACTACGTTCGTTCCAATTGGATTCACAAACCATCCTTGATTGGTGGGCTTTTCTTTGGCAGTTCTAGCGGCCCTAGTGGCTTGCATAAACGCTTTCGTATCGAAAGCAACTTGCTCAGCACTAATCTCGGCTTCCCCTTCCTCGAGATAAAGCCCGCGGTGGGGAGATCCATGCCCTTGTTGTCGAATAAATCCGTCCATATAACTGAGTCTACGAATGGCTTGCTTAAACAAATGGCGAGCATCGAACTTGACCATTGCTCCTGGCGAATTTCATCCCATGGCGTTTTCCACCATCCGTACTTCTCATCAATTATGACAGAAGGAGCACCCAGAGCAGAGATAATGAGCGGAATATCTACAGGTAGAAATTCATCAAGTTTTGCACTCATCAACATGAGATCTCTAGTGGTCCTGCCACGGGGCCCTCCGACCAAGAATTGCAACCCCAATGCATCAAGACCAACGCCTTCTTGAGAGAGACGAGTAAGAAAAACTTTCGCATTGCAAGATTCTGGGACTGTCGAAACGAATTCTGAAAAGGGCTCGGCAAGTTCAATCATAATTCGAGCATCTTTTCGAGTTTGACGAACGATTAATCGTGCCATCCGCACAAGGTCAACCATATTTGAAATGGCGAGTCGAACATGACGGTTTAAGTTGATCCCAGCAGTTAAATTCCAAAATGAAATAGCGCCGCCGTATCTATGAATAACCCGTTCGATGTGGTCGTAACATTTATCCCTAAACACAGAATAGTCATGTTCCCAAGAAGTGACCCAACTTGGGATAGCGGTTTCAGAAGTGAAGTCAAGAAGAGGTCCGCCGATGATATGTTTATTGTGCTCTTGAGCCCACTTCACCCATCGGTCAATATGCTCCCAATCATATTTGCCTTCTTCCGGCTCTATCGCTGACCACTGCATTGGAATTTTTACAATTTTAAAATTCTTATCCAACATGGAGCGCAAGGGTGCGTCAAACCTTGAAGTGTGCACTTGTACACCAAGTGCCGCGGCAGATGCTGGCTTGTGAGAATATCTTTTGTGTAACAAAATTTGTGCGTGTGCCATCGTCAATCGTTCTGAAGCATCGATTGATAATTCCAGAGCTCTACGAGCGAGTTTGTACGTTTCTTCAGGTTCGACTGAAACTAATGCCTTCGTAAAGATTAAACGTGATTCTTCCCAGCGTTGCACTGCGGGATTGTCATCAGACAGATAAAACAAACTCCAGTTTTCACTTAAGTCAAGGAACGACTTAATACGATGGCGTGCCAATTCCAAAGGAAGGATGTAGGGCTCATTCCTCGGAGGAAGAATCGCAGTTTGCAACATGAGTCTCCCTGCCTCACCCGCGTCATGCAAAAGACAGAGGGCAAAACTTGTATGCCCAGTTGCTGTTGCAGTAATTACACCGTTTTCATCAATGGAAACAGAACCCTGAATCACTTGATTATCCCTCGCGAGCAGATGGGCATTGATTAACTCGCCTGCACTTGGATTATTTGAACATGTAGTAAAGTGAATCATGGGGCTGTTTGTGTATTGTATGCACCAAGACAACCGCATGTGAAGAGTGTTCTCGTTACAATTAGCATATGAATACAACCGAAACTAGTGTTTACGAAACGCACCTGCCTTTTGACAATCGCCGCCAAGGCAAAGTGCGAGATATTTACCAAATCCCTGCAGAAACTGACAGTCCGGCAATGGTTTTGATTATCGCCAGCGATCGAATCAGCGCTTTTGATGTTGTCATGCCCACTGTTGTTTCGGGAAAAGGACAAGAACTTACTCGAATCAGTTGCAAATGGTTTGATTTTATACGCGACCTTGCAATCATTGACGACCACCTACTCTCGACAAATCCAGAAGATGTTCCGAATATGGACCCGTCATATTATGAACAATGCGAAGGACGAATGATGCTCGGGCGCGCTTGCGAAGTTATCCCAGTTGAATTTGTAATTCGTGGTTATCTCGCGGGCAGCGGATGGAAGGAATACCAAAATGACGGCACTGTTTGTGGTATTCAACTTCCTGAGGGCTTATCACTCTCGAGCAAATTACCTACGCCAATTTTTACTCCTGCAACCAAAGCTATTGAAGGACATGACGAAAATATTGACTTTGAAACTGCATGTTCAATTGCAGGAAAAGAAGTTATGGAACGATTGCGTTCTGTCTCATTAGAAATCTACACAAAAGCAGCGGAATACGCTGCAAAACGTGGCATTATTCTTGCAGATACGAAATTTGAATTTGGTTATGCCTTAGATTCAAATGGAAAACCAACAGATGAACTTCTATTAATTGACGAAGTCTTAACCCCAGACAGCTCGCGGTTCTGGCCTGCAGACGAATACGAAGTTGGCAGAGAGCAAGACAGTTTCGACAAACAATACGTTCGCAACTGGTTAGAAACAAAAGTAAGCGATGGCGAGTGGGACAAAAACCCTCCAGGACCGATTCTTCCAACTGAGATTGTCGAAGGCACAGTCGCTCGATATCGAGAAGCCGCACACCGTTTGTTTTCCTAAGTTACGCCAAAGAAGCGGAATGCATTTCAACTAGTTGTTTCAGCCGCTTGTACAGTATTTCGAAGAAGCATTGCAACGGTCATCGGTCCAACGCCACCTGGAACAGGCGAAATATAGCCCGCCATATTTTTTACTGCTGAAAAATCAACGTCGCCAACGGTGCGTTTATTACCGTCATCGCCAACGATACGATTTATTCCAACATCAATCACCACCGCACCATCTTTAACAACATCCGCTGTTATTAAATTAGGAACACCTGCTGCAGAAACTAAAATGTCTGCGCTGCGCATTAAATCGTCGCAATTTTTAGTATGGATATTGGTCGAAATAACGGTTGCCTCTGCCTGCATCAATAAGACGGCTACTGGCTTTCCGACAATAGTGCTTGCTCCGACACAGACTGCTCTTGAACCGCGAATTTCAACACCAGTTGATTCAATCATTTCCATCACGGCAAGCGCTGTACAAGGAACGAGACTTCGTCTTCCGAAAACAATGTTGCCAATATTTGCAGGGTTTACACCTTCAACATCTTTAGCAACTGCAATCAACATTTGAATTGCACTTGCATCAACTGGGCTGGGTAATGGCATGTGGGCCATAATCGCTGTTACATTTTTGTTTTCATTCAACTCTAAAATTGTGTTGGCAATTTCATCCTGGGTCGCAGTTTCTGACAATTCATGCAACATATACTCAATCCCAACCGCACTACACGCTTTTGCTTGGTTTTTAGCATACAGATGGGCGCCCTGATCGCCACCAACTAAAACTGCGTCAAGACGTACCTTAATTCCTTTAGCTTGCAGTTGGTGTACTCGCTCAGTAAGTGCGTCTTTGACCGTTGCCGCCAATGCACGTCCATCAATAATCGTTGCTTCTGCCATGAAGTGGAAGCATACCAACGATACAATATAAACATGAGCACTGAACAACCATTCTTAGCATTAACTGTCGGAAATAGTCGAACTTCTATCGCTGTAATCAAAGGAGACGAGATTACAAAGAAAATCTCTTTTGATTCAACCCAAACAAGTGAAATTGTGGAATATTCAATCACCTGCTGGAAGGATATTGGGGGAGAAAATCCACAAATTATCATCGGGACTTCAAACGAGACTGCAAGCGCAACTATTGCAGAGGCACTTCAGGACCAAACTTCACGGCAGATTTGGGCAATTGGCGACGATGTCCCCGCCGCTATCGGACAACATCTTGACCCAGAAACGATCACTGGAATTGACCGGCTTCTCAATGCTGTTGCGGCATGGGACACCTTCAAAGAAGCCTGTGTTGTCATCGATGCCGGCACGTGTATTACCGTTGACTTTGTCGATGGCGAAGGAACCTTCCATGGTGGAGCGATAGCGCCTGGGGCACGGATGCAACTTGAAGCAATGCACTCTGGCACTTCTGCGCTTCCTGAGGTATCTTTTGATGCACCACTTCGCGAAGCGTTCGGCAAGAATACTGCACAAGCCATGCTTCAAGGAGTTTTTCATGGTATCCAAGGAATGGTTCGACAACTTTGCGAACAGTATGCACTGCGGTATGGAGCGTACCCGAGAATCATAGCAACCGGCGGTGACGCAAAAACTCTCTTTGGAGACGATGAATTCATTGAGCAAATTGATCCTGACTTACAAATGAAAGGCATCGCTGTTTCTGTTCGCCATACAATGGCAGAAGACGATGCCTAACAATACTTGGTCACTTCTCACGCCGCCGAACATGGGCGCAATAGCAATTATTCAAATTGCTGGAGATGTACAACCTGTCCTTTGTAAACTCACAAACCGTTCAACTTGGGAACATGGCAATTTATATCTTGTCAATATCGAAGGGATAGATGAAGTCATCGCCGTCCAGATTGACGATCGACTTGCCCAAGTAATGCCTCATGGTGGCGTGCACATCCTTAGAAAACTAGCCGAACGATTTGAAGAATTGGATGTTGCGAAAATCGACGAACAGCAATTCCCAGAAGCAGGCGAATCTATCGAAGCGCAAATGCTTGCAGTGCTTGCTGTTGCTGAAAGTCCACTTGCAGTAGAACTTTTACTATCCCAACCTGCAAAATTAATCGGCGCGTCTTGCTCACAAACAGATGCTACTCGAGCTCTAACACTAAACCACCTTATCACTCCACCAAAAGTAGTCTTGCTTGGCTCTCCAAATACAGGCAAAAGCACGTTGATGAATGCGTTGACTAAACAAGATACTTCCATTGTCCATGATCTTCCAGGGGCAACGAGAGATGCCGTTGGAGCACGTGTTAATTGTGCTGGTCTTGTTCTTGATCTTTTCGATCTTCCCGGTTTTCGAGATTCAGAAGATGCCATTGAACAAGAAGCCATTTCTATTGCAAAGAACATTGCTAAAGAGGCAACGCTAACCATACTCATTGCAGATGATAAACACGACTGGCTTAATACAAATGGAATCGATATGACTTCAATCAAAGTTGCAACGAAAGCGGATTGTCACAAAAGAGATGATGCTGATATTTGCATAAGCGCGCACACCGGTGAAAACATGCAACAACTTGCCGTCCTAATTCGCGACGCAATAGTTCCAGCAGACGTTTTGCAAGACGAAGGACCTTGGTTTTTTACTGGTTACAGCCCGACTGAAGAATAGCCACAATCAACATACAACACTTGTCCAGTTACTCCAGACGACATGTCGCTGAGTAACCATGTTGCTGAGTTACCAACATCTTCGCCGGTAACATTTCGCTTCAGCGGTGCTTTCTGCTCTACCCAGTCAAGAATAGAACTAAAACCACCGACTGCCATGGATGAAAGCGTTCTCAATGGTCCACCACTAATCGAATTGACGCGAATATTTTTCTCGCCTAGTTCCATTGCTAAGTACCGCGTTGCCGATTCAAGAGCACTTTTTGCAACACCCATAACGTTGTAGCCGGGAACAGCTTTGACTGCACCCAAGTAACTCATCGAAATAATTGAGCCACCGTTTTTCATTAATGGCGTTGCTCGATTTGCCATGGCCATAAGGGTATACGCACTTATATCAAGCGCTTGTGTGTAAACTTCGCGCGGGGTCGCTGCAAATTTGCCCTCTTTGAGCCAATCCTTATCTGCAAATGCAATCGAGTGAACCAAAAAATCAATCTCACCAAGTTGGCCAAATACTTTGTCCAGATCCTCGTCGCTCCCAGCATCCATCGAAATTAAGTTGGGCTCAGTTATGCCAATTGCTTCGAGTGCTTTTCGACATCGGCGTTCCATTTTTTCGCCTGGAAGATGTGTAAACACGCACTCTGCGCCGTTTTCAACCAAGCTTTTTGCGATGTACCAAGCATAACTTCGTTCATTAGCGATGCCAACTACCAGACCTCTTTTACCTTGCATTAATGTCATAGGGCGCATGATACCGCCACTAGACGATGAGTGGTATACTTCCCACCCCGACAAAGCGCGTGTAGCTCAACTGGATAGAGCATCGGCCTTCGAAGCCGAGGGTTGCGGGTTCGAGTCCCTCCACGCGTGTTTCAGGTGGATTAAGTACGTGCAAATGCATCGCACAATGTACGGTGCTACTGACATACTTACTGACATACCTATAGACATGAAAACGAAGCCAGCAGTTCGCCCTGGACGGGCTTACTGTCGCACTTCCTTGCTGCTGATGGTGAACTAAAGCGCCCCTGTTTAAAGATTCCTACGTGTCTCTTTGAAAGGGTTTTTTTGTGATCCTATGCCCTTTTTACCTATTTTCCTTGCTATTGTCACTACTATGTATGAGAATGGTTGTTTATGTTCCGCACCACACTCATCTCAATCTGTCTCTTCTATTCAGCAAGTTCGGATCCCGTTGACCATATACCCAACGAGATCTCCATCGAGGTTCGAGGGGACTATCGGTACATCGAATCCAACGGAATCCCTGACCACTCCACGGGTCAGTTTCCCAATCGCGGTAACCCTAACAAGATCGAGCCTCAGAAACATAGTTACCGAGTAACACTGATACCAAAATCCAACAAGTCCCCGACTCCAGTCATTCGAAGCAGCTTTGGAGTTGCGGTGAATGGTGTCATCTTTGAGCCATCGACCGCAGAGTACTGGAGACGTGATCGCAACAGCGGATGGCGTATGGAGGCAATCGGTCCGAAGGGTCCTACACTAGGACTTGACATGAACAATGCCCACGTGCAAAGAAGTGGTCTCTATCACTACCACTCGGTTCCGACGGGACTCATCGTCGAACTGCAAGGTGAAGCGTCCCCGGTACCAAAGAATCCGGTGATGATAGGCTGGGCTGCGGATGGATACCCGATCTACGGACCACTTGGATACAGCGATACGAACGATTCTGAAAGTTCTTTGAAACTGCTTCGCCCAAGTTGGCAACTAAAGAAAGGAACCCGTCAAACTGAACCGGAAGGTCCAGGTGGTCACTATGACGGAACATACGAACAGGACTACGAGTTCGTAGAGGGCAGTGGTGATCTTGACCGATTCAATGGACGTAGTGGTGTAACGCCGGAACACCCTGACGGCACCTATTACTACGTCATAACCACTTCCTTCCCGTTTATCAGTCGAAGTTGGAAGGGCACACCCGATCCATCGTTCCGTAAAGATGAACATCGTCGCGGTACTCGTGGTCCCGATCCTCGTCCAATTGGTTGAGGCCCATAATGTTCCGCCCCCTGCTCATCTCGCTCTGTCTCACAAGTACTGCACTTGCTACTACGTGGACTGTTGACGATGACGGCAAGGCAGACTTTGACAACATTCAAGATGCGATAGATGCTGCAAGTGATGGTGATGAGATTGTGGTGATGGAAGGCATGTACTATGAACACAACATCAACACGCTTGGAAAATCAATTCTCGTCGAAGGGACGATGAATGCAGAGGGCGAACTCTTGACCGTCGTGCACGCCAATTGGCAAGGATCCGTGTTTGTCTGCGACAGTGGCGAAACAACTTCCACTGTGCTCAAGAACCTTCTCATAACTGGAGGCAACGCCTATACAGGAGCCGGAATGTATATCCAAGAGAGTTCGCCATCTTTAGTTGGCTGTACATTTTTAAATAACTATGCGACCAAAGGATTTGGTGGAGGCATATGTAGTATTGATGGCACGCTATCGTTACTTGATTGCACCTTTGTAGGAAATATCGCTGGCGTAGGCGGCGGTGTCTACAACCAACCTGAATACGGTAGCGCTCATGTAGTTCGTGGTTGCTTGTTTGAAAACAACCAAGCAGTGAATGGAAACTATGGACACGGTGGCGGTCTGAATCATAGCCGCGGGTTCTTAGACATCAGCAGCTGTGACTTTGTTACTAATTCTGCAACCGGCGGCGGAGGCGGGATGTCTGAATACGCCAGTAACGGAATACTCCTCGAAAACTGCACCTTCACAGGCAACAGCGCACAAGGTGGAGGCGGACTCGATACTGGTGGCATCGGTGGATGCACTATCATCTCCTCAGCTTTTAATGGGAATAACTCAACGGCGCATGGGGGTGGGATTCAAAGTGCTAGCGATAGTTTGTACCTCATCAACAGCCGGTTGACAAACAATGTTACCGATTGGTTAGGTGGCGCAGTGTTTATGTTGTACGCCGACCAACAACCCGCAATGTTTGTCAATTGCATGATCGACAACAATACGACACATCAAGGTGCAACTGTTTCCGTGCATGGAACCATTGCAACGAAGTTTGTCAACACCTCCATCATCAACAACGATGGACCTGGCCTTTACCTTGAAGGGTGGAAGGGTCACCAAGTCGAGGTGCACAATTCTATTGTTTGGGGCAACGTGCCACTTTCGATTACAACGATGGGTGATCTCGCCGTTGATGTGCGATTTAGTACCATCGAAGGCGGCTGGGAGGGCGAAGGAAATATCAATACCGATCCGCTCATCGTATTCAAAGAAGGCGCCATCATCTTCGACCCCGAATCGCCCTGTATAAATACCGGCAGTGATGCACTGTTGCCAATCGACGCGCTAGACATTGACAATGATGGCGATTTGTTTGAACCACTTCCCTTGGACTTCTTTGGTGCACTTCGTATTGGCGGCGCATCGGTTGACATAGGGTCAATCGAATTCCACAGTCAATCATGTTTTGGTGATCTCAATGGCGATGGCAATGTCAATGTAAGTGACTTGCTCAACATCATTGACCAGTGGGGACTAATCGAGTCCCCTGCTGATGTAAACTCCGACGGCATCGTCAATGTGTCCGATTTATTATTAGTCGTAGGCTCTTGGGGACTGTGCGAGTAATGTTCCCCGTGTTCTAGGGTCTGGTACACCTGGACCTGTTATTCTGTACGAATGGATGAATTGTCAATTGCTCTTATCAGCGATGTCTTCTATGAAAAAAATGCAAGCGAACGACTCGTTTTGCGTTTACAAGAAGCAAAAGATGCAGGCGCACACCTTGCTGTGCTACCCGAAATCGCATGCAACCCTTGGTCACCAGCAACAAAAGAAATGAAAGCGTCTGACGCTGAAGAACTCGGCGGATTGCGATGCAAAATGCAATCGAACGCCGCAAAGGCCGTTGGTATTGGCTTAATCGGATCAGCCATTTTGCATGAAGGTAATTATCGCTACAACACGTGCTTGTTTTGGGATAAAAATGGAGAATGCATCGGCACGTACCAAAAACATCATATCCCCGAAGAAGTGGGATTTTGGGAAACAAGCCATTACGAACACGGAGTTGAAGGATTTCCAGTATTTGATTTCAACGGGTTCAACATTGGTATCCAAATCTGTTCAGATATGAATCGCCCTCAGGGTTCACACCTACTTGCAGCCGCGGGGGCAGACATTCTAATAGGACCGCGGTCAACGGAACTTGCAACCTACGACAAATGGCGACCTGTTTGGATTGCCAATGCTCTCACAACAGGATGTTATGTTTGTTCTGTTAATCGCCCTTCGCCTGAAAATGGCGTTTTGATTGGCGGTCCATCCATCGCCATTGCTCCAAACGGAAATGTTGTAGCAGAAAGTTGTAACACAATAACTCTCTTCAAAGCACAACAATGTACGATAAAACAATCTAGAATTGACTACCCAGGGTATTTACCTTGCAGAAGTGAACTGTACGCAAAATCCTGGGAAACCATAAAGGAACACCACCAATGAATGCAGAACGACTTACAAAAATAGAACAAGAACTCACGACACTTCGCAAAAGTGCTAAACGGTGGCGAGTTGCTTCTTGCGCACTTCTCGTTGGCGCCGGCTTGCTTGCTGCGGATATTGCAGGGCCAACGGTTATTGACCACCTTGTTGTGAATCGGATAGATGTTCTCGGCGATGCAGGAGCGCCAGTCGTTTCCATTTCAAAAACTACTGTTGGCGGTCGAATTGATTTATACAATCAGACCGGGACGAATTTACTTCGAGTGTCTAGCACCCCAAACGGCGGCGATGTTGCTATCTGGGATGACGAAGGTACAAATGTAGCTGGTCTCTGGTCTGCAGAAAACGGTGGAACTTTTTCTCTTTGGAACGCACAAGGTGAGGAACATTCACAATTCGCAAGTGGCGCTTTGACACTAAGCGGCGCAAACGCCTCATTGCATATTCAAAATAAAAAAGGCGACCCAATCGCAGTCGTCGCCAGTGACCCTTTAGGAAACGGTCGATTACAAATTGCAGATGCTAATGGAAATATCGCATCTGAAATGCTTATGCTTCCTGATGTTGGCGGGGCAGTTGTTGTGAATGCAATCAATGGAAATAAAATGGGCGTCTTAGCTGCGACTGAAGACGGCGGCAGGTTGAATTTATTGAATGCCCGAGGTGTTCCGGTTCTCATCGCTTCTACTGAAGCGCAAAATGGTGGTGGCGCAATGCTCATCACAAACCAACGTGGGATACCCGTATTACTTATGAAGTCTGATGAAGAGCATCGTGGAATTATTGAGATTTTAGATGCTGACGGAAATGGAATCAGGCGAATCAGACCGCTTCGTGGTTACTCGCCCTGAGTTTCATCCAGCGTCTTGTTAATTACAACAGAGCCGTCTTCTTTTTCTTCTGCAATTTCTAATTCTTTCAACGCTTCAAGTGCAGCAAGTTGTTCTGCCTGTTTTTTAGATGGCCCCCACTTTGCAGTGTATCGATTGCTGCCAAGTTCTACGCAAATTTCAAAACACTTCGCATGATCTGGCCCTTCTTCATTTAGGACGACATAACTTGGGGTACTTCCTTCCATTTTCTGCCCCACTTGTTGCAACACAGATTTATAGTTTTCCTGATGGGAAGATGCTGCTGCGTCTGCAATACGCGTGCCCATAGTGGAGCGAACAAAATCTTTCGCTGGGTCTAAACCACCATCAAGATAGATTGCGCCAATCACCGCTTCGTACGCTGCGCCTGTCACAGATGTTGGCAAAGTAAAACTATGCATTCCTTTACCGACTCGTAAAATTCTGCCCAATGCAAGTTCATCTGCAACCTCAGCACAGACTCGCCTACTAACGACGGCCGATTTGATTTTAGTCATTTCGCCTTCTTCGTATTCGGGGAACTTATCAAATGTCTCGTTGCAGATGATAAAGCCAAGCACCGCATCCCCTAGAAATTCTAAGCGTTCATTAGAGTCTTCCCGCAGGTCAACTGCAGATGAATGGGATAGTGCCTGTATCAAGAGGGTGGTGTTCTTGAATGCATAACCAATGATGCTCTGTACGGCGTTAATCCAGTCTTTATCCATGGCTTGTGTTTCCCCTGGCCATTAGGACAGGATGAGGAGATTGTACCTTGCTTGCCATATCGTGCTGATTCCGTTATAATGCAATGCTCGGCCCTAAAGCCGCAGTAGGAGTATTACCAATGGCAGTGCATTATCCAAGACGAACAAGTAAAATCAAACGAGCTCGCTCAATTGGGTTCCGTGCACGCATGCGTACACGAAACGGTCGCAAAATCATTTCTCGACAACGACGAATCGGCCGTAGACTCGGTTAATTTCTCAACTAACCCGCCCGCTCCACCACCAACTACGTTTTTTACAAGGTCGCCAAATGGCGACCTTTTTTTAACCCTAAAATCCAATCAAGAGCGCTAGTCAACTGAATCGAGAAATTCCAGAATACATTGTTTTGACTCTGCAATTGGACAAGAAGTGTCGACCGTGAATGTTGCAAGCGAACCATATGTTGGCAATCTTTCAAGACGAATTTCCAAATCAGACGCGGAAAGAGCAGGCCTATCATCACCTTGAGCGATTCGGCTCACAGTGGCTTCTTGGCTTGAAATTAAATGTATGACTGCCTTACTTTTTGCTAATGCAGTAGCAACCTGCTGAAGCATCGGCGAGCCGCCTCCTAAGGAAATGACTGCCTTTTTTTCTAACATTTTTGGGATGAGAAGTTCTTCCGCTTCTCGCCAACCATCTTCTCCGACTGATTGCCACGCTTTAGAGACTGTAGAAAAACCAAGATGTGCTAAAACGACGTCATCTGTATCGATAAACTGCTCGCCACGATCAGCAGCGAGCCACTTGCCGAGGGTTGATTTTCCAGAACCGCGATATCCAATAAATACAATCGAAGACATACTTCCATGGTAGACTTGAATTGCAATGCCTGCAAATACCCCAAACATACTAAAAGAGAAAGAAATTCCACTCACTGGAATTCAAAACAAACGAGTTTCTGTCATTGGCTATGGCAACCAAGGTAGAGCACATGCTTTAAATCTTCGTGATAGTGGCATAGATATCACTATTGGAGCGAGAAATACGAATAACGCTCTCCGCGACGAGTTCAATGCCGTTTCAATCGAAGAGGCATCCACTGCTGACCTTCTCATCATTGCACTTCCTGATGAAGTCCACGGCAAAATCTACAACGAACAAATTGCTCCTCATTTACTTACAAATGCAGGGCAAACACTTGGGTTCATCCACGGTTTTGCAATACATTACGGCCATATCATTCCCCCCCAAGACGTCGGCGTAGTGATGGTGGCACCAAAAGGCCCAGGTATCACCGTTCGTGAAAAATATGTAGCTGGCTCAGGCGTTTTGGCCCTACTAGCAATCGAGAAAGAAAACGCGTCCAAAACTTCTCGCGCCCTTGCCCTTGGTTGGGCGAACGGGATTGGTTCCGCTCGTATTGGCGTGCTTGAGTCGACATTTAAAGACGAAACTGAAACAGATTTATTTGGCGAACAAGCAGTCTTATGTGGCGGCATGACAGAACTTATCAAGGCAGGTTATGAAACTCTTGTTGAGGGTGGCTACAGTCCTGAGATGGCATATTTTGAATGCTTACATGAAACAAAGTTAATTGTTGACTTGATCCATGAGGGAGGAATTGCAAATATGCATTATTCTATTTCGAATACTGCAGAGTTTGGTGATTATGTTAGTGGGCCAAAAGTCATAACAAGCGATACCAAAGTAGCCATGAAAGGTATTTTATCCAGGATTCAATCTGGTGAATTTGCAGATAAATTCTTGGATGATTGCCGTCAAAGCAACGATGGTACGGGTGGTCCCATCATGAAAGAAAGAAGAAAAGAGACAGCCGCTCACTCTATTGAGAAGGTGGGATCTGAGCTTCGTTCTAAGATGAAATTTCTTAACTCCGAAAGGCTAGTAAATAAAGATAAAAATTAGTTCTAAAACCGTTGATATTTAGAATCAAGGGTATACAATTCTCCGTTCCGGCCTAGAGCCGGCAAGTTCTTT
>JABIWU010000048.1 GCA_018701395.1 Phycisphaerae bacterium | reverse complement strand
TGGGTCGTTTTGTTGACACATTTAACGGCGCATATATTGCCGCTGAAGACGTGGGTGTTGACACGCAGTTTATCGATTGGATGGCTACAGAAACTTCACATGTTATGGGTGGTGAAACTGTATGCCTCGGAGGCGATCCGTCACCATGGACTGCAATGGGAACCTTCCACGGCATGCGCGCGAGTCTTATGCATGCTGGCCGCGGTGATGACTTCTCAGGAATCACGGTTGCAATGCAGGGTGTCGGACACGTTGGACAAAATTTATGCAAGCTACTTACTGAGGCAGGCGCAAAAGTCATCGTTGCTGACATCAATAAGAAACGTGTTGATTATGTAGTCGATACCTACGGTTGCACTGCAGTGCATGACGCGGATATTCTTACAACAGAGTGTGACATCCTTGCGCCATGTGCTCTTGGAAATGTAATCGATGGTTCATCCATTCAAAAACTACGCTGTAGCATTCTTTGCGGTGCAGCAAACAACATTCTTGGCGACCCAGAAGAAGACGCCGTAGCATTAAAAACTGCTGGTATTCTTTACGCGCCTGACTTTGTTGTCAACGCAGGTGGGCTAATTCACTTAGCAGGAATGCATCTTGGAATGAGTGACGAATTACTTCAAACCAAAAATGACGAAATTTTTGAAACTACCGCTCAAATTCTGACTCGCGGAATCAACTCTACCTCAACGTACGCCGCTGCAGTAGAAATTGCAGAGCAACGAATCGCAGGCACGCAGGAAACGGGTATCCATGCCAGTTAAAACTATATTTGAAACAAAAATTGAACATGTCTCTATTCTTGATGAGCATGGAAATTTTGACGCTGCCCTTGGCGACGGATTAATTCCCGACCAAGATATTGTTGACATGTACAAACACATGATGGTCTGCCGTCATCTTGATGAAATTGCATTCAAGTTACAGCGGTCTGGCCGAATGGGTACATACCCAGAGAACAGAGGCCAAGAAGTTCCATCGCTGGCTGCTGCTTATGTTTTGGAAAAAAAGGATTGGATGGTAACCTGCTACCGAGAAAACGCTGGTTTGTTTTGGCGCGGTCTTCCAATGGAAAAAATTCTCTTGCACTGGATGGGTGACGAACGCGGTAACCACATCGACAGTTGCAACGTAACCCCGCTGGCAATTGCTATCGGATCACAAATGTTGCACGCGACAGGCTTAGCATGGGCAAGCAAATATAAAAAGGATGGTGGCATTGCTTGTACATTCTTTGGCGATGGCGCAACAAGCGAGGGTGATTTTCACGAAGCGGCAAACTTTGCCGCTAACCTAGATTTACCCGTTGTGTTTATTTGCCAAAACAATGGGTGGGCAATTTCTACTCCAACGAAACTTGAATGCTCCGCACCCACAGTTGCGCAACGCGGTATTGCTTACGGCATGGATTGTGTGCAAGTGGATGGAAACGATTTGTTTGCGATGGTAAAGGTGGTTCGCGACGCTGTTACTAACGCACGCGAAAATAATCGACCAACCTTTATCGAGGCGTTAACGTACCGTCTCGGCGACCATACAACAGCTGATGATGCTCGCCGTTATAGAGATGCAGACGAACTGGCGATGTGGGAAAATCGCGATCCAATGATTCGACTTCGAAATTATCTTGAACAAAAAGACCTTTGGTCTTCCTCAAAAGAAGAAGAACAACTTGCCGTTGCAGCAACCACCGTATCACAAGTTGTAAAAAATGCTGAGGAAATTGACGCTCCAACTTCAAATGACTTCTTTGACTCGATGTTTGTTGATCTTCCACCGCAATTACAAAAACAAAGACAAACCATGCGAACAAGTAGTATTGGTCAAGACCCATCTCAAATTTCACAACCAACGCAAGAGGGTGTGGTCAAATAATGGCGAATCTAACATTAGTTCAATCCATCAATCTTGCTCTTATTCAAGAAATGGAAAAAGATGATCGTGTACTTCTTTTAGGAGAAGACATTGGTCTCAATGGCGGGGTCTTTCGTGCAACCGAAGGGTTGTTTCAGCGATTTGGGGGTGACAGAGTTGTAGACTCACCGCTTGCAGAGTCGGGCATCATGGGAACCGCCATCGGGCTTGCAATGGGCGGACTACGTCCGATTCCTGAAATTCAATTTGAAGGATTTATGGGTCCAGCATTCGACCAACTTACAAATCAGGCCGCTCGTTTCAACAGTAGAACCCGCGGTGGAATTACTTGCCCGCTTACACTTCGCGTTCCGGTTGGTGGCGGCATTCACGCGCCTGAATTACATAGCGATAGTCCAGAAGCAATTTACACACACACGCCTGGGCTCAAAATCGTAATGCCATCGTCGCCATACGATGCAAAGGGTTTATTAATCAGCGCTATTCGCGATCCGAACCCAGTGATTTTCTTTGAACCAAAACGGATTTATCGCGCCTTTCGGGAAGAAGTTCCCGAAGACGAATACACAATTCCAATCGGTGTCGCAAGAACTGTTTGTGAGGGAGACGAACTTACAATGGTTTCATGGGGCGCAACCGTTGTGCAATGCATGAACGCTATCGAAGCGTCTGGAAAATCAATCGAACTCATCGACCTTCGCACAATTTCGCCTATTGATATAGATACGATTGCCGCCTCTGTAAACAAAACTGGTCGCTGCGTTGTCGTGCACGAGGCACCAAAAACCTGTGGTCTTGGCGCTGAGATTGCTGCGGGAGTGATGGAACATTGTTTCTTACATCTCGAGGCGCCTGTCCAGCGAGTGTGTGGTTTTGATACTGTCATGCCGTATTACAAACTAGAGCTTGATTATCTTCCAGATGCAGAACGTATTGGCAAGGCGATCTCTGAAACGATGGCGTATTAATTATGGCTACAAAACAACCAACTGATCATTCACATTTCATTCTTCCTGACCTTGGCGAGGGTGTGCACGAAGCAGAACTCATTAAGTGGAGAGTTTCTGTTGGTGACACTGTTCAAGAACACCAAACAATCGCTGAAATGGAAACCGACAAAGCTCTTGTTGAAGTACCAAGTCCGTGGACTGGCGTAATCCAATCGCTCAATGGAAATGAAGGCGACATCATTAATGTTGGAAGTATTCTTGTTAATTACGACATTGGTACTTCTGCAACTGATTCTCCTGCTGAAACCGCAACTGATTCCGACGCGCCTCCAGACACCGGTTGTGTTGTTGGCGCGGTTGATGACAGCATGAACGTTCCCGCTAGTTTTGCGAGAACCACCGCAGAACCAGAAGCGCAAGCGGGCGAAAAGGCTTCCGCTACCCCTGCTGTTCGCCGAATCGCAAAAGAAAAAAATATTGACATTAATACCGTCACTCCTACTGGTAGAGGCGGAAGAGTTACTGCTTCAGATATCGAATCGCACGGTACGCATGTAGCAATTGAACAAACGGCAACCGCGCCGCTTGCAACAAGAGTAAGCGTGCCGCAAGAAGGCGTTTCAGAACGAATACCATTTCGGGGTATTCGACGAAAAATTGCAGAAGCAATGATGCATAGTATTAATACTACTGCCCACTTCCAAGTAATGGACGAAGCAGATGTGACACAAATAGATCGCAAGCGGAAAGCAATCAGCGAATTAATCGGCAGAAAACTCAGCATGCTTCCTTTCGTCATGACCGCTGTGACAAAAGCGCTAAAAAAGCACCCATCGATGAACTCCACTGTTGACGATTTCGTTGAAGAAATATTACTGCACTCAAACGTGCACTTAGGTTGTGCTGTTGATACTGATAATGGATTAATGGTTCCTGTGATAAAAAATGCAGACGC
>JABIWU010000047.1 GCA_018701395.1 Phycisphaerae bacterium | reverse complement strand
TTGCATTCTCACGCGAGTTCCATTGGTCTGTATTCCAATCAACATTTACAGCGTAGCCATTGGGTCCAATTTGATTGTAAGAGATCCATGATGTAGAAAATAATGCGTTGCCTGGAAGGTTTGCGAGATTATCCATGAACCCAACACGCCATGGGTATACATTGCCAAAACTAGTACTGTTTTGTCCAATGATTGCTAGATCCGCTGGTGTGTGACCCCGCGTTGCTTCACCAACTTTATCGCGAGCAGTATCATTGCTATTCCAATCACCGTAATCTTTACGGTGGTATGCCGTCGCAACATTCATGTTACCCCTACCACTATTATCTGTTACCGAGACTGCAACAATTTGCCGAGTGTCTGGACCAAGTGTTTGAGGATAGAGATGCCAAAATGCATCGGTAAATCCATCGCCGTCTGTGTCCGTTAACATTCGTTCTACAAACCAACGATTTGTACCATTTATATATGCATCCATCGGGCGCTCGCCAACAGTTGGATCATTATGTATCCCGTCACCATTGAGATCACTTAAATCTAAAAAGTTCTGTGGTTGCAGTTGTGGGTTTGCTTGTGCTGCAGCCCAGCCTGGGAGCGTTGTCCAATCAAGCCATAAGTTAAAGTTTGCTTGACCGCCATTTACTAAAGATGGATATTGAGTTAAAGGACTTAGGGCTAGTCCTTGCCAACCACCTGATCGTTGGGGTTTTGTAATTGGCCACTGTTCAAAAGGCACATCAAGGTCCGTGATTAAGTTCCAAGTTACATCACTAATATCTGGCACGGCACGCCATGCGTTTCCACTTCGAGATAAATTCGTCAAGTGACGCCAATGTGTAAAGGTATCTGGCGTTCCGTCAGAATCGGACCATCCAGGAAAACCTTGGCCGATAAGGTCTTGCACATCTGCCCGTTGCGGTTCTAAATCACGCAACCACCGCGTGTCTCCAAAGGATGGACCGCCTATTGGGTTCATTGGCCCAAGCGATGGAATCCCGGCAATCGTATCGTCGGGCGGGTTCGTCCAAGGAATAACTTCATATGGCGCATAGTTAAAAGGGTATGTCGAATCGTGACTGTATCTTAATGCATCTGAACGTGGTTCACCCCGCCTCGTATTCGCACTTGATGCAGGTATTTGATTTGTAACGACAATTGGTTTAGCAAAAAGCGAAAGTGCAGTTTCATCTGCAACCTGCGTTGCAATGGTGCGTGCTCTATCATTTATCTTTGCAACATCTCGTTGCGCTACAGCGGTTACTCGACCACTTTGCGTTCGAGTAATAAATGCCGTTGCAACTAGAACTAAAAGAACAAGGATTCCAACAACAAGGATGAGAGCATTGCCAAAACGAGGGCGAATAGAATGTGTTCGTTGTTTGATCATTAATTTCGTTCCGGTAGGTCAACTACAAATTGGTATGTCCACCCTGCTCCTAAGCGGTTATTTCTATCAAGCAAATGTACTGTGATGCGTAAAGCACTTGGCCATGGTGTATAGCGCCACGTGGGATCACCGGATGTTCCATTTAGAAAATCAAGGTCATTTTCCATAAATGGATCACTTCCGTTGTATCCAAATATTGCCCAGTACTCATTTGTTCTAGTTCCAGCACCGTAAATAGTTGGAACTAGAACTGCACCCGCAGTATCGGTATTGTTAAACACTGGTTCAATCAAACTTGGATTAATTGAAACGGGAACAACATCATTAGTCACTCCGTTTATTGCGTCATAAGTGAAATCTGTAAGCCTATTAAAACCAATATTGTATTCATCGCTTTGTCCACCAATTGAATACGTATACGCACTTCCCCACCATGGACTTACTGTCAAATCGTCAAACTGATAGCCTGAATACCAAACATGATTGGCGTCCGTCGCTTCGCCGACGCCTTCATCGTATGTCCACTCCACTTGGAACGAAACACAGCCTTCGGCAATAGCGGACATCATAAGTGCTTGGTCGTACCGCACTGCCGTTGGTGGGTACGGCTCAACCCTTGGCCAATAAAAGAGTGACGCAATTAATTCTTGTTGATCCGTACCAGTAGAAGTATCGCCTCGCCATTGCCGATTTGCAGAACCAAATTCAACTTCTTGCAAAACACTTTGACGAATGTCATCAAGTTGCGTTGCAGCGATATCCACTCTACCGTGCAACACATGTGGATAGGTGGCGTTACCGCCAATTCTAGGGTCCCAAGGAAAAATAGTGTGCGAAGAAATTCCTCTACCTAAGTAGACCGTCTTACGCGTACTGTTTGGGTTTTCTTGGTCATCATCTCCGAGATTAATCGCTTGTCTACAAAGTGTCCATTCACTTGGGTGGTTCTGCGTTCCGTTTGCATAATACGAAGTACCCACAACATTAAATCGTTGAGCTTGACTCTCGGTATACATTCTTGTTTCAACTTCAATCGCGCCTTCGTACCATGGAGTTTTTACTTGCGGTATAGTCGAACCAAAATACATTGGGTCATCAGACTGTTCGTCATTATTAACACCTTGAAGGATGCCATCTAATTGCGGAAAACGAATACCGTGGCCGTAATACACTCTTGTTGCTAGACCCTGCCCTGCAAAATCAGTACTACCTGTATTCAACATTGGCGTTGCAACACCGTCGGTGAAAAAGATGAGTTGGTCGCACCTTATAATAGCGTCTGAAGAAAGCGAATCATCTATAAGCATGAATTCACCCTTCACATTATTTGGAACTGCAACAGAATGGATGCCAACGAAACCTTCGCGCGAAATATTTGCAATATCTTCACGTAACTGTTGCTCAATAGCAACGCCTTGCTGCAGTGTTTCTGCAATTGCCTTGCCTGAAGAAGATATGTCACTAGTTGTACTGAAAATTCGACCAACTGCAACCATCACGGCAAGAAGAACAACGACTGCCACCATGAGTTCAATTAAAGTGAATGCAAGACGATTAGTTTTTGAAAATAGTTGACTATTCATAACGCTTCCACCACTGCGTAGACTGGATACAATTTTCTACCTTTACTATCACTTGTTGGCACAAACCAAATATCCGTTACTACGCCGTTGTATTGAATTCCACTCTGCTGGGGCACGTATGTCTGGTCCCACCAATTGACATTAATCGAAGATGAACCAAAACTTGAACCGGTCACAAATACTTGCAACGGCGAGGGCGGAGCAGTCAATCGGACTGGGTCCGTATCATTCATACGCCTTCTTCCATTTTGAACGTTGTGCACATTTCCATTCTGGTCAACTAGCCACTGACCAGGGAACTGCCATTGATTTGCCTGTAATGCCGGGTCGTCTAATTGTGAGTCATTGAGTATTTCACTGCCTTGATTTGCGTCCCAAGAACCCGTTGAAGATTCTGATTCAAGATTGACTCGAAGTGGGAAATTTGGTGTTTGGTACTGGCTTGTATCAACTGTGTACGCACCCGTTTGCGATGGATCAATCACGCGGTACACAAAAATAGCAACAAGAATTCGTCCCTCATATCTTCGGAACATGCAGTCCCAGTAATATTGCGCTTTTGGCCTATCTTCTGGCAGACCATCCCACATTGGATATTGTCGTTCGCTAGCCATAATCCTCATAACAGGAGGGTTAATGTCAACAAAAGTTCCTTCATCGTAAATGTCTGGGTATCTATTTTTGTTGTATGGAATGCCCGGCAATCTTTGCGTATCTGTCCAATACTCTGTTAATGGAGAACCCTGCCCATCGATGACATCGAAACCGGGAGTTGCAAAAATATCAATTGCACCTCGAACTGTTTGTGCGTTTATATCTTGAACCTCACCATACAATTCATTAACAATACCCGGCCTGCGCCACATCCAATCACCGCAAATAGTTGGCCACGGATTAATACTTGCTTGGGTTAATGAGAATTCGCAAAGAAACGGCGACCAATCTGGCTCAAAATCCTCTGCGCCAGCAAAATCTTCTTGGTCGAGTTTTGAACGCAAAAGCGTCATTGCATTTCGTGCAACAATTGGACCAATAACATCGTCTGTTGTCTTTTGTTGCTGGGCAATGCCTGCTGGAAAAAGTGTGGCGATGCTAATAATGCCAATGCCTAATATGAAAATTGCAAGCAATAATTCAATAAGAGAAAAACCATACTGTTTTCGATGTTGATTCATTCTAATACTGCTCCGCTGTACCGATTAAATTGAATGCGGTCTGCATTTGCATCAATAAATGTTGTGTAATCACGTTCTCGACTATTCGAGTCATTCCACGATGTTGGGTCATACGCCTTTCGACATGCTTCTTCATTGAAGACAGCAAGGATGGGAGTCATACTTACAAATGGTTCGCTGGCTTGTATTTCAATGTCAAAGTAGGAACCAATACTTGGCGTAGCCGGAGTTAACCAAGGGGAAGTCACCACATTTGGATCGTCCCAAACAATTTGAGTTGTCGCGTTGATAGTTTGAATCCAGTCACGATTGTAATCAACCCAAATTCTGTCGGAACCAGATTCTGCATTTCGTACGACCACCCTGCCTTCTGGGCTGTAGAGCACACCAACAAGAGAACCATACGGTTCGTTCGGAGCAGGCAAATACGAGCACGCCCACCAGTAATTGTCGTCCCCTGTTCCATACCCAGGACCTGCAACATTTACACCACCAGAGATTGTGCGCACAAGCACTTTGGGCACAGGCACAAAACGATCGTACGTCCATATATCTCCATCGCCACGATTAGCAGAAGCCGAATCTCCATTCCACTCTGCTATGACTAGTTCGATTATTTGCGTAGTACCGTCATCATCTAATTTTGGCCGGAACACCGTTATGACATATCGATTATGTTTAATTGCGATTGCTCTAGCATTATCAAGAGCCGCTGTAACGGTATTTACCGCCGCAGACATTTGCATATCTTTCGCAATACCTCGATACGCAATTGCACTAAGTCCCGCGAGAATCGCCATGACGACCATGACGACAATTAACTCTAGCAACGTAAAGCCGCGCATAGATAGCAAATGGTTTCGTTTGCGAATCAACGCGCCCCCTCAACTATATATGGTTTATAGGAATAAATATTATCAAGCGTTGCATTCCATAAAGCCATGCTTTCTGGATCAGAAGTTATTGGCCCATCACCTGCCTGGAAACGATAACCCCACAAGCCATCGGGCCCTGCAGAAACAAAATAAGGTCGTTGATTTATACAAGACCCAAGTCCATCTTCGACTTCATCTCGGACTGTCAAATCGCCAGAACTATCTTCCGCAAACATATTGCCAGATGGAAAAACATCTGCAAAATATTTTCCTGGGAATACTATCCCAAGAGGATTGCCCCATGGGTCAATGACAAACATACCCAAGACATCTTTGGATACCAAATCTGTTTCTATTTTTGCCAAAACATTTTTCGAATTGTCACCATCCGACAAAACATCAACCAACGTAACATTTCGCAATTTCATTTCTTGTGTCATGATGCTATTTTCAACACCTTGCCCTCCAAAGCCAGGGTAACCGATGTTTCCGCCAGACATATCGATGTCATACATTCCTAGATCTGTTGCATCTAGAACACCTTTAAAGGTAACCGAGCGCCCCATCTCAAGTTCCCATTCTTGCATCGCCATGGAGAGCACTTTTAATGCATTTTCAGTCTGTCTTATTTCACTATTTCGCATAACACTGCTTGAAATGCCAAGCGTAAGAGCTGCGAGTAATCCAATGATGCTCATTACAATCAACATCTCTATCAACGTAAAGGCTTTACGGAAAGTTTGTTTTTTATGCATGCGTTTCATTACGGTCCAATCTCCACAATGTTGTCTTCATTAACTTCCTGTGTAGCATTTAGGTCATTATTACCAGGCAAGCCCAGCATGTCTGCTCTTATTAAATCATTCGATTTTTGATCTGGCCCAGCAGAAAAATACGCAAACTGCCCAGCCTGTAATTCAATAGTCGTAGACCGATCACCTGCAGCGTTAAAGCCGTTCATGTAATCTGAACGCGAGCCATCGATAACTTTATCTGGTTGAAATTCGAATGGGCGTAGCACAAAAAAATCGCTTAGCGTTGGACGATTGTAGGTATTCGATTGTGTATAGACTCGCGAAATGCCCGTCAACGGTAGAGAAGGATCTGATGCAACAGGGTACAAGGGCCTGTAATATCGAATAGGAGAACCCCACGTGTCAACGATAACCATCGGCAGTGCTTGGCGCTCGATCATCGTAAAAGTGTCAAGTTCGGGGTCACCAGGATAAAAAACTTTTACTTGACCAGTCACCGGATCAACCAGTGGCTCCGCTGTTGTGTTGTCTAGAATGAGTCGCCCGTACATCTGGTCATTTTCAACTTCAAGGTATGGGCCAAGTAAATCTCCACGAGCAGCAGGTGCTCTATCTGTAAGTAAACCTTGACCAGTTGATGCCCAAATATCAGTTGCGCGCCAAACACCATCCATACTTGGATGACGGATTCCAAAGCGAGGCATTTCTGCGTAGTCTGCATTGCCATCCACCGAGCCAACATTTCTGCCATACCCATCTTCGCTTCTATTTCCATATCCAATAAAGAATTCTGCAGGCGATGTAATGGAGTACCAATCTTGCGCTTGATACCTGTACATCTGTTGAGGTGATCCTGTTGTGGGGCTTGGGAATACAGGAAAAACAGACAGATTTCGTTGCGGGCTTAAGACCGCAGGCAAATAACCAACGTCTTCTTTAAAACGAATAGTTGCATTCTTCAACGAAGTCAATCTGGATTGTGTTTCTGCAACTTGAGCTGCAGTCCGCGCTGCAGTAAGGGCAAGCGCGAGCGTAGAAACAAGTACAACTATTATTGAAATTGTTACGAGCAATTCAACAATGGTGAATCCATATCTATAAGTTGTGTTTCGTTTACATTTCAACGTAGGTTATCCAGCATCTGAAACCGATTCAATCATTTTTACCAACGGCAAGAATAACGCAAGGACAATTGTCCCAACGATTCCACCAAGAACAACGACGAGCATTGGCTCAAGCAAACTCAAAAGTGCAGTAACGGCAACATCAACTTCTTCATCATAGTTGTCAGCAATTTTCATTAGCATGACGTCAAGGTCGCCCGTTTCTTCGCCTACTTCAATCATATTTACAACAATAGAATCGCAAACTTTTGCTTCACGCAACGGCGCCGCTACAGACTCGCCTTCACGAATGGAGTCATGCACGCCTGTGAGCGCTTTTTCGTACACATGGTTGCCCGAAGTGTCACGAGTAATAAGAACTGCTTCAAGAATTGGAACACCAGCTGCAATCAATGTTCCAAGCGTTCTTGTAAATCGAGCAACAGATGTTTTTTCAACTAAATTGCCAAGCACAGGAATTTTCATCAAAATAATATCTGTCGATGCCCTGCCTGGACCAGTTTTACGAATCAATTTAAAGAAGAAGAAGATAATAAATGGACTTGACATTATCCAAACAAAGCCTGGTATTGCTTGTTCCCCTTGCTCGGGAGTTCCAGCAATCCACAAACTTGCATCAATTAACCATAGTGTTAGTCCCGGAAGCGTTACATCAAAATCATCAAAGATGTCTTTAAATTTCGGAATAACAAAGTACATAATCCCTGTAACAATGCCAACAGCAACGACGATCACACAGATTGGATAAATCATTGCACCTTTGATGCGAGATTTTAGCCGTTCTGCTTTTTCCATAAAATTTGCGAGCCGTTGCAAAATAACGTCAAGCACACCGCCAATTTCGCCTGCCGCAACCATTTTTGCATACAAACGGTCAAATGCTTTTGGGTGTTTTCCCATGGCATCGGATAGACTTGTGCCTGATTCAACATCTTCAACAACTTCACCAATAATGGTTTTTAGTTTGCCTGGCTTTTGCTGTTGCTCAAGAATTTGCAAGGAGCGAAGCAGAGGCAAGCCCGCATCTTGCAACGTAGAAAGTTGGCGTGTGAATTGAGTTAATACTTTTGTTTTAACACCACCAATGGATATGTTAATCCCGCCACCTTTTTTCTTTGCTTTTTTCTTTGTCTCAGTCTTTGCCTTGTCAGCTTTTGACGCGCCCTTTAATTTTTCTTCGCGTACAGAAGTTGGAAAGAAACCATTCAAGCGTACTGCTGAGATTGCAGCATCACTGCTGTCAGCTTCGATTCGTCCTTTTTCAGGTTTTCCAGCAGCATTTAGAGCTTCATATACATAGGTAGGCATTCTATTGGTCTCCAACGCGAGTCGAACGTTCGCGAATTAAATTAGTCATCAAGCATCGTTTCTCGGACAACTTCATCAATAGTTGTTTGTCCGTCATAAATCGAAAGTAATCCGCTTTCACGCAAACTTCGCATCCCTCGTTTTTGTGCTTCAATTCGCAAAATTGCAGTTGAAGTTTGAGCGAGAATCAATTCACGAAGTGTGTCATCGAATTCCATAATTTCAAAAAGAGCAAGTCGACCTTTATAGCCACTATGGTTACAGGACTCGCACCCCTTCCCTCTAAAGAAGGTTCGGGTACTAACATCTTCTTTATGAAGTTTAAGTTCCATTAGTTCTTCTTCAGATGGTGAATATTCTTCTTTGCAACTATTGCAGATACGTCTAACCAATCGTTGCGCAACAATCGCCTCAACGGTTGCTGTAATAAGGAATGCTTCAACACCCAGGTCAACCATCCGAAGAATTGTTGATGGTGCATCATTTGTATGCAAAGTAGTAAATACTAAGTGACCAGTAAGGGATGCCTGCACAGCAATCTGCGCAGTTTCTAGGTCACGAATTTCGCCAACAAGTATTACATCGGGGTCTTGCCGCAAGAATGAACGAAGTAATTTTCCGAATGTTAATTCTTGATCAGTATTTACTTGGCATTGCACTAAGCCATCAATGTCATATTCAACAGGATCTTCAGCCGTTAGAATTTTTGTTTGTGGGTCATTCAATTCAGACAGTGCTGCATACAAGGTTGTCGTTTTGCCAGACCCTGTCGGCCCCGTAACGACAACAATTCCGTTTGGACGACGAATGATGTCTGTCATTTTTTCATAATCCGTGGTGCGAAGGCCAATTTTATCCATGTTCAACTGAACATTTGAACGGTCAAGAACACGCATAACGACTGACTCGCCAAACATTGTCGGAAGAATAGAAACACGAAGATCGACAGGCGAACCGCCAACGGTAAGTTCAATGCGACCATCTTGAGGTAATCGCCTTTCTGAAATGTCCAAATTAGCCATAATTTTCACACGTGAAACAATTGGCAAGGCCAAGTGCATCGGTGGTGGAACCATCTCATACAAAACACCATCAATTCGATACCGCATTTTGAACTCATCTTCAAACGGTTCAAAGTGAATGTCAGAAGCCTTATCTTTAATCGCTTGCAACAAGACAAGGTTAATTAATCGAACAATTTTATTATCTGAAGCTGCAGAAGCAAGTTTTGATAAATCAGTTGAATCATCGCCTGAATCAAAACCAGCAATGTCCGAATTATCTAAATCAGCCATCATGTCGGCCATAGATGGACCGCCTGATGAATAACGTTTCTTAATAATTTCGTCAATTTGTTCAGGTGGTGCTACTACTGCAACTACTTTGAAACCCATCAATAATCGGAGGTCATCGACAGCTCTGTAATTATCTGGAGATTTCAATGCAATAGTTAATAATTTTGTTGATTCGTCATAATCAACCGGAACAATTTGATATGTAGTGGCGCTCTCAACAGGAAGTATGTCAAAAGCAATTTGTGGAATGGAATCCACTTCAAGTTCAACCCAAGCAAGGCCAGATTGCCCAGCAAGCGCTTTTTGAATTTCGACATCTGAAATGATGCCCATTTCCAACATTATTTCGCCAATTTTTTTGTGGTCCCCTTTTTTTCGTGCAACTTTTTGAATGGAAAGTGCTTCATGCACTTGGTCTCTTGTTAGGACTCCTAACTTAGTTAGTACGCGACCAAAGCGACGTCCCTTTAACTGAGTGGGATCAGTTGATTTCTTTTTTTTCGTAGTTGATTGTTTTGCCATGGTGCTTTGAAACTCCAAAAAATACGTACTAGAAGACTTAGTACATGATTCTCAAACAAAAGGGTACTGGCAACCTTACAAAGGTTGATTTAACCATTTGCCACCCAGATTATTCGCCATTATGATAAGATTTTCAAGGGTAATACACAAGTAATTTAAGAAAAACAACTATGTTTTGCGTTATGTGGGGGTGTCTAGTTCCGCCCGACCCACTTTACCGCCTGCATTATGGACTTTTTGGGTCAGGGAATTAGAATCTCGACCTTTATCGATCATTTCTTCTGCATCAATCATTCCCTTTTCATACAAAGTCCACAAATGGTCATCGAGCAATTGCATGCCGAATTTACGACCTGTTTGAATTGCGGAGTCAATACGGAAGGTTTTATTTTCACGAATGAGATTAGCTACCGCTGGCGTAACGACCAAGAATTCATACGCAGCCACTCGACCGACCTTGTCTATCCTTCGTAACAATACCTGCGATAACACTGAAATGAGAGCCGTAGATAATTGAACGCGAACCTGCTCTTGCTGATTTGTAGGGAAAGCATCAATAATACGGTTAATAGTTCCCGATGCACCAGTGGTGTGCAAAGTAGCAAAAACTAAGTGACCCGTTTCAGCAGCTTGAATTGCCGCTTCAATAGTTTCCAAGTCGCGCATTTCGCCAACAAGAATAACATCAGGGTCAGCACGAAGAACACGCCGCAACGCTTCCGAGAAACTCGGGACATCGTTACCAACTTCACGCTGATTGACGATTGATTTTTTATGGTAGTGATAATACTCAATCGGGTCTTCTGCAGTCACAATATGACGCTCAAGATTCGTGTTGACATAGTCAATCATTGTCGCAAGTGATGTTGTCTTACCTGAACCAGTTGGTCCAGTTACGATAAACAAACCACGCGGACGACGAATAAGTTCTTTCAAAATAGTCGGCAAACCAATTTCTTCAAAAGTAAGCAATTCATTTGGAATCAAACGTAAAACCAATGTGACATCGCCGCGTTGCCTGAAAATTGCAACTCGAAAACGAGCTTCAGTTCCAAATGCAAAACCAAAGTCGCAACTGCCTTCTTCCTGCAATTCTTGCTGTGCTTTTTCAGGTGTAATCTGCTTCATCAATGCAACGCAATCATCGCCGTCAAGGACTTTAGTATCCAAGTTTTTAAGCCCACCATGCAAACGCAAGGTTGGCTTGCGACCAACAGTTAAGTGAAGATCAGATGCGCCGGTACGTACGACGGTGTCGAGTAGTCTGTCAATTTGGATTGTGGACATAAGTTTTTCGTTTAGTTAAGTTCCATTAAATATCTACATTATCAGCAAGAAGGGCTTCTGCTTGTGCGAATTTCGCAATTTCTTCAGCGGTTGTATCGCCACGAAGTATCTTAATCTTTCCGTCTTCTACAAGTGTGCGCATACCGCCTCGAATTCCGGCTTGTCTAATTTGTCCAAGAGGAGCACGGTTAAATGCTAATTCTCGGATTTCGTTATTCATAATCATCATCTCAAAGATTGCTTTTCTGCCACGATAGCCCACGTTTCCACATTTTGAGCAACCAACTGACTTGCAAATATTCGAAAGAGGCACTTCTTCGGGTTCAATGCCGACGATTCTCAAATATTTAGGATCAGGGCTGTCATCCTTAACTTTACAATCAGGGCATAAAAGACGGATAAGTCGTTGTGCCATTATTGCTTGAATAGAGCTTGCAACCAAGTAAGGCTTTACTCCCATGTCAATCAACCGTGTAATTGCAGAGGGGGCATCATTTGTGTGCAATGTAGAGAACACCAAGTGACCAGTCAGTGCCGCTTGAATTGCAATGTCGGCAACTTCACGGTCTCGAATTTCACCGACAAGAATTACATTTGGCGCTTGACGTAGCATCGCTCGAAGAATTGCAGAAAACGTCAAACCAATAGAGTCACGAACTTGGCACTGATTAATGCCAGCAAAACTATATTCAATTGGATCTTCCGCTGTAATAATTTTTCGGTCGGGTCTGTTCAAAATATCAAGCGCAGAATAAAGCGTTGTGGTTTTACCAGAGCCAGTTGGACCTGTAACCAACAAAATGCCATTGGGTTTACGAATCAATTTCATAAATGCATCGTAATTCTCTTGCTCAAATCCAATATTCTTCAGACCAATACGAACTGAATCCGGGCGAAGAATACGAAGCACAACTGATTCGCCATGGTACGCTGGGCAACAACTAACACGGAAGTCAATTTGTTCGCTATCGACTCCCATTTTAATTCGACCGTCTTGTGGAATTCTTTTTTCAGCAATGTTTACCCCTGCCATCAGCTTCAATCTTGCGAGAATCGCTGGTTGCATTCGCTTAGGTAAATTGTCTCGAATATGGCAAACACCATCAATTCGATACCGAAGGACAACTCTGTCTTCCATTGGTTCGATGTGAATATCAGATGTACGATTGCGTACCGCTTCGGTGATGAATCGTGCAACTAACTTTACAATTGGCGCTTGTTCATCATCCAGATCAATAGAAGAATCAACAGATTTGTCAACAGATCGGTCAACTGAAACATCGACAGAATCAGTCACCAATGAGGTCTCGGATATAACGTTGCTCTCTTTTCCAGAGACTTTACCGATATATGCTTGAATCGCCTCTTTCGTAGAAAGTATTGGCTCAAGCTCACAATTCAATCGAAAACGCAGCAAATCGAGCAGTTCTAGATTAAGCGGGTCATGGATAATAAGTTGTAATTTATCATTCACTTTTGAAAGCGGAATAATTACATGTTTTTGAATAACATCTTTCGGAATTAGGTCGAGATCTGGTGTTTGTTCACCCTCTGCACCATCTAGGGCGATGAATTTCATTCCAAATTGTTCTGCGAGCGCTTTTACGATCGCCTTAGCGTCACAAACACCCTGCTCTTGAAGCACTTCACCAACTTTTTTTGCTGTTCCAGATGCTGCTTCAAGAGCAACGCCTAACTGCTCTTTTGTAATCACACCCTCTTCAATGAGGATTTCGCCAATTTTTCTTCGTAGTTTTCGTGCCATAAGATAAGAAGTGGCGATGCCACCTTCTACACATAGTATCATCGTACAAGAGTTCTTCAGGGACTATTGAATCTTTTTCTTCATTATGAGCAGAGTTAATCCAATCCGAATCTTAATCACAGCCGGTGCTACGCAAGAGCACATTGATGGCGTTCGATTTATTGGTAACAGATCATCTGGTCAACTAGGTGCAACTCTCGCACTAATTTCAGCAATTCGTGGGTATGAGGTTACTCTGTTACTTGGGGCCAATAGCGTAAAACAGACTGCTCATCCACGCCTTTTAACTATACCTTTCTCATCTACGCGTGACTTGCAAGCAAAATTATTGGAATTATGGCCAACGCACCAGATCTTAATAATGGCAGCAGCCGTTGCAGATTTTACCCCAAAAAGTGGTCAAATTGAGGGTAAAATTCGTCGTGGGGACTCGCATCAACTCGACTTAATCCCAACTGAAGATTTGGTCTCAGGACTTGCGACCAATGCACGAGAAGATCAACGCATTCTTGCCTTCGCTCTTGAACACACGGACAACTTGCCTGCCTCTGCTTTAGAAAAACTTGAACGCAAAAAAGTTGATGCAATCGTCGCGAACCCTCTAGCGACGATGGATGCAAATACTATATCTGCTGAAATTTACTGTAAAGATGGCAGACGTTTAGCCCCTGCGCCCGATTTACAAAAACCAGAGTTTGCAAATTGGCTAATTGAACATCTCGATGAGATTCTTGCCATTACATAAAACTAGCATTACCCGTTAAACTGTGTGACTTTGCAACTATGAATCATTACACACCAACACCGTCGAGATTTATTCAAGCAGTTACTTTTATAGCAGCAATTGCCATTGCAATCTGGCTCGCCATTTGGCTATCTGGAAGTCACGATTCTCACGGATCCCACGAGGTACACACGCCTCATTTTTGGTATATCGGTATTCTTCCTTTTGTAGGAATTTTAGGTGCAATTGCCGTACTACCACTTTTAAATAAAACTCGTCACTGGTGGGAGAGTAACTTAAATCGCTTCTTCATCGCAATGCTCTGTTCTATTGGAACTATCGTATACATGGTAGTCGTTCTTGGCAAAGACTCTGTAGGGCCAATGCTTGACCACTCCATTATGAAGGACTTCATTCCGTTCATAATATTATTATTTAGTTTATACGTCATCAGTGGTGGTATTCACCTCTCTGGCGACCTAGAAGCGTCGCCAAAAGTAAACACCATTTTTCTAGGAATCGGTGCGCTGCTCGCAAGTTTCATTGGAACAACTGGCGCAAGCATGCTCCTTATTCGACCACTTCTAAAAACAAACTCGCAACGTAAACA
>JABIWU010000046.1 GCA_018701395.1 Phycisphaerae bacterium | reverse complement strand
GGCCTTGCAGGGGGTGACAGAGGTTTCTGCTAACTCCGGGAACGAGCCATCGCGGTAAAACGCTCTCCATGTACTAATAGAACTGTTCTTGCTTTGAATGCCTAACATTCTGTACAAGATACTAGAATACACGGATGGAGCAAAGCAATTTAGGCGAACGTAGGCAACCCGCGGTATTTATTACTGGCGCAGGCGGTGAAGTCGGACATGGATTAATTACAACCCTAAGCGGTGAACATTGCCCAGATATCGTCGCGACAGATTTGCGAGAATTAGATACAGAATTACGAAAGCAATGCGCGTCGACTTATTTAGCGGATGTATGTAATCGAGACGCACTTGACCGGTTGCTCGCGATGTACCAAGTGAAGGAAATCTTTCATTTGGCAGCAATGCTAAGTACGCGTGCTGAAATTTCACCTGAAGTTGCACATCAAGTAAATGTAAATGGAACCGTCAACATTCTTCACATTGCAGCTGAACAAGGTCGTATGTATGGAGAGCCTGTAAAAGTTGTCTTTCCAAGTTCCATCGCAGCATACGGTTTTGGGTCTCTTTCGCAAAAGACTGCCGCAGGAGCAGTTTCGGAATATGAACATTGCAGACCATCAACTATGTACGGTTGTAATAAGTTGTATTGCGAGCATCTTGGTCGATACTATGCACATTCTTACCGCCAACTTGCAAAAGATAGTGTTGCTGGGAAAGATAAAAATCGTGGCGTAGTAGACTTTCGCTGCGTTCGTTATCCAGGATTAATTTCAGCAGATACTATCCCTACAGGTGGCACGAGTGATTTTGTGCCTGAAATGTTGCATGCTGCAGCTCGCGGAGAACAGTACAAATGTTTCGTTCGCCCAGATTCTAGAATTCCATTTATGACAATGCCTGAAGCAATAGAGGCAACGTTAAAACTTGCTGACACAGAACGAAAAGATTTAACACAAATAGTGTACAACATTGCAAGTTTTAATCCGTCTGCTGGCGAGGTTGCTGACCTTGTCAAAGTGCATTTTCCTAATGCGGATATTACGTTTGAACCAGACGAAAGGCGGCAAGCGATTGTCGATTCTTGGCCGTCTGCGCTTGACTGTTCGGTCGCTCAACGCGACTGGGGTTTTAAGCCAACCTATACACTGGAGCAAGCGTTTGAACAATACCTTGTTCCTAGAATTACTAAACAACATGAAAGTTCTGTATGACAACCAAAAGTTCAACCTTCTTTGATCGATCTAATTCAATTCTTTCGCACTTGGAAGACACTGGACAACTAAAACAGCTTCAAATGATTGAGTCGCCAATGGGTCCACGAATTTCCATACGGGGTAGGGGAGAAGTCGATTGCTTTTGTTCAAATAATTACCTTGGGCTGGCAAATCATCCAGACGTAGTCGAGGCAGGTATCGACGGGCTTCGTACGTATGGTGCTGGCACTGCTTCTGTACGATTTATCTGTGGCACATTTGCTCCACATGAAGCGCTCGAAGAACGGATTGCATCTTTCTTAGGTGTAGAAGCAAGTTACACGTTTGTTTCTTGCTGGAACGCAACGGAGGCAACGTTCCCAACGCTTTGCCAAGATGGCGATGTCATTGTTTCAGACGAACTAAACCACGCGTGCATTATTGACTCTATGCGCTTGACTACAGCAATACACCGCGGCGTCTCAAAATGTATTTATAAACACAGCGATATGGATTCACTGCGAGATGCCTTAGTTTCAGCGTCGAAGAAGCGTTCCGATGAAGGGACGATTTTCGTGATAACGGATGGTGTCTTTTCTATGGAAGGGGACATTGCATTGCTTCCGGAGATTCGTTCCTTGTGCGACGAGTTCGGTGCTGTTTTAGTGGTTGATGATTCTCATGGTACAGGCGTGATGGGTGAAACTGGCCGCGGTACGCATGAGCATTACGGAATGGCTGGCGAAGACATCGATATTTTTACAGGCACCCTAGGCAAGGCGCTTGGTGGCGGTGCAGGCGGCTATGTTGCAGGCAAACGCGAAGCAGTTGAATTACTCGTGCAACGAGGTAGGCCAACATTATTTTCAAATGCACTTCCTGTAACTGTTGCGTGTTCAGCGAAAACTGCGATTGACACGCTTGTTGCGAATCCATCACTCGTGCAAAAACTCCGCGACAATGTTGCAGCAGCAAGAGAAGGCATAGCCGATGTTGGTTTTGAAGTTTTAGAATCGCCAACTGCAATTTGCCCCATCATTGTTGGCGAAACAGCAACTGCAATTTCTATGAGTAACCAATTGCTTGCTATGGGTGTTTTCGCAATTGGTTTTGGGTATCCAGTTGTTCCAGAAGGAACTGCAAGGATTCGCGTTCAAATTTCAGCAGCACATGAAACAGAGCACATCGATCGATTGTGCGCAGCACTGTCAAAATTAAAGAACGCTACATAGTTCAAGGCCATACAGGACTCGAGTAATAGAGATGGAGAAACAAAAATGAATGTACTCGTAACAGGCGCCACCGGCATGTTCGGTTCTAGCTTGGTTGATGCACTCGATCGATCTGGCGTCGACGTATTGGCAATGACCCGTAGTAAATCTAGTGCGCAAAAGTTAACGCGCGGAAATGTCACAGGAGTAGTCGGCGATTTAGACGACCCCTCTTCGCTGCCAGCACTGATGGAACGTGCTGATCGCATGTTCCTAGTTAGCCCTATTCATCCTGAACTTGGCCGTCGCGAGATCATGGCCATCGAAGCAGCCGAGACTTCGGGCATCGCCCAGGTGGTGAAACTATTCGGTGCAGTTCGGCACGAGGGAGATCCACTCGATACGCAGCACCAGATGTCGCTCGATGCACTCGCTTCCTGCAGTGTGCCGTGGACTATCGTTTCTCCACAGACGGTTATGGAAACGAATCTGCTTGGGCAGATTGAAGGGATTAAGCATGAAAATAGCATGTACGCTTCTGCCGGCGATGGTCGCATCGGGATGGTTGCTCTCTGCGATTGCATTGAGGTGGCGGCGATTGTATTGCAGGCAGATCCAACGAAATGGGCGGGTGCTAACCTTGAAATTACCGGTCCAGCGGCGTTGACTTACTCGGAAATAGCGGACGAGATGGGCCGTGCGCTTGGTCGACCAGTTAGTTATGTTGATATGCCGGAGAAGGAGTTTGCTGCCATGCTCATCGAGTATGGTTTTCCGGATGATGAAGATCTCGACCTACAGGTGCTCTGCCACTTCCGGCAGATGCGAAGTAACAAGGCTAATTTAGTAACGAATACTTTTCAGGAACTGGCAGGTCGTCCAGCGACTTCGATCTACGAGTGGACGCTCGCACATCGGGAATTATTTGCAAACGTCTGATTTTCAGCAGACCTTATTGTTGATGTTATAAAGGTAACTAAAACTGTAAAAATCTGGTGCAGCGCAACGATTCTGAAATTATCTATGGCAATGCTTTCAAGAGAAGTGAACGCGCTTTACGGTACTGAAGGACGTCCGTATCGTATTCATCATATTGTTTGAACACTTCTTTGATGATTGCATCATGTAACACTTTATTTTCTTCTTTTAGTTGTGCGAGTAATTCAAAATCTTCAAGGCCAATGCGGTGCCCCTCAAATCGCAAGCCTGACCATGGACCACCAATGCCAGGATAAATCACATGCGTATCGCCCGCAGGCAATTTGTTTGTTGTGTTTGGCATTGCGGGGTGGTCTACAACGCTTTGCGTAAATGGGTCTGCTTGATACTGATTTAAACCCCAGTGTAAGTACCCAGAGATTCCGTACGAAGAAGCTGCCCAGCCAAAATAGACTTGTCGCAATCGTTCCATATCAATCATGCGATTAAGCCATTTGCCACCGGGAACTAAGCAGGTGTATGTCCAAACTTTATCGCCCATCTTTTGGCGCTCTTTAAAAAAGCGCATGTTCGCTTGAAATTCTTGCACTTGTGGACACCAAATATCAACAGAACCAACGAGTTGCCTACTCATTGTTGCTTCGACTATTGGGATGCCTGGCATAGAATCGTGCACTAAAGATGCAACTTGGGCATACGCTGTTGCATTAGTATCTGTTGGCTCATCTGCAATGTGTTGTATCCATCGATTTTCCCAACCAAACTCAACAATGGCACCCATCATTTGCTTTACGATTGACTTAAGGTCTTCAAGACCTTGTGGTGTATGTGTCTGTTTTGCTCCTAAGGTTAACTGTAAATGTGGCGATGACCAATCTCCATTTGGTCTATGCGTAATTGGAGCACCCTCAATCCACCATAACCCCGCCTTAGTGAAACGATCTACATATGCCTTGAGTTTTATTTTGTCCAGTACTAATGCATCTGAAAAAAATTGTTTCCATCGAAGCCAGAAAGTATTTTGCCTTCCACGTTTCATCATTGCGGCATATGCGTCAACCATGTTCCAGTGCTCTTCGCTGCCAGGGACAAGCCCATGAAATGTTGCCATTTTATTGAAGTCAAACCAATTGGTATAGGAAAATGTATTTTGCCCTGAACTTGGAACGATTGCTGGAAAAATGTTCAGCTGAAATTGGCATGAGACTGTCTTGTTGTTTTGTGACAATTGCAACTTTACTTGCTTCATGCCAACTGTTGCATTTTTTGGAATTGCAAGTTCAAATCGAAGCGCTACGGTATTACTTTTTGGTATGTACGTCGTGCTGATTGGTTTCATGACCTCGTATATTTCAAAAGGTGCAGTACGTATGACATCTGGGTTGCGCATTCCATCATATTGTTCCGTACGGCTTTTTACTCCTGTATTTTCTTCTACTGGCACAGGTACGAGTTGATACCACGAGCCTTTTATAGTTGAAGTAAGTTTCAATGGTATGTCATGTTCTACCCCCTTAACGAGCAAGTGCAAAGCAGCATATGCATTTCGAGGCGAGTCAATCGCAAAGGTGTCATGTCCTTCTTTGATAGTAGAATCTGGGTATAGAGGAGTTAATTCATCAAAGCATCCAACCTCAAATTCGCCGAGAGTTGCAGAAAGTAGGACGGTGACAAGAGTGGTGAGCATGATGCGAGTACTCCTCTAATGGCAAGTGATGTAAACGATTTCAGGGATTGTCAATGAGGTTTCGTAATTGTCATGACGTCAAATAAATTTCCATGTTCATCGATGGCTTGGAATTCAAGTTGATTTCCATGAATTGCGATGTAGACAAGGTGGTGGTAATTTGCTTTCTTGTGCCCAAACCACGTATTGGTAGGATCAAAATGTTCAAGATACCCTCCGCCTCCAGCGGTCGTCACGTACACAACGCCACCTTCGTCAGTTGGAATCACCTTGCCATCAAGAATGGGAAATGTTCGTTCGTAATCATGGACATGCCCAGAAAAGCAAATGTCAACGCCATTTTTTTCAAGCAATGCAATAATGTTCCGAACATTCGGATCGCCGCGCGTTGAAGTTTCAAGGTATGTATCACCGTAATCATTAGAGTCAGAGGTATATGGAGGTTGATGTAACACAGCAAATTTCCAAGTTGCAACAGATTGTTTCAATGCTTTTTCTAACCACTCAAGTTGCTTTGAACCTTCGTGGAGTGTTCTATTGCCATCAATCATAAAGAACTCTGCGTTCCCAAAAGTAAAGGAGTAATACATTTCAGGTTCTGGTAAATGCATATAGTCGTAGTAATGCTTGGCATCTTGCTCATGATTTCCAAGTACGGGCATGAAAGGAACACGACCAATCAATGGCTGCATCGCAGGGAAAAAATGACCAGTCCAATCATTTTTTACTGTGCCAGTATCTACAAGGTCGCCGGCATGAACCACCAAATTTGGTCGGTGCATATATGCCAGATCAGAAACTCGTTTTGCTACATCAGCTTGGGACTGCGTATCTCCAATTGCAACAAAAGTGAAAGAATCTTCTACTCCAGGCGCTGTTCTAAATGACAATTGCTCGCTTGTTATAGTTTCGCCATTAGAATCAGTTACATGTACAACATAAAAGTATTTTTTGTTTTGTTCTAAATCGCTTAATCGCAATTGGTGGAATGGTTGCAAAGTAGATTGCATAGAAACGGAATGTGAGCCATCGTCTCTTGTAGCAATGACTGTTGCGGTTGTAGGCACTGTTGTTTCAAACGAGACGCTCATAGCATTTGTTGTAGGCCAATTCAGATAGGGCGCAACTTTCCAATCGAGTTTGGTATCGGACCATGCGGGAAGGGTAGTGAGTTCCTTGCGTTCTTCAAACAAGCGAGCAACATCAAGTGCAGATATGGCTTGGTTTTGTAGTGAAACTTGTACTAGGCGGCCATCAAGTGGATGGTTTTCATTTGCATCTGCGTACGCGCCAAGTACAAATGGGGATGAGTCGTTGTACAGAATATCGCCGGACTGCTCAGTAGTTTTGTTACACAATACGCCATCGACATACAGTCGTAATGATTCCCCGTCGTATGTTGCGACAACATAATGCCAAGTGCCATAGCCATATGTCTTACTATCAGAATGTACATATGTAAGTCGACCATCACCGTCATCTGCGCCAGTTGTAGAAAGACCAAAGGTGAATTGCGTCTCGTTGTAGCCCAGCACCCACCCGTATTCAATATCAGTGTCATCTTGCACGCATCCTATAATGCCACCCCAGCGAAGAGGTTCTTCGATGGAAACCCATGCAGAAATGGTAAAATCTTTAACGGGGAGTCGTTTCTTTGAATCTATGGTGATTGGCATGTTCTCTTCATTGCAAATCAAACCGTAACCAAAGTCTGCATCTGCAAATAATGGTTCTTGCAGGTTGAATTGATGTATCGTTTCTGGATTAAAATTCCAGGCATGCTCGGCTTGCGTGAACGCAAGAGAACCAATTAACATAACAAATGAAATCATAGTTACTCCTTCATTGTGCATTATGCATCAATTTGAAATGCTCTGCAGTCGAAAGGGAATAGTCTTCGGTAGTGTGCAGAGTGCTACTTAAGTTTCGGTCAGTTTTGTCCTAGATTACTCGCACGGTCCCCAAGAACCAACAACCAGTAACAAATCGGAAACGTCGACAGTGCCGTCATTGTTCATATCAGCAGGGGACTCAGCAAGCCCCCATTGATCAATAACTACAAGGAGGTCGTTGACATTGACAAACCCATCACCATTGATGTCGGCTTCACATCCACCGCACTCGTCAGGTATGCCATCCCCGTTAATATCTTCACTAATGCCAGAAAGAATATCGCATGCGTCAGGTTTGCCATTTAAATTGCAGTCCTCGGTTGTTCCTGGCATAAAATCGAAGCCGGTTGGTTGCCAAAGATCAGTATCGTTACCAGTAACATAAGAACGAATGAAATTTCCGTTTTCCCCATCAAAAATATACATGCGGGTTGAGTTAACGTGCAGTTCTTCTGTATCATCATCTCTTAAACCGTCGTGTCCATCATCTTCATATGCTCCATGGCGAGTAACATAAACATCACCATCTGGACCAACGCGAACACCCCATGGCTCATCCATAGTTAAAGCAACATCTGTTCCGCCATTGTTGAATTGTCCCGCATAACTTCCATCGTCTCCATCAAATTTCAAAACATTATTTGTTCCCATGCTTGCAATGAGTACATCCCCGTTTAGAAGTTGCGCCATGCCACGAGGGTCAGTAAGCCCTCCGTTGTCAAGTGAAATTACAAATAGTCCATTTGAATTGCCTGTTGCAAGATCAAAAGAAGAAACGGTTTCATTACCCAAAGAGACAAGAACTCGTTGGTCATCAGTAATAAGAATAGTAAGAGGCGAACTAGTAAGAATGGGATCTTCAGCAAAGACACCAATAAAGTCACCGCTTAGTGCATTGAATTCTAGGATTTGATGTGTTCCGTTGCTACTGACAAGAAGTGTGTTTGTAGGTGTTAGTACCATCCCAGTTGGATTCAGTAGACCGTTTGAACCAGTTGATACAAGTTCGCCAACAAAATTTCCTTCTCTGTCAAATTCTAGAACACTATTTTGAATTGGAGATGTCGCGAGAATGCGATAGTCATCTGTAATCAAAAGTTCCCAGGTCTGAAGTTCCGCACTTGCAGCGGTTTGATTCGTTCGAGTTCCAACTATTGAATGAAATTCGACAATCTCGCCAGAGGTGTCATTGGACCCAATCCATGTTGACCAAGCGCCATTTAATTCATCCAAATCGGTAATGCCATCGCTATCACAGTCCTGACAAGAGTCAAGAATTAAGTCTCGATCAAGATCAAGGTCCATCTGCTCTTGTATTTGGTTGTAGTCGGATTGCCCATTGCCATCGCAATCACTTTCACATTCATCAGGTATTCCGTTTCCCCAAATATCCAAACTTATTCCTTGCGCTATGTCAAAAGCATCTGGAATGTTGTTTTCGTTGCAATCGTTTTCGCATTCGTCTGGGACACCATTGCCATCTACGTCTTGGCTTGAACCAAGTTGTATGTCGATCGAGTCCAGAGCGCCATTTTGGTTACAGTCTTCACATTCATCTGGAATTTCATTTGAGTTTGAATCAGAACTTGTTCCAGAAGTAATGTCAATCGCATCATCAATTCCATTGCCGTTGCAATCATGCACAAAATCTTGAGGATACGTATTGTGTGCGTACTGCATATGTTCGTCCATCACATCTTGCACAAAAGTATGGAACCGAACATCTGTAACGGCATTTCCGCCGCTTGTTGATTGTGAACAGTAACTCATGATAGGACCGCGAACAGGGGGCGAATCAAGATTGAAACAATCGTCAATTCCATAATCATGCGTGTGATATGTGCCGCAATTGTGACCAATTTCATGCGCAGCAACATGGACGTCATAGTTCAGAACATCTGGTCTGTTTATGTCTCCTGCAAATCCCATCAAATAACCTACAACAGAATATCCCCACTCCTCATTAATTGCAGAGATATATGCCACACCGCCATAGGGCAAGTTCCGTCTGCCAGAAAAGAACTGTGCAAGATTTCGGTCAACTGACTGCATGTTTTCATTCCAGTAATTTTTAAATGCATTCAGTGGACTGTCTTGATTAAAGAGATCATTTTCATCTTCCCAAAGACGAACATACGTAAGCGCAACATGCGTGTTAGCATCGCGAAGATACACATCGTGAATTAAGCCAAAGCATAAAACGACGTATGCGGCTGCATCTTCGGTTGAATCAAATAGTGTTCTATATTCGTAATCAGTTTCGACGGCTTGTTTAAGTCGGTAGAATTGGTTTGGAGGCGTGTTGACACTTCTAAGTACTCTATGTGTTGATGTGTTTTTTTCTTGTTCAATTCCGCAGAGTTGAATTTCTGGCGACCTGCTTGCTGGCGCATGCCTTTGATCGGTATTCGTCAGGAGGATTGTTTGTCCACTTTGAAGTTTGATCGATCCTCTGACATGTTCTTTATAGAGCGCAATTACAGCGTGTGTATCTTCTTGGTCATTTGCAATACTTCTTAGCAATGTTACTTTGTTTGGGTCGAATACGAATGGCGTATCTTTTTGGTGGATATTCCCAAGAACGAATGTAGTTTCTGTAGTCGTCACATAAAAACGCTCAAGTGTTGTGGCTATGGTTCTTCCTTCATGAGAAAGCTGAAGTACAAAGTCGCCATTGGGCAATTCAATTAAATCGTTCATCGATAGAGTTGCAATGCGCCCTTCAATGATCGGATTGGAATTGGCAAGAGTTAGGGTTGAAATGAACAACGATATAAGTAGTGTGCGAAACATTACAACCATTATTACACTTTTAACGAGAAGAGCAATAACTAAATAGGTAAATAGGTGAGGTTGTTGCAGAACCCGTTAGGTGTGCATTCAGAGAGGGGGGAGACCCCATGGCCGTTGCCAATACTATTTCAACTTTATTAATTCTTTGTTGTAGAAACGTATTCTAATTCGGCATCAGTTTCAGTCATAGTGACTCGAATTTGTTTACCGTCCGAAATAAGCAACCCTTGTCCTTCGCCAATAGTATCCCAGTGAACATCAATTCCAATAAGCCGTTTGTCACCATCAAGCCAACCAATGGTACCAGTCACCGTGTGTCCTACAACAATCGTGCTTGCATGATTTCTGGTTAAGATTGCTTCGAGCTCTTTGCTTGTTGGTTGCGGACCATAACTCTCGCCGTGCTTTTCGAAATACCCTCGGTACCATAACGGTCCTTTGCTGTGCCAAACCAAAGACGTTTCTAATGCAGTTCGATCAGTCCAAGCAGGAGGGCCAAGATTTTCACGTACAGATAGATTGATTTCTTCCTTGGTAAGTTGTAACGCATCAAGTTCTGGACCATACCCTGCATGCACAAACAAATACTTGCCAACTTGCACAATAGCATTTTGTGCTCGAAGCCAATCTCCAAGGATTGATTGCTCGCCAAAGAGCGCATGGTATGGAATGCCTATTCGTTGAGCGACAAACTTATATTTTGGGTGTGTATAGCGAATGTCATTAGCAAGAATCATAGCTTCGTGATTTCCAAGTACAACATGCACATTGCCACCAGCGTTTATTGCTTGTCGTTGCAATTCTCTCATGAACCATAAAAGTTCTGTGACATGGTCACCGCGATCAACTGAGTCACCATTAAACAGCAAGTGGTTTTTTCCCCAGGACCATTTAAACTCTGCGTCAATCACCGTATGAAATTGTAGAAACGTTATAAGGTGCTCTAAGTTCCCTTCTATGTCACTTAGAGCAAGTAATTTCTTTGGCATTGGAAAGATATTCTCAGCAGGTGTTGTTAACCGACTTGAAATTTTGATCATAGGGACAGAAGGAATTGCTGTTTGAATAGATGTTATTTCTTGCTCAACAAACAGCGTATCTTTATGTACAAGCCCATTGCGCATTGTTATGGATGTAAGTTGTTTGTTTTCATCCATGAATAAATACGGGCCATCGTTTATTGAAGCCGAGGCAATTGTAAGTGGCGTAATTTTAATTGCAAGATTTTTTCCTTCAACTTTTTCGAACGCAACAATGGCAAGGTTGCCAAGTATTGGCTTGTGTTCAGTATCAATGACGGTAGCGAGGTCTATTTCATAGTCGCTATCGCCAATTCGCCATTGTGGTATTTCGATTGTCGGGACTCTGTGTATTGCCTCAACTACCTCGATTGGTTTAGCAGTGAATGCGTAACTATGGAGACAAAGGAAACAGATTGGAACGGCGAATCGAATAACTGCAGTGTGCATAGATGAAAGGATAGCATGCATGTGCTTGCAATAATGAATTAGTTGTTGCTGAAATTTCTTTGTACTAAGGAAGTAACTAAAGTAGTGCAAAATCTAGCGTAACAGAATGTAGTTATATTCTTACGGATAGAGTTTATGGATTAATGTTATCAGCGCCTTTTTCATAGTATTAAATTGCATACATGAAAAAACCCTCAATCAAATGATTGAGGGTTTTTTAAAATCTATAGAAAGATGAAGTTATGGGCATGCGCCCCAAGCAGCAATTAATATCAATATGTCACTAACGCCAACATCTCCATCACCATCAACATCGCTAGGACAACTCTCGGGACAATCGAAATCAGCGCAAGATGAATCAGGCCCACCCCATGAACCACTGTTGCCACTGCAGTCAGCAGCCGCTGTTGTAATACACAGGCCATCTAGGCAGCAAGCGCCAGATGCAGAACCTGGAAGTGTGGTGAACTCCACAATATATCCGTTAGCTCTTGTGGGGTCATCATCATGATTATCCTGCCAATCCCTCACGCCGTAATCCCACAGTTGTAAACCAGATGTGCAATCATCGTTTGGATTTCCAGAATGCCATCGCGTGTAATTCCAAGGTTCTCCAGTAATCCAGTTCATCGCTTGCAAATCACAATCCTCCTCCGTCCTTTGACCACCAAGCCAAGGCCCTCTAGGAGTTCCTTTCATAACCCATAGTTCCTCTGGTTCTGCAATTGTAAAACATACAAACTGGTCTTCATCAGCACTGGTTAATGTTGCTAAATAGCCACCCATTTCAGCAGCTGCTGCATTGGCTTCAAGCCAACTTATGCCACCCCAGGCTGTTACACCTTGATACCAGTGGCCATTGCCACCGTCTTCGATTTGCCACTGCACCAACGGAATGGGTTCCCATTCTACAATAAGTGAATCGCGTTGATAACTTGCATGCATATCATTCCACGCAGTGCATTTAAAATATACCTCAAGATGATATCCATCACCACCATTGGGTTCACCAGGGTGCCAGTTAGTATAATCCCACACCTCACCGGTAATCCAATTCCATTCACCATTTTCTCTTGTTCCTCCAGCCCATCCAGTATTACAACTAAACGATGAGTGAACAAATGAATCCTCTTCTTGACTTGTGATGGTCACGAGATGTCCTCCCATCGATTCTGCGATGTCAAATGCGTCCTGCCAAGTAATCAAGTTTGAACCTGTATTAATTTGTTCATACCAATGCCCGTTACCTCCGTCGGCCATTGACCACTGAACAGGTTCGGCCTGAACCGTACTTCCGACCATTCCTAAAACAATTGCCCCGATTTCGTAATATTTCATCTTTTTCATACTCCTCTATTAGTAAAATAAGTTTCTCTCAACTACGAGTAGTGCACTCTATATTGGACACGATATCAAGGAATAAATAGTATATTAAGACATAAAAAAAACTAGAGGGGAGCAAGTCTTTATACACCAATGGCTTAGTGATATTTTTATTTTAGTTTTTAGCGTTTACTAAAGCTTGGCATCGACTTGAATCAAGTGCTTGACTCCAGTTTCCGCCTTGTTTTATGGATGAACCAACAATTGCGACATCTGCATATTGGAACATATCTTTGACATTTTCGGGCGTGACTCCCGAGCCTATAAGAAGAGGCAATTCTGTTGCGCCACGAACTTCGCGGAGTTGTGCAAGATCAACAGCATGCCCAGTGTGATTGCCAGTAACAATGACGCCATCTGCGCCCATAAAATCAGCGCCTCGTGCGTGGTCGCCAATGGATAAATCAGCGGTGATCGAATGCGATGAATGCTTCTTTTGAATGTCTGCAAGAATCGCTATATCATCAGCATCGATTCGACGGCGTTCACGCAACAATGGGCCTGCATCTGCAACATCCATAATGCCTTCGTCAGCAACGGATGCAAAAGCAAAACCCTCAGCGCGGATGAAGTGCGCGCCAGTTGCGTGCGCAACAGCAATTGCGGCTTTGTTTGCTCCTGCAAGTATCTGAATGCCAACCGGTACGTTGACTGCATCAACAACAGCTTGCGTAGCCACCGTCATTGTTGCAACAATTTCTGGGCCTACTTCGCGAAGCAAGTAGGGGGTGTCGTGCATGTTTTCGATAAGCACTGCATCGAAGCCATATTCGACTAACTTGGTTGCTTCATCGACTGCGATGTCTACGATTTGTTGAGGTGTTTTTTTGCTATTTGCAGTTCCTGGAAGTGCTTGCAGATGCACCATCCCGATGAGTGCTTTGTCTTTGTTAATGATTTTGCGAAAATCAGCCATTGTT
>JABIWU010000045.1 GCA_018701395.1 Phycisphaerae bacterium | reverse complement strand
CATAGCATTCATATTTATCAACACAGCATGCGCCAATCTCAGCTTGACAATAATCGCCTTCATTTTCACACGTAGATTGATAACCTAAGAAATCGCCACCCATCGATAGGCAATCATCTTGGATTACGTTGTCTTCGCAATAAAATTCCCACTTAATGCAGCATGCACCAACAGTGGCAACGCACATTTCAACATCTTGCAATTCGGCGCATGAGTCAATCCAGAAGATGCCACCGTTATTTTCGCAGTCATGCTCCCACGCTTCTTCGCACCATTCACCAAAGCAACAAGAACCATAATAGGTTGTGCACCATAAGGCATCATTGCATGTCGTCCCTTCACCAATAAATTTGCCACCCTTTGTATAGCACCATTCCTCTGACTCATTTTCATAGCACTCTTTGCCGGACCAGTTCAGGCAGCAAGCACCAACAACTGAAATGCAAGCACTGCCTTCAACCGCACAGGTAGAAAAAGGGCCATAAAATTGGCCACCAAGTGTTTTGCACTCCTGCTCCGTTACATTATCCATACATTCATATGAACTTTCCTGTATGCAACAAGCTCCATAATCTCCTTGAATCAATTCTGCGGAGGCGGAACTTGTTAGGAATAACGAGATGAGTAATAGACGGTGCATATATATGGCTATTGTGCCTCATAAATGTTAGTCATGCAATGAAATTCTCCTCAAATAGATGTTCAAAGTCACTTTAGAGCTTATTCACGAAGTGCAGTTTTAGCAAACCGGTGCCTTCAGCCGCTCGGCCACCTGTCCAGAGGGATTTCTGCCTACGTGACAACATAAGTGTCAACAGTCTCTCGTTTCGTGAACGGGAAGTTTACCACAAAACCATGCATGCTTCTTCTGAGATATGATTCAACGAAATTATGTCTCTAGAATACTCTGCCATCAAAATTAGTACGAATGAGGCTGAGACAATTGCCAAGAAATTGTTCAACCTATCTGGAGAAGCCATCGCTCTTGATGGCGAGGCGGATTTCAATTTTAAGATACAAACAACCAATAAGAACTATTTGTTAAAGATCAGCAGACCCGCCGAAAATCTGGATTATGTCGATTTCCAATCAAAGCTATTACAGCATTCCGCCACAAAAAATGCGATGGAAATTCCAGAAATTATTCTGGATATACATGGCAGTGCCATCTCCAAAGTTAAAGATGAAAATGGAGAGGACAGGTTGGTTCGCCTTACGAGCTGGATAGATGGCAGACTCTGGTCTTCAGTGAATCCAATTACAAATACTTTGCTTCATAGCTTGGGAGAATTCGCTGGTCTGCTTACTGAAGGGTTTCAGGATTTTGAACATCATTTTGCCGAAAGATACCTTGAGTGGGACATTTCAAATGCTATTTGGTGCAAAGAAAAATTGGAGATGTTTGAAGGCACTCAAAAGAATATTCTTTCTACTTTTTTAAACGCTTTCGAACAAATACAACCCGTACACGCTGAGTTCAGAAAAAGCGTTATTCACAATGATGTAAATGACAATAACATTCTCGTTGAAAATGAATTAATAAATCCATCGGTACTATCGATCATTGATTATGGAGACGCTGTTAAAACACAGGCCATTAACGATGTAGCAATCACCTTGGCATATGCAATCATGCACAAGGAAGATCCCATCGCTGCTGCTGTTGAAGTAGTAAAAGGCTATCACAAGCATTTTCCATTACTAGAAGAGGAACTGGCAGTTCTTCACGTTTTGGTTGCCATGCGACTAACCATAACAGTTACAAAATCTGCAATGAATAAAATTGCAGAGCCAGAAAACGAATACCATCAAATCAGCGAAAAACCTGCTTGGAAAGTACTAGAGAAATGGATTGCTATCCACCCCGAATTGGCTGCTTGCCATTTCAGAAAGGCCTGTGGATTCGATGCGCATGCGAATTTGAAAAGTTTCAAATCGTTCTGTTCAGACAACCAATGCAGTTTAAAAGAACTCTTGCCAAGCATTAATTTCGAGAAGGTGGAAAATATAGACATGAGTGTTGGGAGCACTTCGCTAGGGCACGAATTTGAATATAACGACTTGGATGTTAGCAATTTCAAAATGGCACAACGTAGTAAAAACGCCCCGACGAATTTGTTTGCAGGAGGATATGAAGAAACACGACCAATTTATAGCACCTCTGCGTATGAAGTAGAAGGAAATTGCGGTCCAGAATACAGAACCGTTCATTTAGGAATCGATTTTTGGTTAACAGATCAAACGCCGATACACGCGTTTTGCGATGCCGAAGTACACAGTGTGCATGACAATAATTATGACCAAGATTATGGTCCAACAATTATTCTAAAACATTTATTAGCAACAGGAAAATTCTTCTATAGCCTTTTCGGACACTTGTCTAAGGACAGCCTGACTCGTCTGCAAAAAGGAGATGTTCTAAAACAAGGAGACTTGATTGGACACATTGGAACATCAAAGGAAAATGGAGGCTGGGTATCCCACTTACACTTTCAGTTGATGTTGAGCATGTTTGACAATGTTTCTAACTTCCCAGGAGTAGCTACGCCAAACTCAATTCCTGTGTGGGAAGAAATCTGCCCTGACCCAGCAATACTTTTTAAGGAGCTAATTCCAGCAGGCAAGACTACGTCTCAAGAAGAACTATTGACATATCGAAAGCAGCATGCAGGGAAAAGTTTGAGTGTTTCTTACGATCAGCCATTACACATGGTTAGAGGAGCTGGAGTTCATTTAATGGACGCAACAGGTAGAAGATATTTAGACACAGTCAACAACGTTGCGCATGTTGGGCATGAGCATCCGAGAAT
>JABIWU010000044.1 GCA_018701395.1 Phycisphaerae bacterium | reverse complement strand
GTCGAGTAAGACCTGGACATCGCCAGTGGCTTTCATTTTGTCAGCTTTCGTGCCTCTTAACATTGAGTCATCTTCGCCGACTTCTTTAGTATTTTGAATAAATGTAACTTGCGCTTCGTCCGACCACATTGTCTGTGTGTCGCTCATTGCCTTGACTTGGCCCGTTGCAAAAGCAACGCTAGGAGAGGACCCACCTTCATCATCTGGCTGAAAATGGACAGTTAATGTACTACAAGTAACGGTTGAGCCTTCGTCTGAGAGAATGACGTCGCCATTGCAAATTACTTTATCAAGGGCATCTTCGCCGTCTGAGCCAAAGTAAAAATCAACTCCATCATTCCAGATAAGGGAAGTACTGCCCGAAGTAGGCGCTATAGATTTCATTTGTCCGCTACCAACCGCTCCGCCTTCCCCGTCTTCTCTGGCAACCCAGAGATGTTCAGAAAGAGTTTCAAAATCATTCATTATGAGTGAACTCGGCGAACCAAACAGATCAATTCGTTCATGAGCGACTTCGTACCGAAGCATTGCTCCAGTTGCAGTCATGTTTTGGATATTGTCAATCAGTTTGACGGGTTCAATTGCTGATGCAAATAATTCAATTCGTGTGTCTTCTGGAGTTGAAGGTCGTAGTGCTTCTTCGAGCAATGGAACCATTGTAAGTCCTCCGTCGCATGTAAGGCGAACAGGGGGCTGGGTTGGTCCTTGCAATGTTGATGCGAGCGCTGTTGCAACGATAGTTGAGGGAATTCCAAATGGTAGCATGGCTATTGTCCTTCTCGGTTGAATTCTCGCCATAGACGATGAATCGCTTTCGTCAGAAAAAGCAACTGTGAGTTTATCCCCAAATGCGACTCGACCCGTTAATTGATCGCCTTGCAAGATAGATACATTGTCTAAAAAAGTAACAATATAATATTCATTTGTTGGGCCAACTGCAGCGGCATGGATGCGGTGCGATGTATTTTGCTTAGTCTTCTTGATTTTCTTTTTAATAGAAGAAGATTTTGCTTCCGTCGAATTTTGAGGACTCGGTTGCAAGGTATTTGGTTGTACATTGTTTGGATAGAATTCTAGGAAATCTAATTCTTCAAGTCGTAAATATTCAATGCGACCAATTTTGTCATTGAATCGAATAGTGAGTTGCCTACCGGAGAGTTTTTGAGATGCGGAAACAACACGCACTTCGCTATCGCACGTTATTTCACCTAAGAAATTATCAAAACGTGCTTGGGGTGTAGTAAGAACCATTGACGGAAGTGTGCTGATTTTGATGCCTTGCTTATCAAGGTCATACATTTCAACACGGACATGACCTGCAATTTCGCCAGACTCTAAAATGCGCTGTGGCGCATTCGCAATTCCTTTGTCGCCTGTTATAACAATAAGTTGGCTATCGGAAGGAAAAAACTCAACTTCGGGTTTCTTCATTTCAATCCAGCCCGAAGGAAGATCAGGGGGGTTTGGATCTAGAGATTCGCATCTGTATTGCTGGGAGAGTTTGCCAAATTCGTCTGTTTGTTGAACCCAGCCACCTTGTGGTAAATCGATGCCAACATTTGAAGTAGAGTCAGTAGTGTTCGGCGTTGTCGTTGGAAGGGTTGACTGTAGCAAGTCAATGACATCATCGCTTCTGACACGCTCTGGCTGTTCGGGTTCATTGCTACCGATTGCAAATAGTAATGCAATTAAAAGTAAAGAGAAAAGGGAACTTACGCCAGCAACGAGTAGCCCGAGTCGCTTGTTTGCATTTTTTTGAGGTCGATTGTTGGTCATTGCGTAGCGGGTTCTGCTTTGCTCTTTTCGACAGTTGCATCCCAAGTGCCAGAAGCTCGCATTAAATATTCTATTGCTTCCCTAACAGCCCCACGTCCGCCAAGTTTAGTGGTTGTAAAATCTGCAACATCTTGAACTTCGGGCGCTGCATCGCCAACGGCGATTGCATGCCCTGCAAATTGCATAACTGGCAAGTCGCCTAGGTCATCGCCAACAAAACAAGTTTGCTCCATCGTTGCGCCAATTTTCGAAAGGGCTTTATGCAAATCAGCAATTTTGTCAGTTGATCCTTGGTAAATATATTTGACGCCAAGTTCTTTTGCACGAATGGAAACGCACTCTGCACTTCTTCCACTAATAAAAACGACATGATTTCCTGCATTTTGCCAAAGGGAAATTCCAAGCCCGTCGTGGACATGAAACGTTTTTATCTCGTGCAGCAGAGTTCCAGAGAAAGTAATGGTTCCATCTGTCAGGACGCCATCAACATCAAGTGCAAGGACTTTGATTTCTTGGGGGATTGAAGTCATACGGTTAGTTGAAGGACATCGACGGCGCCGCCGCATTGGAGGTTCATGGCTATAGCAGCTTTTACGGCATCGGTAGCGAGTTCCGCAATGTCATCAGTCCTTTCATACAAAGTGTAAAGGACTCCGATGGCGTATTCGCCGCCGGAGCCAATGGCATAATATCTGTTGAGTGGTGTTACTCCAAGGTCGGATGCTACGGTAAAAATACCACCTGAATTTGCAATTAAGAAAGTTGAATCAAGGTCGCCAAATGGTGAACATGCTTGTGAAGCTTGGTCGTTCACAAAAGTGTACTGCTCATGGAGTGCTTTCCAAAACTCAAGAAAGAAAGTAAAAATTTTTCGTGAACTTGAAAGGTCTGGCGTGGGCCTTGTCGCTAAGAAATCATTCAAGATATCGTCGTACACTGCCCAGCCAGCGCCTCCGATGAGTGAGTCGCCGATTCTTCCGACCTTTGGGGTTCGGGCGTTTTCTTGGGGCATGACTTCAGAGTCGCCAAAGGTCGTAAGGGTATCCGCTGCCATTACAATTTTATTTTCTTTTCGGATTGCAACAATAACTGACATATTTACTCCGTGACTACTTTCATAGCGATTAGATCTTGAACATCAATCAAACCAATCGGTACATTGTTGTCATCAACAATTGGAATTTCATCTACACGGTATTCTGCTACGAGTTGTTTTGCATCTCGAACTAAAGAGCTAGCAAGAAGTCTTCTTGGATTAGAAGTTGCAACTTCGCCTATGGTTCTTACCATTGGTGTCTTGTCATCAATTACAAGTCGTCGTAAATCACCGTCAGTAAAAATACCGGTGAGTTTCCCTTTTGTGTTGACAAGTAGAATTGCACCCGCTCTGCGTACGCCCTCTGGAGGTCGAGCCAATTGCAGTGCATCGCCAACTGTTGTGTTGTTTTGAATTACAGGGACGTTTTCGCCAACTTTAAAACGAATAATTTCAGTAATTGTTCGAAGGCCGATACCCAGCATGCCACCTGGGTGGTGTTTGTGAAATTCATCAGCTGTAAAATTTCGTCGTCGTGATAGTGCAAGCCCAAGTGCGTCACCAATTGCTAATGTTGCAGTCGTTGATGCAGTTGGAGCCAAATTCAATGGGCATGCTTCAGAAAGTGAACCGATAGCAAGGTGTACGGTGCATAATTTTGCAAGTGGAGAATCGTCAGCTTTGGATATGCCAATGCAAGGGATGCCATCCGTTCGGAGTATGGCGGCGAGGTTTACAACTTCCTCTGTTGTTCCTGAGTAACTCATGAGAATTACAACGTCAGCTCGTCGAATGGATCCAAGGTCGCCATGCACGGCTTCTGCTGGGTGTACTACATGTGATGGTTGTCCGATACTTGAAAATGTTGAAGAAAGTTTTGCTCCAATTAGCCCAGATTTACCCATTCCGCTAAATACAGCATGCCCATCGCACTTCTCGAGGATATCGAGCGCTTTAGTCCACGCTTCTGCATGTGAATTGTCAGATGCAATCCTTTTTGAAACGGACTTCAAGGCGTTTACTTCAGCGGTGAGGACATCGCAGATAAATGCATGTTCCGAAGATAAAGTTGCGTTTGTATGTGTTTGTTGTGTGCTCATGAAACTATGATGTGTATTGTACCTAACGCTTAAAGATTACGCCCTATGTCACTACCACAAGAACAGTTCAGAATTGCAATAGATGCCTTTGACGGGCCTCTTGACCTCCTTTTATACCTTGTGAGGCGTGCTGAGGTAGATATTCACGACATTCCAATTGCTAGAATCACAGACGACTATCTCGAAGTGCTCAAATGTGGCGCTGGAGTTGACGTTGAGATGGCTGGCGAATTCCTCGTGATGGCAGCTACTCTCATCGAAATTAAATCTCGATCTCTTGTTCCACCTGAGCAAGTTGCAGAAGATGATGAGGAACATGGCAAAGGTCACGATGAAGAAGACCCACGTGGCGAATTGATTCGTCAGCTACTTTCATATCAGCGATTTAGAACGGCATCTGAACTCCTAGAAAACCGCAGGATTTCATTTGGCTTGAAATACGAAGTTCGAATTGGTGCTCCGAAATTGCCAATTGAAAATGAAGAACCCGCTTTAGAATTAGATGATGTTCATATTTTAGATTTGTCTGACGCGTATGAACATATTGCAAGCGCGATCGATTTCACGCGTTTGGATGGACACCATGTTGCGTTTGATGATATTCCAATTGAATTATGCCAAGAAGATTTACTTAATCAATTAGAAACTTCGATTGATAGCAAACTCTCACTTCAATCAACATTTGCTGGGTTAACGCTTCCGGAACGTGTAGGAATGTTTTTAGCAACGCTAGAATTGGTTCGAATTCGAATAGTCACCATTGAACAAGATGAGGATGGCGCGGGCGAAATTATCATCAAACTTCTCGATGGAGAAACTGGATTTGATTTTGAAATTACTTCTCGCGACGAACCGAGTGCTGAAGCGAATTAAATTCTTGAAGCGTTAAGTCTCTCCATTGTCCAGGGCGAAGCCCTTTTAGTGCAACGGCGCCGATATGTGTGCGTCGTAAACGTTTAACTGGGTGTCCAACGATGGCAAGCATCCGACGGATTTGCCTGTTTCGACCTTCTGTAAGTGTAATTTTTAAGAGGGTTCGATCACGGTCGTGCTTGACGATTTCGACACCTTTGATAGTTGCCTTTTGCCCTTTGCGTTTTACGTCATGTTTCGTATGCGCATCTGCAAGGTAAATTCCTTTTTGAAGTTTTTCAATGGTTTCGTCATTGACTTTGCCTCGGACTGAAACTTCGTATGTTTTGCTCACTTTGTGGCGAGGGTGTGTTAATTCATTTGCCAAAATATTGTCATTTGTAAGCAGCAAAAGACCTTGGCTATCCATATCTAGGCGGCCAATTGGGAAAATGCGAGTGGCGGAGGGGTGCCTGACAATATCGCCAATGCAAGGACGGCCTTCAGGATCTGCCATCGTGCAAATAATGCCTCGTGGCTTGTAGTACATCACATAGACATTTTCTGCATGAAGATTTAGTTTGCGGTCTTCAATAGTTACTCGGTCAATAGCAGGATCAATCCATGCAGGTAAGAAGTTAATAACGACCCCATTTACCTTTACTTCGCCTGATTCAATCATTTCTTCGCATTTTCGTCTGGACGCTATTCCACCAGAAGCCATGACGCGTTGCAAGCGTTGGCCTCTGTTTGCATCTTTAAAAGGCAAAGTTGGATCATGTTCTGACGATTCGGTGTTGGTATTCCAGCCCATTTTGGCTAGTCTACCACGTTACATGCCTTTCCATACGATAATCAAGAGACTTCAAGCAGCAATTCGGAATCCAATTGAAGAGTTAACTCGATGGGAACGAGTGATTCGCTACACCTGGAAACTAGCTCGGCAGGGTGCTTCGCAATTGTCCCACGACAGAGCAAGCATGATGGCTGCTTCATTGACGTACAGAACACTATTCGGCTTGCTACCAGTAACCGTTGTTGGAACCGCAGTTGCTCGTACTGTTATGGGGAATGAACAATTTGAACAATATTTACACGATGGGATTGCTGCGGTTGGGATGAACCAGTTTTCGCTTGGAACCACTGACGCCGGCGTGTTAATTACACTTGGCAGTTGGCTTTCGGGCATTGTTTCAAGTGGAATGAATATTGATATTTCCGCTTTGACTTGGATTGGACTGTGTGTTCTTGCTTATTCCGCGATTACACTCTTGGTTGATATCGAATCTTGCTTCAATTTTATATGCCGAAGCACGAAAGGGCGGGCATGGCTAAAACGTATTCCGCTTTACCTCTTTCTTTTTTCATTCGGACCAGTTTTGATTGCACTCGCTCTTTGGGTTGATGCGTTGATGTATTCCTTAATTAATGCTGTAATTCCTTGGAGTTGGATGAGTTGGGCATTGGATAGTATTTGGGATTTCTTTCTCGGATGGCTATTACTTGTACTTCTATACCGACTTGTTCCAACAGTACGATTACATTTGAAGGCAATTATGATTGGGGCGTTTGTCGCTTCGTTACTCCTGCTCATTGGTAAAGAATCCCTTGGTCTGTATTTTGACCATGCGATTTCACTGAAGCAAATGTATGGCTCATTGGGACTTGTTCCAATTTTCATGTTTTGGCTTTATTTGATGTGGCTAATCATTCTTTTGGGGCTACAAGTTGCTGCAATTGTGCATAACGTAGCCGATTCCAACTAAGAAACACCTTAACTAGTGTAAATATACTTGTTTTTTGCTTAAAAACAGCCATTTCGATATTCTTTGAAAGAATAACAGAAATCGTCGCTTTTCTTACTGAACACAAAAGTGGAGCACAATTATGACCGATTGGAAAAACATGAACGGACTTAACCAAAATAACAGTACTAACAATCGACGATCTTTGTTTGTCGATATTTCCTTTTCAAACGGAACCATGAGGGCATCCATTGTTGGTCCCCGCATTGGTGAACGAGAAGCAAGTATCGTTGCAAATGCAGTGAATGCAAAATTAAATGAATATGGCAAGAAAGTGAACAAACTTGTTCTAGATTTCAGCGATATTCAATTTGTCTCAAGTCTTGGTCTTGGAATGTGCATTGATGTTCGAAATACTGCTGAGAACTGTAACGCATCTACTTCGATCGTAGGCCTTACATGCCATTTGAAAGAGCTTTTTGAGTTGATGAGGTTGGATAGATTGTTCGAAATCGTCGCAGCATCAGCTACATTTGGTTCTGCTGCCTGAACGAAATCGGTAATGAAATCAAAACTACATGCAACTCTGTCGCATCAACTCCCCCAGTTAATGCGACAGTTTGTATTATGTACATCTTATGGGTCTCGAACAAGCAATACCAGTAGACGGATACATGACCACGCAGCTCAGTCGAATAATCAATTGGTCAAGGCGTTCAAGTGTCTGGCCAATGCCTTTCGCAACAGCGTGTTGCGGAATCGAACTCATGGCAACTGCTTCAAGCCGGTACGACCTAGCACGTTTTGGCGCAGAAGTATTTCGCTTCAGCCCTCGACAAGCCGACTTGCTGATAGTGGCAGGGCGAGTTACAACGAAAATGATGCCCGTGCTTCAAAGAATTTATTTGCAAATGACAGAGCCCAAGTGGGTTATCTCGATGGGAGCATGCGCTTCTACAGGCGGGATATTCGATACATACGCAGTTGTGCAAGGAATCGATCAATTCCTTCCAGTCGATGTGTATGTTCCTGGTTGCCCACCGCGACCAGAAATGTTAATCGAAGGGGTTATGGCGATTCAACAAATTATAGATCAAGACAACATACCGTACGACGGCGATGGTGCTCGTCAGCCATTGCGACTCGATATTGTTACCCCGTCTTCGCCAAGTGTAGATTTGACAATCAGCGCTTCGTAACTGCACAAACGTCAACACAATCTGCTACAAATTACACCGGAGGTTTGTGATGTCGTTAGTTTTGTCAATCAACGAAAAAGTTTTGGTACTAAATCGAGGCTATGCCGCGATTCGTGTCGTGCCCGCGAGAGATGCATTTACATTGCTATGTCGTAAGGCTGCTGAAATTTTATCTATCGAAGATGGCAACTACATGACATACGGTTTGATGGATTGGATGGATGTTGCAAAACTTCAAAAAGAGTTTGAGCCAGAACAACATAGGTGGTTACGCTTGCCTGCGCTTGAAATAGCGGTGCCAAAAATTATTAGGTTATTGTCCTATGACAAATTCGTGAAGCCAGAAGTTCGTTTAACGAGACGAAATCTATTTTCGCGCGATAAAAATAAATGCCAATATTGTGGTATTCGATTTAGCGCTTCTGATTTGACTCTTGATCATGTTATTCCGCGTGTGCAGGGCGGAGGCAATTCCTGGGTTAATCTTGTCTGTGCATGTATGAAGTGTAATACTCGTAAAGGCGGGCGTACTCCTAAACAATCAAACATGCGTTTAATTCAAAAACCGATTAAACCAAAACACTGTGTAGCCCGCAAATTGCGTATTGGTCCTTCGCAGTATAAATCTTGGAAAACATTTCTTAACAATGCCTACTGGTCGATTGAATTAGAAGAAGGATAAATTGGAATACAATTGAATTAATGGCGGAAACAACGAGCGCCTGTAAAGAGCATCGTTACATCGTTTGCGTTGCAAATGTCAATGGTTTTTTGGTCTCTGACACTTCCGCCAGGTTGAATGATACATTTTACTCCGGCGTTAATAAGTAATTCTGGTCCGTCTGGAAATGGGAAAAAAGCATCGGAGCCCGCAACGGCTGATGTTGATGTTGAAAGTTTGTCGCCAGCTCGTTGGATTGCCAGTCTTGCCGCAGAGACGCGATCAACTTGACCCATGCCTCCGCCGATGAGCGCGTTGTCATCAACAATTGAAATTGAATTGGATTTTAAATGCGCACAGGAAATCCAAGCAATGGTTGCATCATTTAACTGCGATTTAGTTGGTACAGGCCCTGCAACATGTTCCCAGTTTGAAGTATTAGCAGAAATGGGAGCATTTTCTTGAAGCAGTATCCCGCCCTCTACTGATTTGAGTTGGTGCCATGATGCATTTCTTTTTGCATTGCCAACGGCAAGAAGGCGAATATTTTTCCATCGGCTGCTCAGCGTGCTAATGGCATCTTCTGTAAATTTAGGAGCAACTATTACTTCTAGAAATTTCTCGCCCTGTGCAATGGTAGTTGCAATATCGATTGTTACATCTCCAGAAACAGCAACAATGCCGCCGAAAGCAGCAAGAGGGTCGCACTTCCAAGCGGAATCAATCGCGTCAATTAAATGTTCGGAGACTGCCGCTCCACAAGGATTTGCGTGTTTAATAATTGCAGCTGATGGTAATTTCGTTGCTTGGTGTAAATCTTGAACCATTTCGAGTGCTGCAGCGGCATCCATCAAATTGTTATAACTAAGAGGCTTACCTGTAAGACTATCAGCACTAACTACGCTTGGACCAGTGTGATCAGGGTTGCGGTAAACAGCAGCCGCTTGGTCTGGATTTTCGCCGTACCGAAGTGTTTGACTGAGGATACATTTGGAATTCAGAATGCTTGGGAATTCGTCTTCTGCTTTGGCCATCCATTGGCTGATTGTGGTGTCATATTCAGCTGTTCTGGTAAAGGCAGAACTAGCGAAATCTTCGCGAAGTTCCAATGTTGTTGTTCCGTTGTTTGCTTCTAAGTCAGCAAGAACATGGGGATATTGTCGAGGATTGGTAACTACAGTTACAAATTGATAATTTTTAGCAGCCGAACGAATCATCGCAGGTCCGCCAATATCAATTTGTTCAATGGCTTCTTCGCGGGTAACAAAATCCTTCGCAATTGTTTCTTCAAAAGGATAGAGATCAATGCAAATCAAATCGATGGGTTTAATTTCAAATTCTTCCATCGATGCAACGTGTGAAGGATTGTCTCGTACTCCAAGAAGACCGCCATGAATAATTGGATGTAGCGTTTTGACTCTGCCGTCTAGCATCTCAGGAAAACCGGTCAGAGAGTCAACGCTCGTAACAGGAATGCCAGCCTCTGAAATCACCTTTGCTGTCCCGCCAGTTGAAATTATTTCAATTTCTAAATTCGAAAGTGCTCGCGCGAAATCGACAATTCCAGTTTTGTTGCTGACGGAGATTAATGCTCGTTGCAGTGGAGCGTCGTATGTCATTTATTTTTCCCTAAGGGCAAGGCGAATAATATCGCCATCTTCGGTAAGTATGAAAAGTGCGCCATTTGTTGTGTCGCTTGCGAGTACTTGTTTGGCCGTAGGAAGTAAAATAGAGGCTGTTACAGTACCGATGTGTGAATCTAAAATTTGCAGTTGTTTAGTGTTATCGTCCCAGCACACGAGCCTGCCTTGCGAGGTTGTTGTGATTACATTGCCGTGGACATCTTCGGCAGTCCATTTCAATTTGCCAGCATAATCATTTGGGAATGTTTCATAACAAGCGAGGCCATTTGAAGGAATTCGCTGGTAAAGAACATCGCCGTAAATAGCGGGGGAATTTTCAAGAGGCGAAGTTGTCAGAACTTTCCAACGCGGTTGACCAGTGTGTAAATCAACTGCACGAAGATATTGGTCTTGCCCTGCGATAAAAACGGATGATCTTGGAAGTGTCTCGCCTTCAAGAATTGAAGGGTTTGTTTGATAATTAACTGAGGCAGTCACAGCGGCGGTCAGTTTGAAGCCCCACTCTTTTAATAAGGAGTCTCGGTCAATTGCGATTACTGCACCATCTGCAGCTGTGCCAATAATTAAATTTCTGCTCCTTCCATTTACATTTCGTATCCCTTCAGCTAAAACGGGTGTAGAGCAAACAGAATTACCTATTTGATAGCGTGAAGTAACAATGCCAGTCTTTGGATTTAGCCAAACTAAATCACCCTTGCTAGAACCGTAAACAAGTGTGTTGCTAGTGGTAAGAGCACTAGTGTTTGGGACCCAACGAAGTGCTTGAAAGGGTTTAGTTGATCCAGCCAAGGAAGAGGAAGCAACTCCAGTAAGTGTGTTTGTTATATACAAAACGCCATCGCTAAGGACATAGACTTGATTTGAATCCTGGAATTCATTAATACTAAGCAAGTCAAATACATTATTTCCAATTGCTGACGACCAAAGCCACTCGCCTGTAGTAATGTTAAACCGAATTAGGTGGTCGTTTTCGTTAATCGCATAAAAGGAGTCATCAGTAATTGTAGGTAGTCGAAGGTCTCCAGTTGATGTTTGATTGATCCAGTCAACACGATATCCCGCTTTTTGCAAATCAGAAATTGAAAGCCCCGCAACACCAGAATTTTGATCTGCTGTAGCGGTATAGGCTGTCATGCACGTCGCAGCAGTCAGGCAGAGTAATGTGGCAGTTGTTTTTGTCATAAGTCGCTTAAGCATGTATATTCTCCATATCCGCGAATGTTGTTGCGGAAAGTGGACAGTATCGAAGAGTCACCACAACAAGTCAAGCCCAAGGAGCGTAAGGTATAAAATATGTTTACAGGTCTCGTGCAACAGAAAGCGATAGTTTCTTCAACGAATCAAACAGAAAGTGGTGTTCGGCTAGTCATATCCTGCACAGGATGGGAAGCCCCAATCGAACATGGCGAATCTATTTGTATTTCTGGCTGTTGTTTGACAGTGGTCGATTTTCGCGAGGAAAAGGGCAATTTGACCCTCTCCTTCGATGTTGTGCCCGAAACATTACGCTGCACTACCCTCGGGGCTTTCTCAGACGGCACGCAAATCAACTTGGAACGCTCACTGCGAGCAGACTCTCTTCTTGGTGGACATATTGTACAAGGGCATATCGATGGCATTGAGCGTGTTCTTGAGATCGAATCTGCAGTTGCAAGTGAACGTAGATTGCGCTTCACGCTTGAAACGGTGGATAGCGACACAATTATTTCAAAGGGCTCGATTACAATTGAAGGTGTTTCCCTCACGATTGCCCAAGTCAGTGACACATGGTTTGAAGTTGTCCTTGTTCCTACAACTATCAACGAGACTACACTTGGTACAGTCGCAGTTGGTGACTCCGTTAATATTGAAACGGATATTCTTGCAAGAACAATTGTTCAAGTCGCCCGCAAAATGCAAAAAAAATAGTTCTAATTTTTATGCTGCTAAACCAAGTGTTTGCATGTTTCCCCGAGCACGCAAGCAAATCATAGTCAAATCGTCTTCTGCAACGTTGACCAATGAATCATTCAAATAGGTATTGATGCTGTCAATCACGTTACCACTTGCTGAAGAACAGAATTCATGCATCGATTGTAAAAAAGTTGGCAATTCGCCATTGTTGTACTCTTCATTGCCAAGTGCATGTTCGAAACCATCTGAATATAAAAGTAACGTATCGCCAGGTGTTAGCTGGATTGATTTCTGTGCAAAATCGTCCGTTTTAAATACACCCAGAAGTGGGCCATCCGAATCGAGTAGCATTGGTTTCGATCCAAAACGGCTTAGCAGGGCAGGTGGGTGCCCAGCACCGGCGAATGTTAAGACATTCGTTTTGCAATTTAAAATGCCATAGGCAGCAGTTGCAAACCTTGTGTGGCTACCCGTCCGTTCAAGAAGCGCAGCATTTAAATGCTTTAGAATTTCTTTTGGTTGGGTGAATTTACCGTAACTGTCATATCTATGTGCGGAAAGTGTCCGTGTTAACATCATTGCAAGCATTGCAGCTGAAATGCCATGTCCAATTGCATCAGCAATAAAAAATGCTACATGGTCATCGTCGAGTTGTGTGATGTCATACATATCGCCACTGACAACGCTTGCAGGTCGCCACAAAGTGGAAAAGCCAACACCATGCACTTCTTGCACTTCATTTGACATGAACTCGCGTTGAATAGTAGCAGCAGTTTCTAATTCATCTTGAATTACATCTAAATCTTCTTGTAAAGATTCGTGCAATTTTCGAACGAAACCAACTTGTCCTCTTAGTTGTGCGATTTGATCATTGCGTTGGAGGATTCCGAACAGGATGCCAGCGAGCGCTTCGGGTGGAGAATCGTTTGCAACAGTAGTGCATTGCATATCCTCAATCATGGATCCTAGATTTCCAATCTCGTCACAACAGAGTACAACATGTTTATTTCTTGAATGCAGTTCTAATAATGAAGGAAGTAATTCAAGCAATTCCATTTCACTCATTGCAAAAGCAACTGCAACGTCACACTCGCAATTGATGTCAGTTGTAAATGTTGGTGGCATTCCGCTAGGCCATTTGCACATCAATTGGTCGTCTGTGCTAGCGGTAGAAGTTTGCTGAGCATTGCCACTTAAAATCAATATGTTTGGTCTGTACGTCATTGTTAGAGTTGCACGGATAAAGCAATCGTATGTGCTTCTCTTTCATCGGGAAAGATTAAAAGGCACTCTATTTTTGAATGGTAAACAGGGTTCTCGAGGGACTGTTTGTGCGGGTTATGCAGGCAGGTACACTAGAAATTAGCCAAACGCAGGTGTTATCGGCTTGTAGTACTGCACTGTGGATTAGAATCGCTTTATCTTGCTATTGAACGTAAAAAATCAAAATCAAGAGTAATTCGGTCATTTACATGAATACCAAGGCGGCCTGCTTCTCCTGATTCAAGTTCTATGGCATAGCGAGCAGGGCCATTTGACCAGTAATGGCTAAGTCGCGAGTCATAGGCCAGTTCACTCTCAGAAGGGGTTCTCGCCTCTTCGATGGGCATCTGATGGACGGCGGTAACTGTTCCTCGTGAATCAAGAAAGAGAAGGTCAATTGGAATCAAACAATTTTTCATCCAAAAAGAACGTTCTATAGCTTTTGGGAATACAAATAACATGCCCTCGCCTTTTGGCACAGAGGTTCGGCCCATTAAACCAAGAGCACGTGTTTTAGTATTTAACGCTAACTCAAGTTTGAATGATTCGCCTGCAATCGTAACAGTTGTGGTTGTTGGCGATTGACTTGTACATCCTGAAACAATGCAACATAAAAAAAGAAATGAAACTAACCGCGTAACCATAGTTCCTCCTTTTGCGAGAAAGTAATGTTGGTAGTTGGCAAGTGCATAAGGGTAAAATGTTGCAGAAAGGAATCTAGATTCATCGGCTCTAGTGTAGTACTAACCCCACACCAGTTTGCGATGAGTCCAATGATACGCTCACTTGAGACTCCTTGTGTCTTATAGGAAGAGATTCGTGAATCGCCATGCCGTTTTGCAAGCCGTTTGCCATCTGGTCCTACGATTAAG
>JABIWU010000043.1 GCA_018701395.1 Phycisphaerae bacterium | reverse complement strand
GACCAAGGATAACATCGCATACTTCGAAAGCTCGTTTATATTCTTCGCATATGAGTCGTCGTGTTTTTAATGCGTTATTGTAATACGCATCGTAATAACCACTGCTAAGAACATACGTACCGAGCATAATTCTGCGTTTGACTTCATCGCCAAATCCTTCTGCACGGTTCTGAGAATACAGTTCAAATAAATCTTTGCATGGCTTGGCAGTTCGGTGCCCGTATCGGATGCCATCGTATCTGGCAAGATTGCTTGAGCATTCTGCAGGAGCCAGAACGTAATACGTTGAAATGCCAACCTCGGTTAGCGGTAAATCAATGTCTACTATTGTTGCACCAAGTTCTCTATATGTTTCTATTGCTGCAGAGATGGCAGAATCAATATCGGGACTATTTTGCCCGCCTATATATTGTGCCGGTACTCCAATTCGTAAAGAATCGATTGGAGTATCGAGGTTGGATGTTAAGTCTGGCGAAGGCTCATTTCGGCAAGTTGAGTCAAGTTCGTCAAAGCCAGCCATTGCCTCAGTTACTTTTGCAACATTTTCGACTGTTGTGGCAAAAGTGCCTATTTGATCTAAGCTCGATGCGAATGCTACAAGCCCGTATCGGCTGACCAGTCCGTAGGTTGGTTTGTACCCGACGATGCCACATAGTGCCGCAGGTTGTCGGATTGAACCGCCTGTGTCAGACCCGAGAGCTACATCGCAAAGCCGAGCTGCAACAGCAGCGGCGCTACCACCCGATGATCCGCCTGGCACTCTTGTTGTATCCCAAGGATTTAGCACTGGGCCCCAAGCGCAATGTTCTGTGGAAGAACCCATAGCAAACTCGTCACAATTTGTTTTGCCAACAAACGTAGCGCCCGCGCTGATCAATCGTTCAATTACAGTTGCATTGAATGGGGATTTGTACCCATCGAGCATTTTTGAACCACACGTTGTTGTGCCCGTTGTTGTAACAATGTTGTCTTTGACTGCGACAGTCAATCCATCCAGCGCACCATTTTGCACTGTGTTTGGTTGTTCCCAGACTTCACGGAATGCATTGTACGTATCACCAATTTGAATGGTGCTCACGATGCACCGCCAAGAACTTTTGGCACATCAAAGAATACGTCCTTTACAGCAGGAGCATTTGCTAGCACTTGCTCTTGCGAAAGCGTTGAAGTGGTAGTGTCATTTCTGCTTGCGTTTTGTAATTCGGTTGGATGATCAAGCGGGTCTACGCCAGAAGTGTCGATCTCGTTTAATCTGTTGATGTGTTCAAAAATTGTACTGAGGTCTTCTTTTGCCTTCTCAATCTCCGTATCTGAGAGTGCAAGTCGAGCCAATGTAGCAATATGGCGGACTTCATCGGTTGTCAATGATGTATTCATAGTGGGAAGCGTATCAGAATCTCATGAAGTATCATATTGTTCTATGGCAACAAATAAACTCATATCTTTTGTTACACGAAGTGCAGTGTCGATTCTCTTGCTGGTTATCTCGATAGGTATCGTGATGATACTCATTAACACGAAGCCACAACTAGCAGTAGTTACAGGAAATCGAATGTTGCCAGCTGTTGTTGTAATTGAAGCAATGCCTCTGCGGATGAAGAGAAGATCCATCGGATACGGCGTCGCGGATGCAATGCAACACGCTGATATTCCATCGGAAATTGCTTCGACTGTGGTTACTTTGCCTGCAACTACTCGAGCAGGTAGGCATCTTCAAAAAGGCGAACTTATTGTCGAATTGGACGATTCTGATTTTCAGCAACAACTCATTCGTTCGCAGCAAGCGCTTTCATCTGCAAAATCTGCACTCTCACTACTTGAAGTTGAAAGAAATGCTGCGGAAGAACGAGCGGTTTTAGCGAACGAAGATAAACAATTAGCAGAAGTCGAATTTAATCGTGTGCAAGAAGCATTTGAAAGAGGCGGCGCTAAACAACGTGAAGTAGATGCGGCAAAGCAAAAATTCATTTCAGTTTCTTCTGTTGCAATCAATGCGAATGAAACTGCAAGTCGATTCCCTTCAAGGGAAGAGCAGGCTTCTTCAGTAGTACTTACGCGAGAGGCCGAAGTAGTTCTAGCAAAAGACAATCTCTTGCGGTGCCATATCTTGAGCCCAATCGATGGCGTTCTTCAAACCATTGATGTCCGAGTAGGGGAGTTGGTAAATCAAGGTCAAAGAATCGCTCGCATTGTGAACAGCAGTATTTTGGAAATTCCACTTCGACTTCCTTCCCACGCCCGTTCCTATGTTTCTGTAGGTGACGAAGTGTCACTTCGTTCTGCAGGATTCGGAAAACGTTATTGGGATGCAAGAGTTTCAAGGATTGCACCAGAAGATGACACGTCTTCAAGAACCATGATTGTCTATGTTGATATCTATCAAGATCCTGAAGATGCAAGCAGCGTGCCTCCAGGCCTGTTTGTTCGTGGAGAAATTAAAAGCTTGAAGGACGATCGTCTGCGATGGGTAGTACCACGGCGGTCGATTCGTGAAGATAGAATCATGGTCATCCGCGACTCAATTTTGCGAAGCATTCCAGTTTCAATTGATTATTCAGTGACGGGCGAAATGCCAGAGTTTGGTATTCCCGATCAGGATTGGGCAGTTCTCGAGACACCACTAGTTGATGGTGATTTTATTGTCGTTGACCCTGGCGGTTCTCTTCGAGACGGGATGGATGTGCGAAAGATTCTCGCTAAAGAGGTTTCGCTGGGATGAATCTTCCTAAGTTTGGCGTTAAAAATCCTGTTCCTGTAAACCTGCTAATGGCCGCTTTAATTCTCGCTGGCATTTTTGCTTCGTTTAATTTACGCCGTCAATTTTTTCCAGCCATGGAATTTGACATGGTCCTTATCTCAATGGCGTACCCCGGCGCATCTCCTGAGGATGTTCAGTCTGCAATTGCCAAACGGATTGAAAATGCACTCATTGCCATAGATGAAGTCGATGAACTTGTAACAACATGTGTCGAGGGGTCGGTTAGAATTGTTGTTTCCTTTAAAGAAGGTACATCAAATATTGATGAAGCGATTGATGAAGTTCGCCGTACTGTTGAGTCTTTACAGAATTTGCCTGCGGATGTTGAACGGCCGGTTGTCACTCGTATGGAACCAAAAATGCCAGTTATTATGGTGCAACTTTGGGGCGACATTGACAAGCAGGTAATGAAAAAAGCAATCAGAGATATTCGCGATGATTTGCGGACTTTTTCTGAAATGGGCGCAACGTCAATAGGTGGAGCTGTTAACAATGAGTTGACGGTCGAACTTGATCAAGATAGTCTCATAGAACATGGGATTAGTATTTCATCGGTCTCGGACAGGATTTCTGCATGGATGCGTCAAATACCAGGCGGAACATTGCGGAGCGCTGGTGGGGATATCCTTATACGCACCGATACTCCTGATGAATCGTCTCTAGATTTAGAAGAGATTGTAATTCGGTCTTCGCACAATGGCGAAACACTGCATCTTGGCGATATCGCAAGAATTCAAACTACACTCGTTGATATCCCAGTTATTGTTCGTTTTAATGAAGAGCCGGCAATGAATATGTTTGTCTCAAAGTCTGGCGATCAGGATATTGTTTTGATGGCTGAAATTGTGCGATCGTACGTTGCTGGCCGAATGGGTGAAGATTTTATAACCTCATGGAAGGACACAATTTCAGGGGGTAAATCCAAAAGGAAAGAGGCATGGCAACTTGGCATAGATGCTGATCCATTGCCTGCAAATACATCGCTGTCAACATTTACTGACTTGGCTCGGTTTGTAGAAGGTCGAATGCAGTTGTTAACCGAGAATGCACTTTTAGGTGGTGCGTTAGTTTTCATATTGTTGTTGCTTGCACTGAACTGGAGAGTAGCCTTGTGGGTTGGCATCGGCTTAATCACTGCGCTCAGCGGCACGTTATTCGTGATGTTTTTGTTTGGCGTGACGTTAAATATGCTGACAATGTTTGCGCTCATCTTAGTCCTTGGTTTATTAGTTGACGATGCAATCGTTGTGGCTGAAAATATAAAGGCGCAACATGAGCAAGGTGTGCCCGCAATGAAAGCGGCTATTGAAGGAACGAATCAAGTCCTGTGGCCAGTGTTTGCAACCGTTATGACATCAATAGTTGCTTTTTTACCATTGACATTTGTCAAAGGAAACATGGGCGATTTACTTGGCGCTTTGCCAGTGGTAGTCGCTTGTGCTCTTGGAATGAGTCTGTTCGAAGCAATACTCATTCTTCCGGGACACCTTGGCCATAGTCTTAAAAAAACCGAGAAGCCAACAACATCTAAAATTTCAGCATGCATTAAGCGGTATGAAAACTGGCGAGATGCTATTGTTTTTAATAAAGTAGTTCCAGGATATCTGTGGATACTCTCTCGTGTTATTCAATTTAGATATGTTTCGTTGGCATTTGCATTCTCAGTCTTAACTGTTTCTGTAGGTTTTGTAATGGGTGGCCGTGTCGGATACGAATTTATGACAATTCCTGATGCTGAAACAATTGCAATTAACGTACGGATGCCAGAAGGAACGCCGTTCTCGCAAACGTTGGTGATGCTTGAGAATATTGAAAAGTCGTCGCGCAATCAAGTACAAGTGCATCACATAAACACGATTGTTGGTGCGCAGATGGCAACCGATAGTTCTTCTGGCGGATTTTCGTCAAATATTGGGCAACTGTTTATTGAATTAACCCCTGCAGAGACACGAAATTTAAATGCAAATGAAGTTATTGGTTTAATTAGAGAAGATTTGGGCGATAAAGCAAAACTTGCAGATAGCATTGCGTACGAGATGATGTCAGGCGCACCAAGTGGTACCGGTATTACAATCAAGTTGCAGGGCGAAAATGAAACTTCATTATTCGCTGCTTCAGAAAGAATCCAGAATGACTTGCGGAAATTTTCAGCAGTACATGATATTGTTGATAATGCATCGGCTGGGCAACGTGAATTGAGAATTGAATTACGCGAAGGTGGGGCTAGTACTGGCTTGACTTTGGCAGACCTTGCTCGGCAAGTTCGAGGAGCGGTTTACGGTTTAGATGCGCATGTTTTCGCGCAAGGCGATGAGGAAGTGGATATCCGTGTCAAGATGGGTGCTGATCTTCGAAAGAACGTAGGTGATTTGGAGCAACTTTGGATTATTACACCAGGCGGTGTTTCTGTTCCCTTAATTGAAGTCGCGAATATAACAGAACGTCGTGGCTACACTGCAATCCGAAGAATTGACAGGCAGCG
>JABIWU010000042.1 GCA_018701395.1 Phycisphaerae bacterium | reverse complement strand
GACTAAAGGTCAATATTCTCCGACGAGTGAAGTTGGGAAAGTAACTAAATCAACGCCGTTTGGTTCTTTAGATGAACCGATTAATCCTATTACAATTGCGTTGGCAAGTGGAGGCACTTTTGTAGCTCGTTCACTAGATGTAGACGTAAAGGGTCTTACAATTTTGATTGATCGTGGCGCAAAGCATGTTGGTACATCCTTCATTGAGGTGTATCAAGATTGCAATGTCTTTAACCATCAAACATGGTTCTATGCAACACAAAAAGATACTCGCCAAGAAAATACATTATTACTAGAAGACGGAAAGCCACTCGTGTTCGGCGCAGAGCGAGACAAAGGTATTCGCCGAAATGGCGACGCAGTTGAAGTAGTGTCTCTTGGTGAAACATACAGCGAAGAAGACTTACTTGTGCACGATGAAAAAAATCTAGCGCAAGCATTTTTATTAAGCCAACTATATCATCCAGAATTCCCAGAGCCAATAGGTGTTTTTTATGTTGATGAATCAAGGCCATCGTACAACGACCAATTGCACGATCAAATCAATGCAGTCGTAGAAAAAAATGCCGAAGCAGATTTGCAGGCAATTGTAACTGGCTCAAATACTTGGATGGTTGAGTAATAAATTGACACGGACTGTTGATGTAATTGTTATTGGCGGGGGTCACGCTGGCGTTGAAGCAGCTTGGGCAGCGTCTTCAATATTGCCAAATGGCACTATTGCTTTTGTCACTATGGATAGCAGCACCATCGGAGTGATGAGTTGCAATCCAGCAATCGGTGGGCTGGGCAAAGGTCAAATTGTTCGCGAAGTAGACGCCCTTGGCGGAGTGATGGCAAGAGCAATTGATGCAACAGGCATTATGTTTAAAATGCTGAATACTTCAAAAGGCCCAGCAGTTTGGGGACCACGCGCACAAGCTGATAAAGACGCATACCGAGATGAAGTGCAACGATTACTTTCAACGCGTTCGAATATTGAAATAATCGAAAGCATCGTTGACGATTTGATTGTCGAAGACGGCCGTATAGTTGGCGTTATGTTAGATGAACCGCTACATGCAAAAGCAGTTGTGTTGACGACAGGCACTTTTATGCGCGGCTTAATGCATACCGGCGATGCACAAGAAAAGGGTGGTCGTGTTGACGAGGGAACAGCCGATGGAATTTCAACAACTTTGAAACGATTGGGTTTCGAACTCGGCAGACTTAAAACCGGCACACCACCTCGTCTTTCTAAAAAAAGTATTGATTGGGATGCATTACCAACGCAACTTGGCGATGCTTCCCCAGTTCCATTCAGCGATATTCCATCAGAACCATTTCCAACTTTGCAACAAGTTGATTGTCGAATTACTTCGACGAATGAAGAAATTCACGCTCTAATAAAAGACAACTTAGACCGAGCGCCAATGTACAGTGGTGCAATCGACGCAGAAAGTGGACCACGGTATTGTCCTTCTATCGAAGACAAAGTTGTGCGGTTCGCAGAACGAAGTGCACATCATGTATTTTTAGAACCAGAAACGGTTGATGGTGATTCCATTTACTGCAACGGTATCAGTACATCGCTTCCTGCAGATATACAAGAGAAAATTGTCCGAATGATGAAAGGGTGTGAGCAGGCTGAAATTTTGCAATTGGGGTACGCAGTCGAATACGACATAGTTCGCCCACATCAAATCAGTTCAACTTGTGAAACAAAAACAATTTCTGGATTATTTTTTGCTGGACAAATTAATGGTACAAGTGGGTACGAAGAAGCAGCGGGGCAAGGGCTAATTGCTGGTTTGAATGCAGGTAAAAAAGTTCAGGGCGAACCAGAATGTATGCTTGGTCGCGACCAAGCGTATATTGGCGTGATGATGGACGACTTGGTGACAACGGTGCCAAGAGAACCGTATCGAATGTTTACAAGCAGGGCGGAACACCGATTGTTACTTCGTGCAGATAACTCAGATGAACGGCTAACACCTCTAGGCCGTGAGTTGGGATTGGTATGTGATGTTCGATGGGATGCTTGGGAGAAGCGAAAGCAGGAACTTTACACCATTAATGCGGAAATCGAAAAACGAAAACTTAGTCAACTTGCAAAACGGTCAGATACAACCATAAAAGAATTAATTTCGAAGTTATCAGAATTTAACCCTCGGCTTGTACATCGAGTTATTACCGATATTCGTTATGAAGGATACATTGTTCGTCAGCAAGCAGAAATTAAACGGCAAGCGAAAACTGAAAATCGAAAAATTCCCGAAGGATTAGATCCAACTGGAATCTCTGGTCTTCGCAATGAAGCCGTCGATGTACTTCAAGAATTTAAACCAGCAACACTCGGTCAAGCATCACGACTTGCAGGCATTACACCTGCGGATATCACACTTATTTCCATCGCGATCCAGCGGTGCAACGCCAAATAAACTATCCCAAGGATAATTACAATGGTTTTTATTCGTACTCGGCGTTTCGTTCTTTGAGACCTATTTCGATTAACACGCCATCAAGGACTTCACCGACCGCTTCGAGTGCTGGTGGAACTACCGCAACGGCAACTAGGAGAAGGGCATAAATACCGAGTGCTCTCGCATCATTACTGAAATGGTGGTGAGAACCAAGGTGTGGATAGAGTGCGTGGGTATCCCTGTAGGACGATGTTCGATGGGAGGAACAATTTATCAAAACAAATAAAGCCAATAAACAACAGAACAGTCCAGTATGTTTTTTCACTAACTGCATAGTTGAACTCCTTTATGTCAGTTACCACTAAATCGACCATACAAGATGACCCGCTGGATTGTTTATTTCACGGGAGTCATCGAATTGATTACTTCGATTCAAAAAAAGCACTGTACTACAACTTCGATACTCTAAGCCGCCGGTGGGACTTGAACCCGCAACCTCAAGATTACAAATCTAGCGCTCTACCAGTTGAGCTACGGCGGCATTGTGGTCTTTTGACTTGCTAATGCTTGCCGTTTGACCACGAGGGAGGTAATATACCAGATTCAAGTGAATAGGGCGAGTACCCAAGTGGACAAAGGGGGCAGACTGTAAATCTGCTGGCGTACGCCTTCACAGGTTCGAATCCTGTCTCGCCCAT
>JABIWU010000041.1 GCA_018701395.1 Phycisphaerae bacterium | reverse complement strand
TAGCTGGGGAATGGGTCCAAATTTGGTGGTACAACGATATTGGAAGCGACAGTCTGCTTACGTGGCTCTATGGCGATGCTATCCAATCTGACAAGTATGGCACTGAAATGCAGACCGCTACCACACCGCACATCAAATCATGGTTCAAAGTAGTCTCTGTGAACGGCCCCACACTCGAACTTGATCCACCACTGCCTCTTCCTGCCAATCCTAGATGGAAGCCAACATTAATGAAGGTCCCTCATCTGCAAAATTGCATTGTTGATGGATTTCAATTTGAATTTATTGAATCAAAGTATCCAGGGCACCTTAAAGAACGTGGACATAACTGTATTTCAGTAAGCAGTACGGTGGAATCAAAAATAGCAAACATTACTACTACGTTTGCTGATAGCGGAATCTTTCTCAATAACTGCGGTTTTGTAACTATTGAAAATGTAGAAACACATGGAAGATTCATGCATCATCCAATATCACTGAGTTACTCTAGCCATTGCCTTGTAAAAAACTTTGAACTAAATGCCCCGCATATCCATGGAACAACAATCTCTTGGGGAAGCCACTTTAATGTATTTGTGAATGGGAAAGGTAATGCGCTTGCGATGGACTCGCACAGGGCATGCTCTTTTCGTAACTTGCATCAAAATATTCTTATCCAGCATGGCAACGTCCCAAAACAACCATTGCGCAGCGGCGGTTCATATAACAGAGGGCTGCATGCTGCTAGAGAAAATGTATATCTAAACATTGAGCATCAATTTCAAAATTCAGGAGAGATTTTTGAAATCAAACTTCATGAAGAATGGCCACTTGGAATATTTATTGGCTGGCATGGTAATGGGCAACTACGCATGAAGGAAGCGCTGCCTGGGCAAATCATAAAAGATTTAAATCGCAAGTCCAATTTATATTTATATAGCAAATAGATACTTGCCACGAGATCTATACTTTTATTATGACATCAATACAAATCTTTAGTTTTACTCGTAACATTTTCAGTAATCTGGCTTCTGGAGTATAAACAATACATGAAAACGTACATTACAGTCCAACCTCTTACTGAAAATTGCTCTACGTTAGGTGCAGCTTACTGAGGAAGGATAGCGAGCTTCTCTTGATTTGACATAGACAAGAACACTTCATGAAACTCATCCAACATTGCTTCAGACGATGAACCAAAATTTTTCTTAAAGGATTCCTCAAAACCCAAATCATTCAGATCTTGAAAAAAATCTACACGATATGCTTCTTCGCTTGATTTATGAATCAAGAATGCAATGAACCAGGTTCCCAAATCGTACGCAAGCCTTGCATCTGGCCCATATGGAATATCTTCAATCCGCTGTCCTTTTCTCAAATCTTTAATAGACTGCAGCTTCCACTCCATTACTTCCTTAAAGTAACCACCCTTAACACCCTCTTGTTTAGAGTAGAGCAACTGCCCCATATATTCTGCGCCGCCTTCTAGCCACCAAGGATTCTTCTTCGCAAGTTCCTCTCGTTCAGATTCATCTCTTGTATATATGTGTGCCTGTTGATATACATGGAAGTATTCGTGCAAAAGAACCGGTTTATAATCATCCTCTGTGGGACTGGGGTTCTTTGATGCCATCGTAATAAGAAAACCAGACCACTCTTCATAATTATTTCTTCTGAGATTAAGCCCAGCATTTCCTTCTTTCGCATATGTAACGAAGTTATGCCCTCTATTTATACAATGCTCCGCGGGGATGCCTGGCGATTTTTGTGTACGCAGAGCACAGTATTCTTTATCAAGTTTACTTGCAGCATCTTCATTTTTACCAACCAACCAAAATTCTAATGGGCCGTAATTTCCCCAATTCTCTGCTGCAATTTTGTAATATTGTTTTGTTAAAGCAATTGCCTCTGGACTTACATCCTCTGCCGCATAAAACTCGGGCTCTATCTCTGTAGTTTCACCCCAAGTGTCTAATGAATCATCAAACACTAATTCCTCTCTATTTTCAAATGCACAAGAGTTGCAAATTGAAATAAGGGACAAAACTAATATGAATAAATATTTATGTATCATAGGATTCAATTCTTTTATACATATAAAGATATACACTCTCTCATCTTTTCGGAAGCCCATGAAGTAAGAGATGTGACAAAATTCTCCAACAAATGCTACTCAGCAAGCACAGCAGATGGGTCAGAATATCTTATTTCAAGTCAATTAACAATTCTGCTGTACCGACACTACCCTCAGTCCAACCGCCAACTCGTATAAGATATCCGTCGCCCTGCGTAACAGAAACCACCACATGGCTGTGCCATCCTCCTGCCAAGCCTTGTCAGGGTCGAGGATGGTCCCCATAAGACGATGACTTTACGTACATTATTTATATCTGTATATCCGTATGTGCTGGTGGCTTACAAAAAGGAATGCTTATTCTTCGTCCCCTTTATCAAACAGCAAGTTTTGTTGCGAGCGGGCGCCGTCATCTCGATAGTCGATCAACATCTGAGAAACATTTTTTTGTGCTGCGCCCCAACTTTCTGGGGTTGCTTTTATCTGGAAACAACTTGCTCTGTCAATCCCAATGGTTTCGTATTGGCCAAACGCTTCGTCGCTCGCAGCAAGATACATAAAGTGCCAACCATACTGGCTCTCGCAGTCTGCAATCATCTCCTTAACTGTTGTACCCGTGTACTCT
>JABIWU010000040.1 GCA_018701395.1 Phycisphaerae bacterium | reverse complement strand
TGCAAGATTTGCCATTGATTGAAATGCTTCAATAAATTCACCGCGACAATCTGGGTACCCAGAATAGTCGACAGCATTTACGCCAATAAAAATAGCTCTCGACCCAATTGCTTCTGCATATCCAAGCGCGAGACTTAAAAAAATTGTATTTCTTGCTGGAACATATGTAATTGGAATGCCATTGTCTATCCCTTTTTTAGGAACGTCAATAGCATCTGTCAATGCTGAGCCGCCCCAAGTACTCAAGTCGATGTCCGTGACAACATGCGACACAACGCCGAGAGTTTTCGCAATTTTTTCAGCGCATTTCAATTCGCCGTTATGGCGTTGGCCGTAAGCAAAACTTAATGCGTGACAATTGTAGCCCTGTGCGTTTGCCATTGCTAAAACTGTTGCTGAATCTAACCCCCCCGACAATAAAATAACAGCGGACTTACGCATCTGAAGGTTCGTCATCTCGAGGGTTTGGCAAACGGCCTTTCACTTCTTCTAAAAGTTTCTTCGTTTCATCATCCAACTCCGATGGTGCGACGATATGAATAACTGCATAAAAATCGCCTGTTTTACCATCTGAAGTTTGACAGCCCTTTCCTTTAACACGAAGCCGGCTGCTGCTTGAAACTCCTGGTGGAATCGCCATGTCCACACTTCCGCCAAGTGGAAGTGGCAATGTTACTTTTATACCAAGTGCCGCTTCAGCGATATTTACATCAACATCCATCTCGACATCAAGACCATGGCGTTGGTACATGAAATGCCCGCCAATTGAAACTGTCACAATCATGTCGCCAGCTTCAGCGCCCATGGCTCCAGGGTGGCCCTTACCCTTCAAACGAAGTTTATTTCCATTTTCAATCCCTGCTGGAATTTTTACTTTTGAAATTGAATCGCCAGTGTTAATTTCTTCAACACCGCCTTTTAGAGCCGTCATAAATGTCACTGTGATTTCAGTTTCACGGTTTTGGCCTTTGCTGGGTTGTGCGCTTCTTTCTCCTCCGCCAAATGGCGACCCACCACCTCCAAATGCTGAGCCAAAAATATCTGAGAAATCGACAGACTGACCATAGCCTCCGCCTGCTGATTGCCACTGAGAATTTCCCCTAAAACCGCCTTGGCTTGGTCCTGAAGAGCCGTATGTGTCATATATTTTGCGCTTTTCAGCATCAGAAAGTGTGTCATACGCTTCCTGAACCTCCGCAAATTTAGTAGCAGCATCCTCCGCCTTATTCACGTCTGGATGGTATTTACGAGCAAGTTTCCGATACGCTTTGCGTATCTCATCCGCCGTGGCTGTCCTGCTGACCCCAAGTAATTTGTAATAATCGTCTGTTGTTGCCATATAAATCTCGTTGTTCTGTGGACAGTATAACTTGCCTTGTAACGGGTATCCTGTACCACTTACACCATGGCAAAAAATAACTTCAATCAGCAAGAATCCATGTCAATTGGCGACCACTTAGAAGAGCTCCGCAAGAGAATTATTTGGTGCGTTATTCCACCAATACCACTCGCGATTTTGTATTTCTTTGTGGCAGACTCAATTGTTCGATGGTTTTTAATTCCTTTATATGCCGTTCTAAAAGAGCATGGGTTACCGACGCAGGTTCAAGTATTAAGCCCCCCGGAATTTATTATTGCGGAAATGAAAATTGCAATCGGCGCATCCATTTTGACTGCTGGGCCATGGATCCTATTTCAGTTTTGGAAATTTATCTCACCCGGCTTGCACCAACATGAACGTCGGTTTGTTTATTTTTTAATTCCCCTTAGCACGCTTCTTGGTGCCGCCGGATTAGCGCTGATGTATTTCTTTATGCTTCCTGTGATTCTCGATTTCATGGTAACAATGGCTGGGAATATTGAATTACAGACAAGCGCAATTACACTTGGCGAATCAATTTCCGAAATCTCTTTCCCCATTGTTGAAGTGCAGCCAGAAATTGCAGCGATAGGCGATGCATGGGTGAAAATCCCTGAGGGTGTTCTGACAATTGCAATACCAGCAACTGAAGGAAGCGCGTTGCAAACGCTCACCGCACCAATGAGCCATGGTTCGCTCATCTCGCAACAATTTCAACTAAGTAGTTATCTCGGATTTGTAATCATGATGATGTTTTCAATCGCAATAGCATTCCAATTACCAATGGTGATGCTGCTACTGGGTTGGCTTAACGTTGTAAACCCAAATTGGCTTCGAAAGAACCGGCGACTTGCTTTACTAATTCTTGCAATCATCTCTGCGGTCATTACTCCTCAAGATATTGTTTCAATGTTAATGATGTTAACTCCGCTGTACCTGCTGTACGAACTTGGAATCCAATTAATCGTTTGGGTACCAATGTCACGATTTGCGAGTGAACAAGATGATGACTGATGAAGCGATGATGAAGCATGCAATTTCCCTTGCGAAAACTGCTTCGACATTGGAAGAAGTACCTATCGGCGCTGCAATTTATTGTGATGGAGAAATTGTCGGTGAAGGGTTTAATCGAAAGGAAACCGACCTTAACCCAACTTCGCACGCAGAAATTATTGCGATTGCTGATGCCGCAAAACAGTTAGGACGGTGGAGATTGCATGGTTGTACACTCGTCGTCACGCTTGAGCCTTGTCCGATGTGCGCTGGCGCACTTGTAAATGCACGACTTGACCGTGTGATTTTTGGTGCAAGTGACCAAAAATCTGGTGCCTGCAGAACGCTCTACAAAATTGCAGACGATCCCAGACTAAATCATCGTTGCGAAGTAACTGGTGGAGTTCTTGAAGAAGAATGCGTGCAATTACTTCGCGACTTTTTCGAACCAAGGCGAAGGTGATAAGCAATAATTTGCAACTACTGTGGCATAACTTCCCGCAGGTAATGAAAATTGCAATTGGACATACTCTCCAAATTCGTCAGTACCAATTGTAGCTTTCGATTCGCGTACCTCAACACGTAATGGTCTTCTAACACCTTCAGCAAATTTACGCATGGTCTCTAAATGCCCATCGTCCAGCCCAAATGACTCGCGAACTTCTACTTCTTTTTCATGCACTTCCCCAGTTGTCAATCGCATTTTTGAACCCCATAACGGCCCGGATGGCGAAAGTAAAAATGCATCAACACGATCTAGGAGATCGTCCGAGTCCAACTCTTCTTTAGTAACTTCAAACGTGCGTCCGCCACCATCGTGTTTCCATGCGAGATCTCCGAACTTCAGAGTGTTCCAAGTTCCGTCCGTTATTCGATATTGAAGTAACGCATTAAACAAATGTGATTGCAGTGCATTCACCCATAGTTTTTGAAGTTGCCTTGAAATTGTCTTGCACGCCTGCTGAGGACTTTTATCTGCGACGAGGGCTTCAAGAACATTCCGTTCTGCGGGCTGACCAAATGGCCACGCGTCCAATGCGCGTTTATATTCTCCCTCTGATGCGAATATGTGCTGTCGCTCCTTGCCCGCAAGTAACGTAGCAATTAGACACTCCCAATCTTCTTTTACTAATGCCATTCCTAAAAGATGGTTGTTGTTATTGTTTCCAAATCGTTGCGGACCGAAGAAATTTGGTAAACCGACTGCATGTAGGGTTGCCAATCGCTGTTGAAGTAATGATAAATCTGATTCAACGATGTCTCGCAATCGAAGTACAAAAGCGTTGCCAACAAGATGGCCAAGTCGCAACTTATTGGCGTGGTACGAAGACGCAAGCACTTCGATTGAGCCAATTGATTTCGGAACTTCTGGCTTTTTGCCCCGCAAATATATAGAAAACATCTGCGTCGTAACTGCGCGAAAATCTTTTCGACCTGCACAGCCGACATCGCGTTTTGAGACTTTAAAACAAGTTGCAATTTGGCGTAAACATTCATCATGCGACATGTTTGTTTTTCGAACCGTAATATAGAGATGCTCCCCTTCACCACAGGGTTCGTATAACGGTATTTCTTCAACAACAAAATCGGTTGGATATTTTTTAATCTTGCCAGCCAAAATTATTGGGCTCTTCATCTGGTAGATCTTTCTCTATTGCATCCAGCACGTGCTCTTCAACAAAAATCGGGACTTGCATCGCAACGCCTAATGCAATTGCATCGGATGGTCGGCTATCAATTTCATGTTCAACATCGCCGTGCTGAACATATAATTTCGAATAAAAAGTTCCTTCGTGCAAATCATCAATGTGAATTCTTAGCAATGTTCCACCAAATTGTTGAATAACCGAAGCAAGTAGTTCATGCGTTTGTGGGCGTTCAGGATCAATGCCCTTAAGCCGCCGATCAATTGCGTATGCTTCTAGTTTTCCTACGACAATTGGGAATGTTCGCTCACCGTCAATCTCACTAAGTTCAATAAACTGAGCGTCCGTAATCTCGCGGATTACTATTCGAGATAGTTCCATTTGTATGAGCATTTGAACGTATCATAATGCACCAATTCACCGAGCCCAGCCACCCTTATATGTTATAATCCGGATTAACGAATGAAGGAATATTCTAAATGACTAACCAAGTACACCTTTTCACATCTGAATCTGTCTCTATGGGCCATCCAGACAAGGTTTCTGACCAAATTTCAGATGCAATACTCGATGCAATGCTAGAAGTTGACCCAAAAAGCCGAGTAGCCGTTGAGACTCTGGTCACAACAGGGCTCGTTGTCGTTGCTGGCGAAGTAACGTGCGATGGCTATATTGATATACCAAAAGTTGTCCGTGAAACAATCCGAAGAATCGGATACACCGATGCAACACTTGGTTTTGACGCAGACAGTTGCGCAGTATGGGTTACGCTTGACCGCCAATCTACCGACATTAGTCAAGGTGTTGATGCTGGTTCTGGCTTGCATAAAGTTCAAGGCGCTGGCGATCAAGGTCTTATGTTCGGATACGCTTGCAAAGATACCGATTCATACATGCCGCTTCCAATATATCTTTCGCACCTCTTAGTTGCAAAGCACGCTGAAATACGAAGAGCTGGGATAATTCCTGAACTTCGGCCAGATGCAAAAAGTCAAGTTACCGTTGAGTACGATGGTAACACACCAAAACGAGTTACGGCCATTGTCATCTCAACTCAACACGGTCCAATTTGGTCTGGAAATTTAGACGGACTGAAAGACGCTGTTGTCGAACACATAATGAAACCCGTACTTGGTGAATGGTGGAACGACGACATTACAATTCATGTTAATCCAACCGGCAATTTTGAAATAGGTGGGCCAAAAGGTGATTGTGGATTAACCGGTCGAAAAATTATTGTTGATACCTACGGAGGGACTGGTCGACATGGTGGTGGTGCTTTTTCTGGGAAAGATCCGAGTAAAGTTGACCGGTCAGCAGCGTACATGGCTCGATATATTGCGAAGAACATCGTCGCAGCTGATCTTGCAGACTGTTGCGAAGTTCAACTTAGTTACGCCATTGGTGTAGCAGAGCCCGTTTCAATTTATGTTGATTGCCAAGGCACTGCAAAAATAAGTGAAACGGAAATTTCAGAACTTGTTAAGAAAAATTTTGATCTAACGCCAAGTGGAATTATTAATTCGCTCGGTTTGCTTTCACCAATTTATGCACACACTGCCTATCACGGTCACTTCGGTCGTACACCAAATGAAGGTTGTGAAGGCTCATTTTCATGGGAAAAGACGGATAAAGTAGATGTTTTACGGCAGGCCTGTAGCTGTAGCTCAGCGACTTCATAACGATGTCTGACGCAAGGCACGTTGTCACGCATCGAATTTGTTCTGAATTCAAACGATTCCCTGACATTGGAATGAAACCATTAGATGTTTCCTCACTCGACGCACGTGAAGCCTCGCTTGCTCGAGCAATCGATCACGCTGTCCACCGAAGGTGGATTTCTCTAACAACACTCATCGGACATGCGAGCAATCGAATTGTGCACAAACTCGATGCACCAGTAGGTGCAACACTTTTAGTCGCCACGGCGCAACTTATGCTGCTTGACCGTATCCCCGATCATGCAGTAATAAATTGTGCTGTCGATTGGATTCGTAGTAATGGACACCCACGCGCAACAGGATTTGTGAACGCTGTATTGCGAAAAATTACTCGACTAAGAATTGAAATACTAGATAACGGTGTCGTTGGTGAATCAGATCACTTTTTGCGTGGTGATGGAAGTGCTTGGAAGTTAACAGAGCCTGTTTTCAAAGACAGCATCGACTTTCAAACAGGATTTTCACGGAAGTCATGGACTCGGCTTGTGCATGAATTTGGAGAAAAAACAGCAACAACAATTGCGGTAGGCAGCATTGCGGAAGCACCAATAATCGTCACTATGCCAGAAGGTGAAGCACTACCTGAGACTATTCTTACACATGATGATCCACGTTTTGGTGTTGTTCCACAAAATGTCGATTTAGCTGACCTCTTCATATCTCAACCAACACTGCGTGCTCAAGACCCAACCTCTTCGAATTCTCTGGACCTCGTAAAAGACCTTCACCCAAAAAGAATTTTAGATGTTTGTGCGGGACGAGGCACAAAAACAAAGCAACTTCGAGCACTTTTTCCAGATGCCATGATTGCAGCAACCGAGCCAAATGATGTTCGGAGGGCATTTTTAGAAGAACTTGCACCTAACATAGATGTTGTTGTCTACACACCAGACTCAGATGGCCCTACAGAGCCATTTGACCTTGTTGTAGTTGATGTGCCTTGCTCTAACAGTGGAGTATTTGCGCGGAGGCCAGAGGCAAGATTTCGATATGATAAAAAACACATTGATTCACTCGTCGAATTGCAACAAGAAATCCTCCAAGACGCAAGGTCTATCGTTCATAATAAAGGGCACCTGTTGTACGCAACTTGTAGCATCGACCCTGCTGAAAATACTTCTCAGGTTCAATGGCTAACAAGTCAACAACGACTCGAATTTATTATTGACAGCAGCACAATGCCCTCTGGATATCCTGGGTCAGATCCAACGCTTTGGCACGATGGTGGTTTTGCCGCCCTCCTTCAAGCCAGATAAACCACTTGGCAAAAGTTGTTTTAATTGCTAAAATCTTCCTCTTACCCACTGAGAAAATACATGAATCTAGCAACGCTCATCCAAGAAAATACTATACGAGTCCCACTCCAAGCGCAGGACCGACAAGGTGCAATTAGTGAGCTCGTTGATTTGCTTGCTACAGCAGGTTGTATTACAAATTGTGAAGTCATTAAACAAGCTGTATGGGAACGTGAATTACAAAGAACTACCGGAATTGGCGAGGGTTTAGCAATTCCACACGGGCGTTGCGACCACCTTGAAAATATGGTTATGGCAATGGGAAAACCACCCACTCCAATTGATTTTTCAAGTCCTGACAAGCGCCCTGTTGAACTTATTATTCTTCTTGTTTCTCCAACTAAAAATACTTCAGACCATATTCAAGCGCTTGGGAAAATCAGTCGCTTGATGGTTGATCGTCCATTCAGAGAATCAGCATACGCAACTGAAAATGCGACCGAGTTGTTTTCTCTTTTTCAAGACGCGCTCAACACAGCAAACCCTTAATTAGCATCCCTTTGTAATTCAGCGGCCTTGCTTTGTGCTTTCATGGCGCCAATATAATCGCCAGACTTATCTAAAGCCCGAGCAAGTAATCTCCACGGGCTAGGATCATTCTGAAATACGTCAGTCATAGCCGTTGCAAGAGCAATTGCATTTTCGACATTGCCGTACTCTGTTTCTAATAATACGAGTTGAATATTTAGTCGAATTGCATCTGGGTTTTCTCGAACGGATTCCATGGATGTTTCAATCGCGTAGTCATAAAAGCCATCTCGCTTTAACCAGCCAACATAGTCTTCCCAAACTTGTTCCCAGTGTTTGTTTTCGCGTAATCTATCTTCATAAAAAGATTTGATATACAGTTCTTGTTGGTGATACTGCATCATTTGACCTAATAACATCGTCACATTTTCATCTGATCCGACTCTTGCATCAACCCTCCAAAGTAAGCGCTCTGCCTCGCTAAACTCATTTTGAGATTCATGCATTCTCGCCATCGCCAAATCGATATTTGGGTTACTCGTAAAACCAAAACCACCATCATGCATTGGTCCTGAAAGTTTGTAATACATTATCGCTGAATCTTTCTCGTTATTTAGCGCAGCCATGTCGCCTAGAATATTGCACGAAAGAATTGCAGCGCTTTGAACGGTAAACAATAATGTAGAGAACGCCACCAATAAAAAGAACCGACCAGCCGGCTTTAGTTTTCCGTGAAAACGAAGTTGCGTTTTATGAAAACTTACATTTGGAGTCGTAAGGATTTTAATGCCCTTCCAGACTAACCAAGTAGCGACGAGTGACATGCCAACTGCCATTAGCATTGGAACAACCGCATACATCCCTCGGTACGAGAAAAATCCGAAGAGGAAAAAGAGAGTCACGCCGATTTCACTCTTTAAAGTCAAGTCGTATTTTCGTAATGCTTTTTCCTTGACTTTTGGAATTTTTCCAAATCCAATTGAAAGCGCATCGTTTGGGCATACATCAATGCAATCCATAATCTTCATGCACCCGCTATCAACTACCATTTTGTAAAGATGCACTTCTTCATGAACACGTACATTCGAAGTACACACTGCAGTGCATTTTCCGCATTGTTGGCAATTATCATTTACCCGAACTCGCATAGGAGAAACTGCATCAAGGGGCTTAAAAAAACCTCCGTACGGACAGCCATACGTGCAAAAACCCTTTGCTCCAAGAACATACACAGTTGCAAAGCCGCAAATGAGTAAGTAGGGAATTGCAACGAGGAGCGGTGGGAATGAACTCCAAAAATCTTCAGTTAAAAGGTGCGCTGTAATTTCTGGCCAACGCAGTTCTGGTTGCAACCAAGGCGCAAGGGCAATTCTATAAAACAGTGGCCAGATAAACATATAAATAGCAAGACCAAATGGAAACCACATAAGCCAACGTGCGCGAAACGGTTTTGGTCGAATGTGCATTTTTCGTAATATCCATAGGCAAGCATCTTGCAACAAAACAATATGACAACCCCAACCACAAAACCAACGACCGAATAAAAATGTTGATAGCAACGCAACGGCAAAGAAAATTGCGCCAGCGTTAATCACGCCTGTTTTTACAAATTCCATCCCTTCAGATGGCTCAATTGGCGTGAGTGTTTTTCCGCCAAACCAACCAAGCTTTTCGCCAAGAAGCCAGAGAGCAATGTGCGCAAAAATTAAAACTTGCACTGCAATGAGAACTAGCCAACGCTTGCGGTTGTGTTTTTTCCTTTGAATCACTGGCAGCGCAATTGATTTGTCGGTTGCTTCTTGCATCACACTGTTTACTGTAGCAATTAATTAGCCCTAGGTTAATTAAAGGATTTGGAGTATTTAATTAGCCCAGGGCAATTTACGGTTTATTAACCAACGAGTAAATCAAGGGGTAGACGGTGTTCGAGGACTTCTCGAATTTTGTGAAGTGCACGAAGTTGCACCTGCCTGACACGTTCTTTAGAGATACCCAGCAATTTTCCAGATTTTTCTAGCGTTAATTTTGGTGGATTCTGCCCTGCAAACAACCCAAATCGATACCGCAATACGTCTTTTTCGATCTCTGTCAGTTGTACATTGTCGCTTCTGACTGCTTCGCGAATCGCATGTACATGCTCTGGGCTAACGTAAGCCTCTTCATTATCCGTTGCATGGACTGGCTCGCGGTCTGGATTGAATTCAAAAGGCACATTGTCTTTGTGCTTCAACTGTTTCTTTCCAAAGCGATTAAACGCTGTTGTCAATGCTCTGCATGCATACGTTGAAAACTTAAAACCAAGTTCGCAATTAAATCGATCAACGGACCGAAGTAATGCTACATTGCCCTCTGCGACTAAATCGGCATACTCGCCAGTTGCCCAACTTCGTTTTGCCATCGCAAGCACCAAAGCTAAATTACACTCGACTATGTGATCTCGACGATCGATTGAAATGTCATACCATCGAACAAGTTCGTCGAGGTCGGCATCTTGAGGAGAATTTGTCTTGCTAATGCAATCTTGAAGACTGCTCCACTTCATTCGTGCATAGTTGTACTGCCTAAACAGAATCGCTTCTTCTTCGCGGCTCAATAGACGAACAGCATTGCGCTTCGGCGGGTCTGCCCGGTCAATCGCTGGGCAATACCACGAAACAGGTAAGCGAGGAACATTCGTTGGAATGTCGAAAACTAATTTCTCGGCATTTCGTTTATTAAATATAGGAGATGAAACGACAATCACTGGTTCTGCTAGAGCTCGGTTGATTTGGTCTTTTTCAAGAGCTGATCGACGTCGACGTCGATGCCGTTGATTTGTGGAGTCGACGCAACGCATGACTCGATTAGATTGCCTTTTTGCTTTTGGCATGTTTTAGATGTAACCCCTTGTAAAAAGATATGACCGCAAAAAAAACGTACGGCACTCCTACTACGCACTTCATGGTGAAATGCGTATCGTCTTTTCATTTTTTTTTTGCTTTTCTGAACTTTTTTATACCAAAACAATGGTTATCGGATGGACAACCCTCTTTTTGGCTTATTCTGGCTCGTCACCAGAAAGATCATACACCCAGCTCTCATTGGCTCGATTCCATGCAAGCACTTCTGAGTCACTGAAAAAGAGACCTAGTTCTTTTGCCGCTGCTTCTGGGCTATCTGAACCATGAATCAAATTAAAGCTATTCGAAACACCAAAATCGCCACGAATAGTGCCTGATGCAGCTTGCGAACCGAAGGTTGCTCCCATCATCAAACGGCAAATGGCAATTGCTCCAACACCTTCAAGTGCTAGAACAAGAACTGGTGAGCTAGTCATAAAACTCACCAAACCAGCGTAAAATGGCCTTTCTTTGTGATCAGCGTAATGCGTAGCTGCAAGTTCTTGCGATATTTGCATGAATTTAGCGCCTACTACTTTGAGGCCCTTATCTTCAAATCTAGAAATAATTTTTCCCATGATGCCGCGTTGAACTGCGTCTGGTTTTAAGATAATTAATGTTTGTTCCATGCCCATTGGTAGTAGTCCTTCTTTATCATTAAGTGTGCGTAAGATTGACAAGGATACCAAATATGGCGATTTTTCGCCCCCCATTCAAGGACACTTTCGGTATTCTGCAACGAATCGAGTACGGATACTCGGTACATACGCGTGAATTCACGCCATGGAAGGCCCTTTACTACTAGCACGCACCTATGCCAAAAACCAAAATACCTAAAAAGAACAAAACTCGTTCAAATGCAAGTGCCGAAACGATGGCCGCAGGACAACGAGATATTTCCGTTAGTGAATTCTTCGCAAAAAACCGTCATCTTCTTGGTTTTGATAACCCGCGAAAAGCAATGCTTACCGCAATTAAAGAAGCTGTTGACAATGCACTCGATGCTTGTGAAGAAGGTGGAATCCTTCCACATATTTACGTGCGAGTTTTACAAATAAATGAATCGCGTTTCAAATTAACAATCCGAGACAATGGACCTGGAATTATTCGTTCACAAATCGAAAACATTTTCGGAAAACTTTTGTATGGCTCTAAGTTTCATAGATTAAAAATGTCACGCGGGCAACAAGGGATCGGAATTTCTGCGGCAGGCATGTATGGCTTAATGACTACCGGCAAACCGCTCATCATTATTTCTAAAACTAAGAAGAAAAAACCTGCCCACGAAGTCATTCTCAAAATGGATACTTCAAAAAACCGACCGACTGTAATTAGTGATTTGGAACATCCAGAAGATGATGGGCTATTCGAAGATGGGCATGGCACTCAAGTGACCATTGAACTTGAAGGCAAATACCAAAAAGGTCGACAATCCATCGACGAATATTTAGAGCAAACAGCAATTGCAAACCCTCACGCTCATATAACGTATGTCACTCCTACAAATGAAACGCTTGAGTACCCGCGAGTTATTGACGAACTTCCAGAAGAACCGAAAGAAATCAAACCGCATCCAAAAGGAATCGAACTCGGCACGCTCATTCAAATGATAGAGCGAACTGATCAGAGGCAGCTTGGGGGATTTTTGACCAAAGATTTTTGCAGAATCGGCGCAACTAAAGCGCGCGAAATTTGCAAAGTCGCAGGTATGACGGGGCAAACTTGGCTTAAATCTGTTGGGCATACCGAAGCAGAAAGACTTTACGACTCTATTCAAAAGACACGTATTATTGCTCCAAATACAGATTGCCTCGTGCCAATTGGTTCCAAAGCATTACTTGCTGGTCTATTAAAAGAAGTCAAAGCAGAATTTTTTGCGGCATCAACAAGACCTCCCAATGTGTATCGAGGTAACCCTTTTCAGATTGAAGTTGCAATTGGATACGGTGGCGGTCTAGGAAGAGACGACAGCGCGAAAGTATTGCGTTTTGCAAACAGAGTTCCACTTTTATATTCTCAATCAAGTTGCTCATCATTTAAAGCAGTTGCTGAAACTTCCTGGAAAAATTACGGGTTAACGCAACCAAAAAATTCAATACCTTCAGGACCTCTTGTTGTAATGGTTCACATGGTTAGTGTTTGGGTACCGTTCACGAGTGAATCAAAAGAAGCGATCGCTGACTATGATGAAATTCGAAAAGAAATGAAACTTGCTCTTCAAGAGTGTGGCCGAAAACTAGGCACATACTTGCGAAGACGAAAACGAATGGCGCGAGAATCTGAACGAAGAAGCGTGTTCGAGCGATATATTGGCGAGATTTCAAGGTGTTGTCACTCGCTAGTCGGAGCAGACAAAGAGAAATTATATAAAGCGTTAATGAAACAGGCAAAACGAAGAACGGACGAAGCAGATGCGCAGCTTGACGACGAGGGTAATATCTTAGATGGCGGAGGACGGCTTGGAAATGACGAAGATGTAATCATTGTTGATCGAATGCAAGATATTCCTGAGCAAGAAGAAACATTGTTTGGAAAAACAGCAAAGAAAAAGAAACGTAAAACCACAAAGAAAAAAACCTCACGTAAACGAGGTGCAAAGTAATGGCTAAAAAGAAAACAACAAAAAAGAAAACGTCCAAAAAGATTCCGGTAAAAACTGTTTCTAGTAAAACTAGTCGTATCGTTGACAAAAAACGTGATGCGATAACAACCAAAAAAATTGATGCGCTTGCAACATCCATTGTTAAATCAAGTTTAGGGCAAAAAGAACCTTCATTCGAAATACCTACTCGTTCTGTTTCAAATATGAAATACAACAAGAAAAAACGGATTTTAGAAATGGGTTCAAATACCCAAACTAGAAGTCTATTTAATCTTGGACAGTCTCGAAAATTTATGCAGTCCCTCCTTTTAGCGAAAGGATGCAAAGAGTTAATCCAAGCAGAAAAAACGCTTAGTTTGCGGGGAATGTATTACATGGGATTACACTCTATCCCGGGAACGAAAGAAAAAACCTTCAACGAACAGAGTGAGTCCGATGGTATTTTGGAAGATTTAGAAGTCGCACTCGACGGCCTTCGAGAAGAGCTTCATATTTTTGCAAAAAAACGCGGAACCATGGTTGGCAATATTACTGTGGTTGATAATGGCGACGAAATCAATTGTCGGAAGATGGGTTCTGGAGGATACGCAATTCCAAGTATCTGTGAACCAAACGTTATGCAATTCAAAAACTGTGACGCCGACTTTATCTTACATGTCGAGAAAGATACAGTTTGGAGCAGATTTAACGAAGACCGTTTTTGGGAAACACACAACTGTATATTGACTGAAGGATCAGGGCAACCTCCTCGTGGCGTACGGCGCATGTTGCACCGCATGCACAAGGAACTCAAACTTCCTGTCTATTGCTTGCTCGATTGTGACCCCTGGGGACATTATATTTACAGTGTTATCAAACAAGGGTCTATTAACCTAGCATTTGAATCTGAACGGATGGCAATTCCAGACGCAAAATTTATGGGTATTCGTTCAAAAGATTATGAACGTTTGGATTTATCTGACGAAGTCAAAATTGAGTTGAACGACCGTGACATTACTCGTGCAAAACAAATTGCCGCATACCCTTGGTTTGAAGGAAAACGAGAATGGCAACGCGAGATTAAGACAATGCTTAACAACGGGTTCAAAATGGAAGTTGAATCGTTGATTACGAAAGACATTTCGTACGTCACTGAAGAATACGTTCCACAGCGCCTCAAAGAAGGTGATTTTTTGGATTGAGCTAAACTTGATTATCTGATTACGTTTGAAGGTACACTGCTTAATAATACTCAGCCATTGTGGAATAACTATGTCAGTTACCTACAGCAAGTGTATAGGAGACGCCTACGAATGACCCAATCAAATTCACAACATGTATCCCTTCCAGATGCGCCGCAAAAAATTCTTGTTGCTGATGATGAATTGCTCGTTGCTCAAGGCATTATTGGATTATTAAAAACGCTTGGTTTTGAAATAATCGGCCCTTGCAAAAATGGCGAAGAAGCGATTGCTCTAGTTCGAGAAGATAAACCTGATATGGCGTTGCTTGATATACAAATGCCAATAATGGACGGAATGCAAGCAGCGCAAATTATTTTTCATGAATACGATGTTCCAGTTGTGATGCTCACTGCATATTCGGACGATACTTTTCTCCGCAACAGCATTGCCGCTGGAGTCTTTGGATATCTTCTTAAACCAGCATCCAAAGAACAGCTAAGTGCGGGGCTTTCAGTTGCTTGGAAGCGATACCTTGATCACGTCGGCCAACGAAGTGAAATTGTTGACTTGCGCCAGCGATTAGACGACCGGAAATTAATCGAGCAAGCGAAGTGGATCATCGTGAAGCGAAAATCTATCTCTGAGCCAGAAGCTATGCAGTTGCTACAAAAACAATCACGCAGTTCCCGGAAATCAATTGCTTCTGTTGCTCGTGCTGTCATCGACAGCAACGATTTACTCTAATGTTTTGGGGCGTTCCCTTTTGGGGCTGACCCCAATTCGCCTGAGAATACAAGTAACGAATTTGGCACGCATGCAAGTTCCATCTGAATTTTGGCGCCAATAGCATCGCCATCGAGTTGCCAATGTGATGCTTCGTGAACCGAAACAATTATTTGCTTGCCTCTTGCATAGACAGAACTTGAATGCTGGACATGTTTACCACGTAACATCAAAAATAACCACCAGAATAATTTTATCCGACTTTTCATCGGTAAAAATATGACATCAATTGCTCCATCAGCAATGTCTGCATTTTTCGCAGGATTTAATCCACGAGCATACGATTTGCAATTTGCAATGACGGCCCACCCCTGTCGCTCTGTAACAATTTCCTCCCCATCAACAGAAATTGTTATTACATGCTTGCCCCATTTTACTACTTGCCATATGCAGGGCAAAACATACGACAAGTGTGTAATAGAACCTCCGCGACGGCTCGACAAATCTCGAACTACATCTGCATCAATACCAACGGAGGCCATAAGCAACATAAACTCGCCATTAGCAGTCGCTGTGTCAATTTCTCGAACATCGCCACGAACAATCGTTTCCACAACACGTTCTGGAGACGCGCCATTGGTTCCCATTGTTTTTGCAAACAAATTTTCTGTTCCAGATGCAGCGTGATAAACAGGAATTGATGTACCGACAAGAACACTTGCCACCATTCTTAGTGTTCCATCACCACCCACTACAACAACAGCATCGGGTGGTTGTTGTACTTTTGGCACTAACCAATTGCTGAGTTCGTCTGCTTGCGTTGGAAATAGTTCAACATCCCATGGCACTTTAAGAAAACATTCAGCAATTTCTCCTGCTAATTTACATGCTCTCCCGCGACCAGAAATTGGGTTGTACAAAACAATAACTCGCATTATGTATACAGTGGTACACACAGTGTAAAATCGCTACCTTGACCAACAGTGGAATTAAGAACGAGTTGCCCACCGTGCTCTTGCGCTATTCGCAACGCGGTTGGCAAACCAAGACCAGTCCCACCCTGCTTGGACGAGACATATGGATGAAAAATTTCACTAATGCGATCTTCTTCTATTCCATTCCCTGTGTCAATTATGTGAATACACGCTTCATTTTCAGTTGTTTTAAGACGAACCATTAATTCTTTTTGTTCAGAGTCTTGCATCGCGTGGGTCGCATTAATAAGCAAATTTAACACCGCTTGTTTAAGAAGCGATGCATCAACGTTCGCCATCACGGGTTTCTCTGGCATTTGCATTCGCATTACAATTGATTCTCTATCACATTGTGGATGGTAAAAATCTTCTAATTCGCTAAGGACCAGTCGAAGATCTATTTCCTCGCAGTGTAATTTCATCCTACCCGCGAATTGCAAAAAGTCATCAAGTATGCCTTTCAAGCGGTGGACTTCTCTAGAAAGCGAATCGAGACGCTTTGTAATTTTTACTTTTTCTTCTTCGGGTGCATCAAGATGGTCGATGTCTTCAGCGAGCAACTGTGCGTTCAAACCTACAGTTGAAAGTGGATTTTTAATCTCATGGGCAAGACCAGATGTCATGTTCCCAATCTCAGCCATTCGCTCAGATGCTTGTGCACGCGAGCGCGCTTCTTCTGTTCGCTTTACGTCCCGCTTATGTCGCCAAATTGTATATGGCAAAACAGACACCGCCCCAAGGGCGGTGCCTGCAATAAGCCAAGTCCAAGAATACATTCTTAGTTTTCCACGGTCTCTTTTTCAGCTTCTTTCGCTACATCTTTTAGCAACGCTTTCACTGAAAGTTTGATGCGACCGGTGTCATCTACTGCGATGACTTTCACTTTAATTTTGTCACCAACTTTGCAAATGTTTTCAACGTTATCTACGAAACCATCCGCAAGTTCTGAAATGTGGCACATGCCATCTGTTCCGGGAGCAATTTCGATAAAGGCACCGAAGTCGCGTGTCGAAACAACTTTACCTTCAAACACACTACCAACTTTAATTTCAGCAGCAATTGCTTCAACAGCAGCGAGTGCAGAGTTTGCCGAGTCTAAATCAACCGAGCTAATAAAGACGATGCCGTCATCGTTAATATCGATATTTGCACCTGTGTCTTCAGTGATTTGCCGGATTGTCTTACCGCCTGGGCCAATAAGTTTACCAATCTTTTCTGGGTTAATTGTAATCGTCAACATTCGTGGAGCATATTTTGAAAGTTCTTTACGAGGTCCATCAAGAACTGCTTCCATTTGATCAATAATATCGAATCGACCTTTTCGTGCCATCTCGAAAATTGTTTCGAGTTCTTCGAACCAAAGTCCACGTGCTTTAAGGTCGCATTGAACGCCGGTGATACCAGTTTTTGTACCACAAACTTTGAAGTCCATATCGCCAAAGAAATCTTCTTCGCCGATGATGTCCATTACACGAACTATTTTTCCTTCGTCGTTACTGAAACGACCAACGCTAATGCCCGCGCATGTATTTTGAATTGGTACGCCAGCGTCCATAAGTGCGAGGCAACCGCCACAAACGCTCGCCATGGATGACGAACCGTTTGATTCAGTAATGTCACTGACCAAGCGAATTGTGTATGGAAAATCGTCTACTTCTGGAAGAATTCCAAGAAGCGATCGCTCTGCGAGAGCGCCGTGACCGATTTCTCGGCGACCTGGGCCCATGATTCGACCTGCTTCACCAACACAGAATGGTGGGAAGTTGTAATGAAGATAAAACTTCTTCGCATACTCGGGCATTAAACCATCAACGATTTGTTCATCTCGACCTGTACCAAGTGTACATGTAACAAGTGATTGCGTTTCGCCACGTTGGAATAGTGCAGAACCGTGTGTACGTGGGAAGTAAGTAGGATCCATCAACAAGTCGCGTATTTGGTCGAATGAACGACCGTCAGCACGAATGGATTCATCAACGATTAATTTGCGAGTACATTTCTTTTCAAGTTTACGGAATGCTTCTTTTGCTTGTCGTTGTGTTTTTTCGGCAGCCATATGATCGCTATACGTGCAACCTTCTGGAATTGTAAAATGAGTATCAATCATTTCAGTACGTAAAGCGTTAACTGCGTCACTGCGATCTGCTTTTCCTGGAATACGTCGAGCTTCGAGCATTTTTGTTTCGGCGAGTTCTTTGACTTTCGCCATTACTTCGTCGCTAGGTAATGCAAGATCGCCAATACGCTTTTCAGTCGTTCCAGCTTTTTCCATCAACTCAATTTGCAATTCTAAAATCGGCTTGATTCCTTCTTCGTAACCAAATTTGATTGCACCCATGACGCTTGCTTCGTCTACTTGCGCTGCGCCAATTTCAATCATGTTCACGCCATCACTGTGGCCTGAAAGAACAAGATCAAGATCTGAATATTGCATTTGCGTATGCGTTGGGTTCAAGACAAATGTCTCGCCCTCATCAGTAACAATACGACCCACGCGGACTGTTGCAACAGGCCCTTCAAATGGTGAGTCTGTTAAACAAAGTGCTGCAGAAGCAGCAGTACACGACAATACATCAGCGTCATTTTCGCCGTCGTGGCTCATCACCCATGCTTGAATTTGACACTCGTCGATGTATCCGTCTGGAAAGAGCGGACGAATCGGACGGTCCATCAATCGCATCGTCAAAATTTCTTTTTCATTTGGCGCACCTTCGCGTTTACGAAAGCCACCCGGAAATTTTCCTGCGGCACTTGTGCGCTCTCGGTAATCACATTGTAATGGGAAAAAATCTAATCCCGGTCGTGGGTTTGATCGCATCGCAGTACACATTACAACAGTGTCAGCATAAGAAGCGATAACAGCACCACTTGCTTGCTTTGCGACTTCACCAGTTTCAAATCGCATCATGCGATTTCCAATTTCCCGTTCGACAATTATTTTTGTACTCATTTTAAGTACTCCTCTTGTTTGGCAATTTCCTTGCGAATACTGGGTTCTGCAATTCAAGAGGCAGAAGACAAAAGACAGACCAATTATTTGGTAGGGCTGCCGCTTGTCCACTGCCACTCTTGGATGCAAGCCAGTAAGTAGAAACTGCGGGTCGTTAATGCGGCCGTCTATTTACGAAGGCCTAATTTCTCAATTGTTGCCAAATATGATTCATGATTTGTTCGTGAAATATATTTAAGCAATCGGTTACGTTTACCAACCATCATGATAAGACCTCTTCGTGAGTGCCTATCATGCTTATGTTCTTTTAGATGTTCGTTTAATTCAGCAATCCGAACAGTCAATGCAGAAATTTGTACCTCGGGTGAGCCACAATCACTATCATGTCGTTTAAAATCATTCGTATCAATCTTCATTGTTGTCATTTTTTTCCTCAACTTATTTGAATCGGCTAGTCTACCAGAATTTGAACCCTTTTTCTACCTCACCAGGTCCATTACAGATGCCCATTACCATACTTATTGCAGATAAACTTGCTCCAGAAGGCGCAACATTCCTAAAAGCACAACCAAACGTGGAAGTGATTGAAAACACAGGACTTACGGGCGACGGGCTCGTAGAGGCAATTTCTGCCGCTGATGGCGTTATTGTGCGCTCAGAAGTCAAATTACCTGAACAAATCCTCGATAAAGCATTCAAAAACAATGATTGCAAACTTCGCGGCATTGCCAGAGCCGGCGTTGGAGTCGATAACATCGATTTGCCCACAGCGACAAAATATGGCATTGCTGTAATGAACTCTGCCTCGGCGAGCACGATTACGACTGCCGAACATGCGTTTGCTCTACTTATCTCACTTGCAAGGAATATTTCCAATTCCAACGCTGTTTTTAGAAATGGTGGGTGGGACAGGGCTAATTTTGTCGGTGTGCAACTTGCGGGTCGAACACTTGGGATCGTAGGAATGGGGCGTATTGGGCAAGCGATTGCTCGCAGGGCACTTGCTTTTGGCATGGAGGTCCTCGGCTTTGACCCATTCATGAAAGAAGCGACTGCGCTCGACGGTAATGTTCAAATGATGCAATCGTTCAACGACCTTATTAAACAAGTCGACATTGTCACATTCCATGTTCCTCGTACCGAAGAAACTACTGGCATGCTAGGCGAGGAACAATTTGCGATTTGTAAAGATGGTTTACTTATTGTGAATGCTGCACGCGGCGGAATCGTTGATGAAAAAGATTTAATTGATGCGCTTGACGCCGGCAAATGTGGTGGCGCGGCGATTGACGTTTATATGACTGAGCCCCCCGCTGAAGATCATCCATTCAGATCTCACCCAAAAATATTATGCACTCCACACCTTGGTGCTTCCACCGTTGAGGCGCAAGAAGCAGTCGCCGTTAATGCATGCGCTTCACTTCTTCGTTACTTAAAAGGCGAAGGATTAGACAGTGCTGTAAACGCAGGTGGGTTAGATCTTGAACTAAACAATAGGCAACGAACGTTTGTAGAACTTGCGCAACGAATGATTACGTTACTTGGAACTGTTGCAACAATTTCCAATACAAAAGAAGTTACCGTAGAACTTCGTGGCAACGCAACAAATGGTAAAGCCGACACCATTGCAAGATACGCACTTGTTGCACTTTTACAACATTGTACAGACGAGCCCGTTTCAATAATCAATGTTACAGCGATGGCACGAGAACTTGGCGTAACTGCATCTACTATTGTCGGCGCAATTGACGCAGTCGATTCGTTAATTATTAAAACAATTGGCGAACATGAACACACGATCGAAGGCACAGTGCACGCTGATGGTTTACCACGAGTCACAAACATCGAAGGTCGACAATTTGACATGGTTCCAACTGGTCACATGGTTGCCCTCTTCAATGATGACACACCGGGCATGGTGGGCAAAGTTGGCGAAGTGTTTGGCAGCGCCAAAGTAAATATCGACGAAATGGTCATCGGTCACGGTGATGATGAAGGCATGGCGATGATGATTATTAAAACGAACGCTGCTGTAACTCCAGAGCTGTTGAAAAATCTTTCAAACGTTGATGGTGTTAGCAAAGTCGCTGCCGCTGAGATTGATTAATGACGAGTTTGATTCTTGCAACTGCAATAATGTGACCATCACTCAAATTTTGCGAGCCACGCACCAACTTTATTCACGCCTTCGGTAATTTGTTCTTCACTGCAAGCAAATGACAAACGAATGTGTTCAGGTCCACAGCCACCAAAGTCGTTGCCAGGAACAACTGCGACGCCAGTTTCTTCAAGCAATGCTTTGGTGAAATTTACTGCATCTGTAATTTCAGTTCCCGCAGGTGATGTCTTGCTGAAGTAAGATGAAACTTTTGGGAAAGCATAAAATGCACCGGTTGGTTCTGCACACTCGGTGTTTGGCCACTTCTGTATCAAAGCAAACATAAGTGACGCTCGCTTTGCAAAAATCTGTCGCAATTTTTCAACTTCTTCTTTCATGCCCAGCGCAACTGGAATTGACGCGTAACAAAAACTTGTGATCGAAGTATTAATCTGGCTTTGCAAAGTATTCATGGCCTTTGCTACGTTTTCCGGAGCGCAAGCATACCCAATTCGCCAACCCGTCATCGCAAATGCTTTTGATAACCCGTTAATCGTAATCACTTGGCGTGCAATCTCTGGAATAGAACCAAGCGAAAGGTGTTCTATATCGCTGTAAATCAATCGTTCGTATATTTCATCACTGATTATGTAAATTTCTGGGTGCCGCTCAAGCAATGTTGCAATTGCACGTAACTCGTCTGGCGAATACATCGTGCCACAAGGGTTACTCGGCGTGTTGAGCAAAATTGCTTTTGTGTTTGGTGTAATCGCTGCTTCAATTTCTTCAGGTGTACACTTAAAACTAGAATCAACAGACGTTGGAACTTCTATCATTGTTCCACCTGCTAGCTCAATCATGGGCTTGTAACTCACCCACGCCGGTGTTGGCACAACAACCTCTTGATTTTTTCCCGCATCAAGGATGGACATGAGCGCCAAATTGATTGACATTTTTGCTCCAGCGTTAATTGATATGTTCGCTTGGGTACAATCGATGTTGTTTTCAGTACGAAGTTTATTAGCAATGGCTTCACGTGCCTCGGGTGTTCCCGAAGATGGCATGTAGTGTGTATCTCCAGAAAGAAGAGAATCAATCGCTGCTTGCGAAATTTCCCCAGGGGTATCGAAGTCGGGTTCACCAGCACCAAAAGCGATGATTTCTTTACCGGCGGCTTTCATTTCTTTTACCTTCGCGCTGATTGCCAGAGTAATAGATGGTGGAATTGAAAGTGCTCTATCTGATAGTTCCATAGTGGGAAGGATAGTCGATGTTTGCATAGTTGGTAGGGTACAACCAACTCCCTTCTGATACCATGCCACCCATGCATTTTGAAGCACATCAACCAATTATTGACGGCCTCGAGGCGCGGATTTTAACGATCCGTGACTCTCTTTGACTACGACAACAAAGTAACAAAACGAGAGCAATTACAAGAAGATATGAACGCGGCGGGATTCTGGGACATTCAGAGCGCCGCCCAAAAAGTCATCGATCAGTACAAAGTGCTCAAGGCACAAACAGCTGATTTGGAAGAGGTTATTGCTGACTTTGAAGATTCGCTTGTGGGGTATGAACTTGCAAAGGAAGCGAATGACGCTGACTTACTAGCCGAAGTTGATGAACAACTTTTCAAAATGCAAAAGCGCATGAACAAAGTGGAAACACAATCATTACTGAATGGAAAGCACGATTATCGAAATTGCTTTGTTTCAATTCAAAGCCGTGATGGTGGAACCGAAGCCGATGATTGGGCTTCTATGCTCGATCGCATGTATAAAAGTTATTGGGAAAACATGCACTTCAAAGTGGAAGAAGTCAGTACGACACATGGTACGGAAGTTGGGATCAGCGAAGTTACGTATCTCATTAAAGGGCCGATGGCGTATGGCTACATGAGTTGTGAACGAGGAACGCACCGATTGGCGAGAGTGAGCCCATTCAACGCGCAAGGCAAACGGCAAACTAGTTTCGCAACGGTAGATGTCATTCCAGAGTTTGACGAAAACGATGTTGAAATTGATGAAAAAGAAGTGGACTTCACTTTCTTTGCGAGATCATCTGGCCCGGGTGGTCAAAACGTGAACAAGGTGGCGTCTGCAGTGCGAATTGTGCATAAGCCAACTGGAATTATGGTTGTTAGTTCGACGCACAAAGCCGCATTGCAGAATCGAAAACAAGCGTTGCGTATTTTGCAGGCGAAGTTAGAACAACTTGAAGAAGAACGAAGGCAAGCCGAACTTGACAAGGCAACTGGTGGTAAAGTTGATCAAGGATGGGGAACACAAATTCGCAGTTACGTGATTTATGACAACCGTGTTAAAGATCATCGCACAAATCACGAAGTTGGAAACCCGCAAACTGTGCTTGATGGTGCACTCGAAGATTTTGTGGACGCTGAATTGAAACGGCGTCGATCAGCGAAGGGGTAAACAATACAAAATTTCTTTTACTGGTAATAATTCCGCATAAACACATGTGGCATGTTGTTCATCACAAATTCGTCACCGAAAATTTCAAAACCGTTATTGAGATAAAAATCTTGGACTTCTTTGCGCGCAGTACACCATACGCCTTCTTTAACCATGGCAAGTAACGCAACAAGTAATTGTTGTCCGGCCCCCTGCCCTTGTAATTGCTTTTTGACTGCCATACCCCGCAAACGCCATGGGCATCCTTCTTTTACTTCTGGCAACAATGAAACAATTGCAACAATAGCTTCGCCGTCTTTCATCGCTAAATGAATAGTTCGAGGATCATCGTCCAATTCAAATGTCCAGTTTTCTATTGGTTGACCTGGGCGTAAAATTGATTCACGTAAAACGTAACAATCTTCAGCGCTAACTTGGTCAATCAACATTTCGTTAGGCGCACAACTCTACACGAGGGGATGTTTCGCCAAACCATCTCTTGAGAGCCAGATTGTTTTTCGAAGCGAGCATCGATGTTTTTTGTTCGTTGCTTTGTTTCACGACGAATTGTAGGTAAACCAAACACACACTTTAACTTCCGCATTCCTAGATATTCAAAGTAAGCGAGTTCACGCCCAGAACGAAGAAATCCAAGCATCACTTCAAATACATGTTCAACAACTTGAAGTGGAAAATTATTAAAAGGTAACCCGCAAATAATTGCGTCGAATTCGCCTTCAAGGTTTGCCTCCTCAATTAGTGCGTTGTGCACTTCCACTTTAATATCTGGATTGTCTTTGCGAAATTGTTGCAGTAGTGACTTTTCTACCTTTACGCAAAAATCAGAGGATAGCTCGACGATGTGAAACTCGTCTCCGTCTTGTAACTTTTTCAAAATCTCTTTTGTAAACGCGCCCGTTCCACACCCAACTTCCAAGATGCGCTTATTTGCACAGTATGGAATTGATTGCACAATTGCCCTCGCGAGAAATCGCGACGACGGAACCACCGCACCCGTGGAACGGCGGTGTTTAATTGCCTGAATGAGAAAGTGGATTACTTGCTCGCTTGCGCCGTGGTCTGTTCTTCAGCCATTTTTACAAGTTGATCAAAAGCTTTGGGATCTTCGATTGCCATTTGACTTAACATTTTACGGTTAAGCAAAATGCCGGCATTTGACAAACCATTAATGAACCGGCTATACCGAGTACCACGCATACGACATGCTGCAGTAATTCGAGTGATCCAAATTCGGCGGAAGTCACGACGACGAGCGCGACGATCGCGATAGGCAAATTGACCTGCGCGTGTTAACGCAACTTTTGCTTGTTGTTTATGACGGCTTTTTGTTCCCCAGTAACCGCGAGCGGCTTTCAATAATTTTTTTCGTGCCTTATTTCGAGCGGCACCTTTTCGTACGCGTGGCATATGTTGCCTCCTTTGTCTTTGTTTGGTCGGAGGTGTCGCTTTGTGCTACACACTTCGTCCCGCCAAACGATTACGTTTCTCGATTAATTTTATTACTTACTTGGCTTTAAGCGCATTTTTAACATTGCTGAAATACGCTTAATGTCTGCCTTGCCAACATAATTAGATGCACTGTAGGAACGCATCAACTTTCCAGATTTATGGCTACGTAAGTGACCTCCAAATGCACGGCGAATTTTCACCTTGCCTTTGGCTGTGATACGTATGCGTTTCAATAGTGCTTTATGTGACTTTAACTTTGGCATTTCTAATTGCTCCAATCGAGCCACACAGTATAGCAGAAATGCAATCCACCGGAATTGTCATCAATGCGTTAAAAAGATATCAATGCCCTTGTTTTGAGCATCTAATATCCAAATCAAGTCGCCTTTAAAGATTGGCGCTGCGACTGAATTAATTGATCCATCATCTCGAAGATGATTCTGTCCAAGCGAACCATGCGCTGGTGAGGGGGTGAGTTGGTCATATTTTTGATTAGCGAGAAGTTGTTTCAAAATTGGATTCTGGTCACTCATAACAATGAACAATTTGCCTTGATTTCGAATTGCATCCCACATTGCAGCAGGTTGTGTTTGATAACTAAATCCACTACTTTCACCACTATGACCTGGACAATTGAGATGATTATGGTCGCAATATCCTTCGGAAGCAAGAAGTTGAGCGTCCGTGCGCTCGGGTGCAAGACCACCAAAAAGTGATGCAATTGCAGGAGCAGTTTCTGTAGGAGTTTGCCCGTTATGGTCAAGTGCATAAGTCACAAGACCTCTTCCCACCATTGCCATATTGCTTGCGCACTGATTTGTTAAAGATTGATTTCGAGTGCTGTTGCTTATCATTGTAAAAACCGAAACAGTAACAAGAATCATTGCCGCAACACTAATAAGGTCTGGCATTCGAATTCGGAAACCACGTTTTGTAGTTTCTAGTTCTGGGGTGTGAATTTGCATTCGAGCAGTCCGTTGCGATTCATATTGATCTATGCGTACGAGCGTTGCATCAATGAGTGAATCGGATGCATCTTCGACTGGATAAGCATCGAGGAAACCGAGCATTTTTAAAATGCTCGCTGCTCGTTGCTCATCTTCAGGAGTTAGATATTCCAGTTGGTCAAGTTCAAAACCAACATCAACAAGACGATCGAGCATTTCTGCATCTGGCTTACAAAGTTTAAGGTGGTCAAAGCCGTTGCTCATGAATCGTCCTCACTAATAATAGAATGCCACGATTGGCTAAATGCAGCAACGGCGGCGTGAAGCCGACTCTTGACGGTGCCTAGCGGAATTTGCAGTGAATCTGCAATTTGTACATAACTCATTTGTTGAAAATAGCTCAGCAAGAGAATCTCCCGCAGGTGGCTCGGCAGTTGATCCACTGCGTTACGGATGCTGTTTGTTTGTTCAATGTCGAGAAGTTTTGCATCTGGCAATTCCTGGTCCGCTTCCATAAGGTCGATGAAGCGCGTACCTTCACCGTCCCCACCAATATCTTGCGACAGTGACAATACTGTTCGCTTTGAATGCTTACGGTGCCAATCCCTACCTTTGTTCGCAGCAATTGTAAAAAGCCACGGTTTAAATCGCCGTGATGGGTCGAATGTATCGGCAGAAATGTGAATTTGGAGAAAAGAATCCTGAAAAACGTCTTCTGCCGCTGCTCTAGAGCCGACAAAGCGGATTAGAAAGTGCAACAAATCATTTTTATATCGGTCCATTAATTTTGGAAAAGCGTCAAAATCTCCTTCAATATGCGCCGTTAATAGCTCTTCGTCAGTTCTATTTTCTAATTCTGCAGACATTTGATGAACAGCGTACGCTATAAGAGATGCTACCGCAATCACTTCGTACTACGATACCCCCCCCTAATACTCATGGTCACATCTTGTACAACGTCAAAACATATTGCATTTCTCGGTTTCGAGGGATGTCCAAACACGCCAGAACTGAAAAAACGGCTCGTTGAAGTTGATCCCTCATTGCAAATCGAAGATGTTGACTTGATGTCCCTTGAAAGTAATGACTTTCGGCTGGGCTGGGGAGCACCAACTATTTTGGTTAATAATGAGGATTTGTTTGGAGTTCAACCTACTAAAAATGGCAATGCGAGTTGTCGAAATTGGAGCGGCGGATTGCCAAGTGTTGATGACATTCGAGAAGCACTTAGGAGAACGTCATAAATGGGTGGATGGTGGGTACATGAATTGTGGAATGCAGGAAGAGGAACCGAACTAGTCGCTTGGATTTTTTGGGTGATTGCCTCAATTACGCTTCATGAATTAGCGCATGGCTGGGCTGCAATGTGGGAAGGCGACGATACACCACGTGTTACTGGGCATATGACTGCGAACCCTGTTGTTCACATGGGCGTTCCTTCAATGCTCATGTTTCTTATTCTTGGAATCGCCTGGGGCATGATGCCAGTAAATCCATATCGATTTCGGCATGGAAAATGGGGTCGAATTCTCGTCTCGGCAGCGGGACCTTTGATGAATCTTTTCGTCGCTGCTGTAGTGCTTACAATTCTAGGATGTATTATTGATCCACAGACTGCTACTTCTACTTCGAATGGATTCAACGTAGAAATTTTCTTACTCACTGGTGGCTTTTTGAACCTCATCTTGTTTGCGTTGAATATGTTGCCCGTGCCCCCACTTGATGGCTCCAACATTCTTGCAAACCTTTCAAATACCATTGCAGGGTGGTATCGCCACCCACAAGCCCAAATGTCGGGTTTGTTGCTCTTTTTCCTCCTTATTTGGACAAATATGTTCAGTGTTGTCTTTACATGGGCACAAATTGGAGCAGCAAAGTACGCTGCTTTCATTTCGTCGCTCACCCATTAAGTAGCCCTCCGCTAATTAAGCGATTTAGAAGGATTAAAAAACCAAAGGATAATTAAATGCTATAATACGTGGCTCAAGTAATCGCTTCGCGAAGTGGTTCGCACAGCATCAGTTGGATGGTCCAATCGATGCTCCACGGTCCGCAGTTCAACCATTTTTGGTTTGGCGAACGAAGCTAAAGTAAGGAGATATGCCCAATGGTGGTATTACGCCTCAAACGCATGGGACGGCGACATCGTCCGTTCTACCGACTTAACGCAATGGATAAACGCGCACCCCGCGACGGCAGAGTGATTGAACAACTAGGTTGGTTCGATCCATTAGCGCCAGAAGATAAACAACTAAGTTTTAAAGCTGACCGAATTGACTATTGGTTAAGTGTTGGTGCACAACCATCACGAACTGTAGCTAGTTTGCTCAAACGAGTTGAAATTGATCCAACTCCTGGCAAAAAGCTTAGCTAATTCCAAGGACCATGGTTTAACAAGGAGAATATTGTGCGGATTGATATCCTTACACTCTTCCCAGAGATGCTTGAAGCAACACTTGCAACAAGTATCGTTAAACGAGCGCAAGATTGCGGACATGTTGAAATACATGTGCATGACATTCGCAATTGGTCCGACAACAAACACCGCAAGGTGGATCATCGCCCCTACGGCGGTGGACCTGGAATGGTGATGATGTGCCAGCCATTGCACGACGCAGTGCAAGAGGTTGAGCGACAATCGAATATTGAAAGTTCGACCGTTCGAATTCACTTTACCCCGCAAGGTGAAGTTTTGAAACAAGAGCGAGTCGAACAACTGGCCTCTGAAAAACACTTGTTGTTAATCGCAGGCCATTATGAAGGGATCGACGAACGAGTTATTGAAACTCTAGATCCCCTCGAACTGAGTACAGGAGACTATGTGCTCAGCGGCGGAGAAATCCCAGCACTGCTTCTTGTTGATGCAGTAGTTCGGCTTCTCCCTGGTGCTCTTGGCAACTGCGATTCAGCAGACCAAGACTCCTTTTCGAAACGGGGCAGTGAAGGCAAACGCCTGCTCGACTGTCCTCATTACACACGTCCCCGTGTATGGAACGAAAAGGAAGTGCCAGAAGTGCTGCTTAGTGGCGACCACAGTGCCGTCGACAAGTGGCGAGAAGAGCAAATGGTTTCGCGAACTAAATCGCGTCGTCCAGAACTGCTCGAACAAGAGGAAGTTGACCCCTGAGCTTTGGCTCAAGTCACATGTATGCTGTTCCTTAAGATGCATACTAAACATGAAAGGAAGTCCCACTATGGGCCAACAACAAACCGTCGAATCAGTAACCGCCGATCAACTTCGTGCAGATGACTTTTTCCCAGACTTCAGCGTAGGTGACACAATCAATGTGCATTACACCATCGTTGAAGGAGATAAAGAACGCGTTCAAATTTTCCAAGGCGTTCTCATCGGCAGAAAAGGCCGGGGCGTAAATACAACCATTACCGTTCGCCGTATCGTTGCGAATGAAGGCGTTGAAAGAATTTTTCCACTTCACTCGCCACGAATTGCAAACATTGAAATCGTGCGACAAGGCGATGCCCGCCGTGCTAAGTTGTACTTCTTACGTGACCGAATTGGTAAATCAAGGCGATTACGTGACCGACGTCGCGGTTTAAAATCGTAATTTAAAAAGAAAAAACTACACAAAAAAACGGCTCACCATTTAATTTGGGGAGCCGTTTTTTTTTCAGAAATGGGTCAGAAAATATTACCCCGCTTTGCGATAACCTTCTCTATCTCTAAAGAAAGAACTCGCAGGAGATTTTGGTTGCGCTTTTGCATTACCGTTGTCTGCAACTGGCGAACCAATCATAAAGTTAGCGTTTGTCGAGGTCGTCCCCTCCGACGACCCGGACCACGCGCTTTTCTCTGGTGCTGTACGTTTCGCCCTTGCAGCATCGATAGATCGAGCCATTGCTTCTAGCATTGGGCGGACATGTTCTGATGATTTGTTACTGTTATTCATAGTGTTTTTTCCGTGCCTTCATGTACTTGGGGCTGTGAACCTATCGGCGGGTTTTTGACCCTACTTTTGCCACAACAACAAAAAATTGTACGTCCAATAACTTAGATGCTATTTGACATACAAAGATAAGTACCTGCCGAAAGTATTTCTTTCGAGAAACTGTGTAGATGCCTCAATTCAGGTCCTTTTGTACTCTTGAGCTTATTTACAACTTCAGAAATAAAAATGCAAATAACTTTGTACGACTTCAGCAAAAGCCCAGAACCGTCGTTTCAAGAATCTCGTCGCTGTTTCCGAGCTGAAGTTGAAACATCGTCATAAATTGTCTCTAACAGCCCTGCCATCGGAAATTTCCCGTTCATTGGCGAAATTCCTAAACGCCGTAATAAGGTGTGAGGAAGGTGCGTTGGCATTGGTGCTCTATCTGCATCTTTGGTTGAATGCGGCGAACGCCAAAAATCTTCTAAGCACTCTTCAAGCGGGGGTAAATCTGGCAAATCATCTTCGCGAATACTCGCGTGCGCTCTTGCTTCGCCCTTTGCTTCAAGTGTTCTCGCTTGCCGAAGTTTAATTAACAAATCGTCTTTATCCGTACCCTTCAACTCAAAATAAGACAAAGGAAAAGCTAGCAAACGCTGCGCTGTTAAAAACAATGCAGCGGCAGCGTGTTTACACGGATTTTTATCGCGACAACCACACCGAACAGTAATTACATCTGCAAAAGAAGATTGCCCACAATCATGCATCATCATTGCAAGACTTGATGGTATTTTCCCCGCAGACAAACGAGCAGCAATTCGTGCTTCCCCTGCCATTCGCTTGGAAACTTTCGTCCACTCATCTGAAGATAAAACTGGAATATCAATTTCCAATCGAAATGGTTTTTCTTCTGTGCACTGCACCTTAGATGTAATCAAACCCTTCGTCATTTTTAGTAAACGAATCTGGCCATCCATTGCATAATTTTGACCTGCAACCAAACGGTCCATCGAAAAATTCTTTTCAATTGAATCAATTACCCAAGTTGATGGTGTGTGAATTCGCAAATCTTCTAACGAAGTTTTGAGTTTCATGCTCGGCTTACCTTTTCGCGTAGTTGTTGGCTTGCTCATTACTCTTGATCCAATGCAGATTCTCGCAATACGAGCATATCCCGCAGTTGCCCAGCTGAAAGTTGAGATAACCACTGTTCGCCGGAGCCGACGATATTCTCAGCGAGTTCCATTTTTTGTTCAATCATTTGATCGATGCGCTCTTCAAGTGTTCCTGTGCAAACGAATTTATGTACATGCACAGTTTTAGTTTGCCCGATTCTAAACGCACGATCAGTAGCCTGGTTTTCAATGGCAGGATTCCACCAACGGTCATAGTGAAAAACGTGATTCGCCGCTGTAAGGTTCAACCCAACACCACCGGCTTTGAGTGACAGAATAAAGATGGGAACATTACCATCGTCTGCTTGGAATCGATCGATAAATTGCTGTCTTCTTTTCGGAGGTGTTCCGCCGTGTAAAAATAATGTTTCACACTCTAAGTCGTGTTGAATCATCGCGGAAAGAAGGCGACCCATTTCTCTAAATTGCGTAAAAACCAATGCTTTTTCGCCAGTTGCAATAACTTCTTCAAGAAGCGACATCAACCGTTTTGATTTTCCAGAACGTGCAGACTGTAAACCAGGGGCAGATGAGCCACTCAATGTGACTCCATCGCGATGACCCGCTTGTGAGTAATGCCCCGGGTGGTTGCAGACTTGTTTCAGTTTGACAAGTGTTGATAACACAAGGCCTCTGCGTTGAATTCCTTCAGAACGCTCGACTTCGCTTACCATTTTATTAACTACTTGTTCGTAGATGCCCGCTTGTTCGGCTGTTAGGTTTGCATATTCTTTTGTCTGTACGCAATCTGGCAAATCGTCAATAACTGTCGCGTCTGTCTTCAGCCGGCGAAGTACGAATGGCTGAACCATTCTTCGTAATTGTTCAGAACGTTTTGGATCGCGGCGTTGTTCGATTGGTCTTGCAATCGTTCGTTTAAATGTTGCAGCAGGCCCAAGATAACCTGGGTTTAAAAACTCCATGATTGACCAAAGTTCAATGAGTCTGTTTTCAACAGGAGTACCTGTCAAAGCTACACGGTGCCACGCTTTCAATGCTCTAATTGATTGCGCTTGTTTCGTTGGAGGGTTTTTGATGTATTGCGCTTCGTCAAGAGCCACCCGATGCCACGAAATTGAATTTAACGTTTCGCGGTCACGGTGCACCAAACCATACGTCGTAATTATGATATCTGTTCCAGCAACAATATCTCTGAACTCGTCCTCAAGTGGTCGGTCGATTCCGTGATGAACATGCACTTTTATTTCTGGAGAGAATTTATCAAGTTCGCGTTCCCAGTTACCAATCACTGAAGTAGGCACAACCAAAAGTGTTGGACCAACTCCTGCGCCTTCTTCGATTCGCTCATGTTGCAGAAGTGCAATCAATTGAATTGTTTTACCAAGACCCATGTCATCCGCAAGACAAGTTCCAATGCCGAATTTAGAGAGGAATGCCATCCAGCGTAAGCCTGTCAATTGGTAAGGGCGTAATTGGCCTTCAAATTTTGGTGGCTGTTGGATCTCTGGAAGGGATTCACTGTCTGTTGTTGATTCAAGCAACTCATGCACCCAACCCGTTGCGGTCAAGCCGCCAATTGAAAGTGCGTGTAATGTTTCGCCGTCTCCTTGCGCCAAACGAAGCGCCTCAAGAAGTTGCATTTTAGATTGGATACCGTCTGCGAACAAACGTTTTGCTTCTTCAATCGCGCCCCTATGCAAATGTATCCATTTGCCTTGTACTTGTACAAGGGGTTGATTTTGTTTTAGTAATTCTTCAAATTCTTCTTGCGACAGTAAATGATCGCCAACTGCTACTTGCCAATTACATTCTACGATTGCGTTAAGTCCAAGCACTGAGGTTGATCCAAATGTCCCCTCGGCGCGTTCTGAAAGTGCGACTTCAAGTGATGGAGATTCAATATGCAAATTAGCACTTAGAGTGCTTTGATCACTTCCCCACCAAAGAGGCACGGAAGTTCTAAAGCCAGATTCCTCTAGTAATGGAAGATATTCAACTAAAAAACGATGTGCTTCGACGGTCGTAAGTATAATTTCGCACGGTGTTGATTCTTCGAGTGATGCTTCAAGTTTTGGGTACAACATTGCAGCGCGATCAAGTTCATTTAAGAACAATTCTGGAAGCCGATCATCACTTCCGCCTTCACTTCCTGACTCGCTCCAAACTTCAACTGCAGAAACTTCGCGTGATGCATCTTCTGCAGATTGCAACGCATAAGTTAGTTTCCATTCACTTGCTGCTGTATCTGGTTCGTGAAGTTCTAAAAGTAAGCGCCAAGATAAATCTTCACCAACATCGCACAGTCTTCCAAGCCACCTACGAGCATCAGTGAATATGCTTAACAATCGGTCTGGGCTTCCAATAACAGAGCTTTGATCGTGCAACAATGCTGAAAGCCATGCCACATGCGCATCATCTGATGGGTCCCAATCTTCAATAGCGTCTACAAATTCGTCTTCGATGAGAATGTCTCTGACAATACCGTTTGTCATATCTTCCAAAGCCGACTCAAGTAAAATTCGGCCGTCGTCGGCAGTGCATCTTGCAATTGGGGGCATAGCGCGAAGAAGTAATCCAAAACGTTCGACAACTTCTTCATCATGCAGCCAAGGTGTCCACTTTGCTGACAAATGTTTACGGTCGACTTGTAACAAAGTTGGAATAAATCGTTGGTCAATAAGTAAGTCAATAACTAATTGGCCTGCGCTTGACCAAAAGTGAACTGATTGGCCGACTTCAAATTTCTCGTCACAGGCATGATGTGAAAGGATATTTACAATCTTGTGCGCTTCTGCTGGATGCACAGCAACTGTAGGAACAGAAAATTCGCCGAGCAGCGGTTCGCTAGCTTGGTCATGTTCGCCCATGATGCTTTTCAATCTATCGCTCGGCCAAGGGCCGAGCAAATCATGCGGTAATTTCAACTGTAAATTGGATTCTTCAAATCGTCCAAGTTCAATTCCAGCACTTAAAAGCGCCTCCAACAAAGTACTTGCCGCAACTGCAAATGAATGTGCCGTTGTGCTATCGGTTGAAATTGAAACGCTCGTGCCACGCTCAAGACCGAGATTGTGTACATCATGTGGTGCATTTGCAATGGTGGAAGCGTTAATTGAATTAGGCAATGCGCAAAACTCGTCCAACGATTCAGCCCATAGGTGAAGTTGGCCAGCGTTCCAGTTGGCGTGAATAACAAGCATCAATCCTCCATCCATGAATGATCGCGTTGGGGCTCGAACCCAAGACCGCCTGATTAAAAGTCAGGTGCTCTACCAACTGAGCTACGCGATCGAGAATCGTCCATTCTACACCCAACCGCGTCATTTTGCGAGTGAATGTAAAAGAGAAATATGATGTTATCGGGGGTAATCCCTGAAAGGATTCCGAACATACCGTGATTCTATGGGTACCACTTGTAAGTTCAAGGAATGCCATGAACTCGTCCGATAAGAGTCCTAACCGGATATGGCTTTGAGTGGAACTCAGAGCCCAACATTCCAACCTGCGACGGACAACTCATGGATGCGAGTTGAACGAACAATGTGGATGTGGTTTTTGACCACAAGCAATATACCTATGGATCGAAAACGAAAACTACCAACACCACAGCAAAGACCGATATTTCAAGCAAACCGTCAAAATTTGCTCAATTTGACCGCTTCAAAGACCGAGAACTATTCTATGCCCAACAAAAACACCACCATTCCGCATCGCGTCGTGCTTGTAAAAGGCGAACATCATTGGCGATTTGAATGGAGTCCCGGGCAAGAAATTTCCGCCGTGAGGGCAATTACCGATATTGCCAAATCAGGCGAAACAGATTTTGATTGGTTTGATGCCGCAATGGTCTGTCATGAAATGTCAAAAATTACCTCCAAAGCTGCATAAGAACTGGAACACGCAATGAAAAAGAACTTTGAACAAAATGTACCACTAGTAACCTCATTCCTAGACTATCTCATAGATGAACGTGCATTTAGCGCGTACACAGGTCGATGTTACGGCGCTGATCTTCGACAATATCTTGTCTGGATTACAGAAGAACAAAATCTCACACTTGATATTCCAGCAGAAACAGATGCTTGGCAACGATACTCCAGCGGTGAAAAAGAAATCGCAGGACACGTTGGTCCAGAAACTATTAGCGAGCACATCATTAATGCTGACACTGAGTATTTACGCAGTTTTTTAGCCTATCTTGCTGAATCAAATTACTCCCCTGCAACCATGGCGAGGAAAATCGCAACCCTACGAAGCTTTTACCGTTGGCTAGAACGCAACAGCGCAATTGATGCTAATCCAATGACGTTAATTAGAACTCCAAGGCAAAAGAAACGTCTTCCAAAAGCGATTGATGTCGAACAAGTTGAAAAACTTCTATCTGCCCCGAACGATAAAACACTTCTTGGCGCACGCGATCGTGCAATTTTAGAAACCTTATATTCGACTGGAATCCGCGTTAGCGAATTAGTTGGCATTAACTTTGGTGATATTGATGAAACTGGACAAGCGATTGTCATTCGCGGTAAAGGCCGAAAAGAACGAATTGTTCCTCTCGGCACACACGCAATGAAATCGATTGCACACTATCTAGGTGTGATGGAAGCAAACGCTGTTCCAAATGAATCTTCTGATCCATTGTTTATTAACAAGCACACCACTCGTCTTTCAACGCGTTCCGTTCGAAGAAAAGTAAGTAAGTATCTTGAACAAGCTGAACTTGACCCAGCAATTAGTCCGCATACGTTGCGCCATAGTTTTGCAACGCACCTTCTTGATAATGGAGCGGATTTACGAAGTGTTCAGGAATTACTTGGACATCAATCCTTATCCACAACCCAAATTTATACACACTTAACAACCAAACGTATGCGTGAAACATACGACCAAGCACATCCTCGTGCTGAAGCCGGCTAAAATAGCCTCTAAGTAATTGAACAATCGTTCAATTACTTAGAGGCGTTTGGCGACTATCAAAGTAATGTCGTCTGTTCTCGGGGCACTTCCACAAAAAGTTAATACTGCATGACAAATTGCTTCGCAAATTTCTTCTGGTGTTTTTGTTCGATTTGAACTAATCACTTGAGCAAGGCGCTCCTTGCCAAACATTTCGATTTGGTGTTCGTTCCAAGCTTCCCAAATACCATCTGTTCCAAGAACAAGCACTGAACCAGATTCAATCCTCTGTGGACCTTTGCCTGTGAAATTCCAATTTGCATTTACACCAAGAGGAATATCATCACCCTCAAGTTCGGTGACATTACCGCTTGCATCAACAACAATGGCTGGGTCGTGACCTGCTGAAACCCACCGCACTTCGTTGTTCTCTGCATTTAGTTCTAATGAATAAAAAGTCATAAACCATCCAAGTGGAGTATCTTCGACCAACGCATTATTCACATACCCCAACCTTTGAATTGGGTCATCGCTGCACTGCAAACCACCTCGCAATAATGAACGGGCTGTTGCCATCATCAATGCAGATGCAATTCCGTGGCCAGTTACATCGCCCAAAACCAAACGTAACTCGTTTTTGCTCTCGGTAGGGATGAAATCGTAATAATCGCCTCCAGTTGCATCGCAATACATGCTTTTGCCAGCAATTGCCCACCCAGGAAATTCTGGATTTTTACTTGGTAGTAAACATTGTTGAATTTGCTTTGCAACCTCAAGAGAATCTTGGAGGGCTAATCGTTCTTTCAATTTTGGAATCATTGCGTTAAAGTTACGTGTTAAATCGCCAATTTCATCAGCGCCACAATTTTTAACCTCGACATCGAACTTGCCAATTGCAATTGCTGCCGTTGCGTTTGACAGTTGAATAATTGGCTTACTAACCGTTCGCGAAACAATCAAAGAAATGAACATGACCAAAACAACAGTTGCCATTGAAATGAACATTATTGCAATTGCATGTTGCTCGGTTCTCTTCGATAGTAATTTTTCTTCAGCAATTGCTTCTGCAGCAATAACATCATGAGGTACCCAAACAATAAGTGACGCATTCATTTCACCAATTGGCGCGTAGGCAAGAACATAATCACGATCGCCATCGAAATAATCCATCACGCCTGATTTTAGAGATGTCAATTCTGCAATTAGTGTTTTATAACTATCTGTTGGACCAGATAAAAATGTGGTTTCTACTCCTGAGTTCCAATTTGAACTCCCGCCAATCATTTCTTGCGATGCAATTACAACAAGTTTGTCATTTCTTGGAACTACAACTCTCACAATTGAATCTTTGCTCCACTCTTTCGGAATTACAATTTCATGTAAAACATCGATGACTGATTTTTCTGCTCCAGTTACGCCAAGTAAAGTTCCGTCTTCTGCATAAACAGGCGCTACAGCAGCAACCATGATTCTCAATGTACTCGCGTCAACTTGTGGAAGAGTATGCAAAATCAAACCGTCCGAATTAATTGCTTGCTGAAACCATTCGCGGTCTCGTGGGTCATAGCCCTTTGGCATTCCACCATGCCCGGGGAAGGTTCCACCCATTCCATCGACTGTTGCAGTGAAATATCGAAGAGCAGGAGCGCCTGGCTTCATCGAAAGTGCTTTATAGATTGGGTTCATCAATTGCAGTTGCTTTGCTTGCAATTCTGCGATTGAATCTGAAACACCTTCTGCTCGAATGATTGCTTGGGTTTCATACGACACGGGACATTCAATTATTGTGCCATCAATTAAATGACAATCAAACATTTCAAGTACAACCAATTCGATTGGTGCTATTAGTGGTGCATCAAAAGACTCAACGCTAAATATATTCTGTTTGGGAAACTCCGACGTAGTTAAAGCTTTTGCAGCATTAACTACTTGCACTCGCACTGCCATATCCAATTGCAATGTACCTAAACTAATTATTTTTCCATTTTCTTCTACTAATTCATGCAAACGAACTTCGGCATTTGCTAACAACGCGTCTGATGATTCACCCGCTAGTTGAAAACCGAGATTTTCGAGAGATGTAAAACTAGAATACCCAACAGCAATAATTGGAATTACTGAAACCAGTATTAAAAGGAGTAGTAATTTGGTTTTGATTTTCAATGAAGTACTACTTTAATTGATAGGTCTTTCTAAGAGTAAATCTACTAAATCAAAATACCTGTCCGCTTCATCAATAGTGCGGGCAGGAATTAAAGTTTTGTAGACTGTATCGAATGTTGCAGTAGGTGGGTTGTTTGGCAACAATTGAATTTTAAACAACCAGTCCCTCGTATCTTTTTGTTCGTTTTGAAGTGGCAATTTCAACGAACGCGTTAATTTTCGATTAATAATAATTTGGCTTTTCTTTGCATTTGCATCTACAGCATTTTCAACTAGTATCCAACGCTTTCTAGGGTCATTTGAATCATAATCTGGAGTATTTGCAGCAGCCACCATTGCGCTCCAAACCATATCACGTGAATTGCCAGGCCATGAATGTTGTGGCGTAGAACAGCCAGCAACAAACATTACCAAAATAAACATTGCGATTTTATTCATTTATTCTTCCATCGCTTCTTCTGGAATATCTGCATTTGTGTACACATTTTGTACATCTTCATGTTCTTCTAGGGCATCAATAAAATTAAGCATTTTTATACCCGTGCTCGCATCGCAAGCAATTGTGTTTGCGGGAACCATAGTTACTTCTGCTGACATGAGTTTTATTTCTGCCTTTTCAATCGCTTGCCGAACATTCAAAAAGTCATGCGGTTCACATGTTATTTCCCAGCCGCCATCACTTTGTGTAATGTCGTTTGCGCCTACATCCAGTGTCACTTCCATTATTTGTTCTTCCGTTGTTTCAGATTCTTCAATTAAGAAGACGCCTGTGCTTGTAAAACTAAATGCAACGGAACCTGGTTTTGCAAGATTGCCATTTCCTTTTTCAAACAATTTTCTCATTTCTGGGGCGGTACGTTTTACGTTGTCAGTAAGAACATCTACGATAATTGCAATTCCATTTGGACCATAACCCTCGTAGCGAACTTCTTCATAACGAACGCCTTCGTCTCCTTCGCCACTGGCTTTTTTAATTGCTTTTTCAATAGTATCCTTTGCCATGTTGACGGCCTTAGCATCAACAATTGCGTAACGTAGCGTTAAGTTGGTGTCAGGATCAGCCCCGCCATTCTTAACTGCAACCATAATTGCGCGGCTGCATTTCGACCAAGCTTTGCCTTTAACTGCATCTTGCCTAGCTTTTCGATGCTTTATATTTGCCCATTTACTATGACCAGCCATTTCACTGCTCTCCATTCTTACTTGAACTAATTGCAATTACTGGCTCTTCGCCATTTTCAATTGCGGCTAATTTTTTCAATACATTGCGAGCCATCTCGCCTAGCTCTAAATCATACATTGCCTCGGGTGTTGCGACAGAAATACCCCACACAGAACGAACCATCGATCGATATCCTTCAAGATATGCTTGTCGAGATTCAGTTGTGTTTAACAACGATGCCGCTGTCTGCCACGCTCGGACCGCATTGTCAGATTTACCAAGCATCCAATAGGCATCTCCAAGATGATCATATGTTTCAGGGCTTGGCTGACGCGAATTTCGCAAAGCGCTTACGAGTAATGGCACTGCTTTGTCTGGTTCACCATGTAGAGCAAACATCCATCCAACGGTATCCATAATATAAGGCTCTTCTGGTGCTAATTCATACGCATATGTACAAAGCGTAACCACTTCATCTGTTGCACCATCTCGAATTAATTTCATCCAAGCAATGTTATTTGCTGTGAGAGCATTTACTGGGTTGAGCGCCAAAGATGCGATATTCAAATTAATAGCGCCGTCTGTTGCTCCGACCAATGACATTGTTTGTGCAGCAGTAGATAACGCTTCGGCGTGTGTTACAGGTTCGTCCCATTTTGGCGCAATAGGAAGTAGGTCATTCGTAGAAGCGAGCGTTGCATAAACACTTTCGGTCAATGAACCATCTCCATTTCTTGCCGCCTCTAAAAGAGGTAACACCGTTAATAGTGAACCTAATTCCTTTGCCTCAACATGTGGCGCGCCGGCTGCGGCTACTTGCGAAGCAATCTTCGCTGCACCAACGTCAACTAATTGTTGTAATACACCAAGCCACGCACCTCGATCGCTATTATTGATTAATGTAGTTACAGCAGAATCAAAAGTCTGCTGAAACTCACCCATCAGTGCTGTCGATGCCTCGTCATAACTCAATTGCCTTAAAACTGAATTTAATGCTGAATCTTGGAGTAATGCTTCAACTGAATCATCGTTCTGTTGCAACCATCTCTGTGATAGATACCGCAGCGCAGATTCAAATTCACCAAGCCGTGCTGACGCAAGACCTACAACGAGAAGTGCGTTTCCATTTGTTGGGTCACGGCGCAATACCTCTCGCCATGCGTCTAAAATACTTTCTTCGCGACCAATTTCTGACAAAGAAAGCGCCAGGCCTACCCACGGCGCAGCAGAATTGTTGTCGTATTCAATCGATTTTTTAAAATGTCTGACCGCATGTCCATGCTTACCTTCAGAAGCGAACTGCTTGCCAAGTATGTACTCCCTTGCTGATTGCCTGATTGTTGGCATAGGTTGCATTACTGGAGTTGATCCTGCAAATGCTTCGATGTAATCCTGTGCACTGTTCTGTTCAGCGTAAACCTGAACAGAAGCGATCAAAGAGATGCTCGCAATTAAGCCGAGCCAGTTCACTTCTTGGTTTTCTTCTTAGTTGTTGTTTTCTTGGCCACTTTTTTCTTAGCTACCTTTTTGGCTACTTTTTTAGCTACCTTTTTGGCTACTTTTTTAGTGACTTTCTTTGAAACTTTCTTTTTGGCTACTTTTTTAGCGACTTTCTTTGAAACTTTCTTTTTGGATATTTTTTTAGCGACTTTCTTTACAATCTTCTTCTTGGTTGCCTTTTTAGCCGCCTTCTTTTTAGCAGGTGCTTTCTTAAAAACTGGCTTACGGGCTGGTTGCACTTCAACCCAAGCTTGCAAACAAGCATGCACTTCTAAAACTTCTGTCGCTTTTACTTGCCTTCCAATCCATGCGGATGTTTCAACGACATCTACTTCTTCATGAACAATATTATTTGCAATCAAAGCATCAAGTGTTCTATCATCTACTGGGACTGCAGCAACTTCAAAACTCATTGATATAACGCGGTTGCACACAAACGGTGTTATTCCATTTAGTGTTTCAAAATATTCTCGAACATCTCGTTTGCCAACACCTTCTAAACTGTCAAGAGTAACATTGTGCTCTCGCTTATATATTGCGTTCAAGACCGACTTCAATCGCTTTGCACGTTCTTCCGCTTGCGGATAGGACACACCAATGATTTCCACCATCTCGAAAACGTGATTCATGCGCAAATCATTCATGTCAACTGCGGCTTGCATCAATTTTTCGTATGCAGCATTTGCTTGTTTGGCTGTAGCGTTCCAGAGCAAATGAGAATAAATCACCTCGCCAATTGGACCGTGGTTCCTGTAAACAACTTCCTCTTTAGGCAATTTTTTCCGGAACGTTTTAAATTTCTTTGCAAATTCAGTAGCGTTTTTCACTCAATTTTCCTTCTTGTTTTTTAGATTTGCTCTGCGCTCATCTTCTCGAGTTGCCTCTGCGATACTTGCAAGGACTTCTTGTTGTTTGAGCAATTGCTCATCAACTCTAAATCTAAATTGGGGCATTCTACGAAAGCGAACTTTGTCCGCCACCTGCCTTCTAATCCACTTTGAAGCCGATTGTAAGCCGTGCAAAGATAGCTCTTCATGTTGATGTGGAGTAACCGTGCAAAACACAGTTGCATTAGCCAAATCTGGAGAAACTTCTAAGCGTGTAATCGTTATTAAGCCCTGCACTCGTGGATCTGCAATCCCACGAGACAATACTTCTTGCAATGCGCGTTTTAATGTTGATGCTACTTGTTCAGTTCTTTGTGTCATTGCACTACATTAAAGCGTACGCTTAACCTCAAGTGATTTATAACATTCGATTACATCGCCAACTTTAATGTCGTTGTATGCTTCAATTTTCATCCCACATTCTTGGCCAGATTTAACTTCTTTAGCATCGTCTTTAAAGCGTTTCAGTTGAGTTAGTTTGCGATCAGATTCAACAACAATCCCATCACGAGTTACACGTATTTGTGCATTTCGTTCAATCGTGCCATCTGTCACATAACAACCAGCAATCATGCCGATTTTAGACACTGTAAATACTTCGCGGACTTCTGCGTGTCCGAGAACTTCAAGTTTGATTTCTGGATCAAGAAGGCCTTCAAGAGCACTCTTAAGATCATCAATCAAGTTGTAGATAACTTCATAATAGCGAATTTCTACCCCTTTTTGCTCAGCAAGGCGACGCGCCTTAGCGGAACTTGTAACGTTGAAACCGACAATTATTCCGCCACATGCTTCAGCTAGATTCACATCAGATTCGTTAATTCCACCAACAGCAGAATGCTTAATTGCAATTGCGGCTTCATTATTTCCGATTTTTCCAATAGTCGAGCGAAGTGTTTCAATAGAACCTTGAACGTCACCCTTCACGATAACTGGAAGTTCGCGAATGTCTGCAGTTTTCATTTGATCGAAAATATTGTCTAGCGTAATGTTCTCGCGAGAAAGTGCCGATTCTCTTGCTTGTTGCGTACGTTCCTTGGCGGATGATTCTGCTTCCTTCAAGGATTTAACAACATAAATTTTATCGCCTGCTTCAGGAACTGCATTCAATCCCAATATCGCTAGTGGTGTAGATGGACCAGCTTCGTTTACTTGTTTGCCGTTCTCATCTATGAGCGCACGAATTCGTCCGTACCCTTTGCCAGCAACAATGAAGTCGCCTTTTTTCAATTTGCCTTGTTGAACAAGAATGTTCGCAACGGGTCCACGACCTTCAGCAATATGTGCTTCGATGACTGAGCCTTCTGCTGCACCACCAAAATCTGCTTTTAACTCAAGTAGCTCGGCTTGGTAATCAAGAATATCTAATAGATCTTGAATGCCTATTTCTTTTATCGCACTTGTTCGAATTACTTCAGTTGTGCCGCCCCAGTCGACAGAGTTCAAATCATGTTCAGCCAACTGACCAAGAATTCGTTGAATATTATCATCCGTTGCTTGTTCTTTATCAATTTTATTTAGAGCAACGACAATTGGAACTCCAGCACTCTTTGCGTGGTTTATAGATTCAATTGTTTGTGGCATAACACCGTCATCTGCTGCAACAACTAATACAACGATGTCTGTGACTTTTGCTCCGCGAGAACGCATTTCTGTAAATGCCTCGTGCCCAGGAGTGTCAATAAATGTAACAACACGTTCTGTTTCGCCCGCTTTTACTGGAACACAAAAAGCACTAGTTGCTTGTGTAATTCCACCTGCTTCGCCATCTGCAACATTCGCTTTGCGAATTTTATCGAGAAGTGAGGTTTTACCGTGGTCAACGTGACCAAGAATAGTGACAACAGGTGAACGTGATTGTTCATTTACCATTTCCCGAGAAGTGAATGATTCAACAATCGTAGCTTCCGCAGATTGTTGTTCTGTTACTTCAAGTTCAATTCCCCATTCCATCATCAATTCCATCGCTTGACTAGTTTCAATATTGTCATTCACTGTAAGTACCACACCAGATAAATCGAGTTTACGCAAAATTTCATTTGCCTTAATACCTGTTGATGATGATAATTCTTTAACTGAAATTGGCTCTGAAATTACAACTTTGCCGCCCGTTTGTTTTAACGTTTTAGCGCGAACAGTTGGTTTCCCGTCTCGTTTCTGGCTATCCCTACGAGCTTGTCGGAAAAAACCGCCGCTTCTTCGAAGACGGTTTTCTCTTTCGAGCAGATCTTGTTTACGCCAATTTGAATCACCCTTATCCTGCGTAGGATTTTGGCTTCGAGATCCTCTTTCGGTTTGACGAGGCGCGGCAGTATCACGGCGTTTATTCCGCCTTGAACCACGGCCCGAATCGTCCTGTGGTGGTGGCGCTTGTTGTTGTGGAGTTCGCACACCAGAGCCACCTTGAGGCGTTGGACCAGGTCGTCTTTTTGGTTGACGCGGTTTTGGTTCTGGTTCTGGTTTTTCAATTCTAATTACTCGAGGACCAGTCATTTTTGCTTTAACTGGTGCATCCATCAAGCGACCTTGAGGAGTAACCTTCTCAGAACCCTCTTCTTGCGCAGGCGCTTTGCCTTTAGAAGAGGGATTCTTAGTAGCCACCTTTGAAGGAACTTTCTTCTTAGGTTTCTTTTTCGCCTTAGCTTTAACTTTAGTGATATCTACTTTTTCTGCTGTTTCAACAGCTGAAGATTTGTCGCCAGATTCACTAAACCATTCCATTATTGTCGCTTCCAGACCTGCAGAAACTGCTGACTGGTAATTCACAATATTTGGAATGCCTTCGCTTTTACATTTAGCAACGATATCCTTGGAATTTACGCCAAGTGACTTCGCTATTTTGTGAACTCGATTTGTCGTTGCCTTTTTAGCCACGTGTGTATTCTCCGTTACTGCAATTAAGCGTTAACATCTGTTGATTCTGTTTCTTCTGCTGGCATATCTAAAATTGAAGCTGCAGCCGCGGCGCTTTCATCATCTATTTGTGCATCAAGAACTGCAGCGGCTGCTGCTTCCTCTTCAATACGCTGTGCTTCTGCGGCGACTTTCGCCTCTTCTTGCTCTAAAGTAACTTCCTTAGAACGAATAACAGCAATTTCGATGCATCTATCAGCGATTTGTTTTGAGAATTCCAAATCTTCTTCCAATACATTTCTGCCGATTTCTTCAACATCAAATATGCTAATAATTCCAAGTGCTGCCATGCGGTCAAGCATCTCTTCTGTAACCCCATCAATTGGCTTGAGTGCTTCCCATAAAATTTCTAAACCCTTTTGATATTCTTCTGGTGTAAGGATGTCAATATCCCAACCAGTTAGCCGTGCTGCAAGTCGAACATTTTGACCTCGTCTGCCAATTGCGAGTGATAATTGATCGTCTCGAACAATAATAGTTGCTCGTCCAAGTTCGAAGCACAAACTTACGTCGTCAACTTCTGCTGGCTTCAATGCGTTTGAAATGAGTACTTGGCTTGATTCGTTCCATCGAACAATATCAATTTTTTCGCCACCAAGTTCTTCGACGATATTTCTAATGCGGCTACCGCGCACACCGACGCAAGCGCCAACAGGATCTACTTTGGAATCGTTAGAAGTAACTGCAATCTTCGTTCTAAATCCGGGTTCTCTTGACATCGCATGAATTTCAATGACGTGCTCTTGAACCTCAGGAACTTCCGCATCAAATAATCGTCGAATGAAATCTGGATGACTTCTTGAAAGAACAATTTTGACTTGATTTCCTGTGTCGCGAACGTCTAAGATGAAACAACGAACACGGTCGCCTGGTCGAAATTGTTCGCCTGGAATTTGTTCCGAACGCGGCATGAAACCTTCAACACGTCCGCCTTTATCGAGTTGTACTATAAGTGAGCCACCCTCGTATCGACTGCAAGTGCCAGTGGTTAATTCGCCCGCTTTGTCAATGTACTCATCAAAAATACCTGAACGTTCGTCTTCGCGGAAACGTTGAATCATGACTTGCTTAAATGTCTGCGCTGGAATTCTTCCAAGTTCTTCAAGTGAAATTTCAACTGCGCCTTCATCAAGGTGACGCCAAATACAAATCTCGCCTGTTAACAAATCCATGTTGCAGGAAAACTCTTCTGTATCGAGAGAGTTAAAGTGCTTACGAGCTGCGCTTACCATCGCTAGTTCAAGGTCGCCGATGATGACTTGCTTTTCAATCTTACGCTGCTTTGCGATGGTTTCGATAATTTCTATTGCTTCGCGGTTCATGTCTGATTCTTTCTGTCTTATTGAGTTGTTTGGATGTTTGATTGTTTAAATGTAAATAGGTAATTAAAAAACGGGTCGCATTGCGAACCCGTGGCACAACCAAATGGTTGTTTATGTGTCAAATCGGGGATTGACACACCTGCAAGATCTTTGTGAAATCACTCAGATCATGCCTGAACCTCCATGTGAATACCGCACCCAAATATTGGGGAGGTCACGGGGCTCAGAGCCACGGGATGACTGCAATTAGCAGCCATAACTGGAAAAAAGTTGTAAGGATTCTGTGAGAATCATTACTACACTCCTACTAAGGACCAATGTTGTCAACGTAGACAACGGGAAACCGTACAGGGTATTCTCACCTTCACAAAAACGCAACTCAACCCCTAACTTAAGCGTACTATATATAACTATGAAATTACATAAAACGCTCTTTTTGACGATTTTTTGCCTGTTTGTAGCAAATGCTGCATTTGCCCAACCCAGCAATTTTCATGATTCCCGAGATAAAGTTACTGTTTCAGTTCAAATTAGTCATAAAAGTGTTGTAGCTGGAAGCGATGCCATCATCGCAGTAATCCTTGAACACGATGAGCATTGGCATTCACACACAAATAATCCGCAAGTTCCAGAAATCCTCGGTGACCCAGAAGATTACATCGCAACTGCCATTGTATTCGAAGTTCCAGAAGATTCTCCGCTCACTTTTCATACTGGGTACATTCAATGGCCAAACGTGACTGTTGTGGAAGTCGGTTTTACTGGAGAACCCGTTGATTATGGTGTGTTCTCAGAACAAGCAATTATTTACATTCCCGTCACAATTGCTCTTGACGCAAAAATTGGCGACGCTAGTTTTATTGTCAAGCCGATTTTTCAAACATGTGACGACACTACTTGTCTTGCACCAACGCCAGGACCTGATGAATACGGCTGGGACACATACGGAATGCATGAAAACATTTCTATTGTTGCACCTGAAAATATTTCTTCAACGCAAACATCAAATATGTTTGATTTGTTTGATAGCACCGTCTTTTCAGATATTCACGCTGGAATTGTTCCACCAAGTGAAAATGTAATTAAATTTGATGCATTTGGAATCACATTTGAAATTGATGCCAACGGTCCCTCAGGTTTACTTTTGCTACTACTCGTAGCGATGGGCGGCGGTTTTTTACTTAACTTAACACCTTGCGTTTTACCTGTAATTCCAATCAAAATCATGGGCTTAAGCGCAAGTGCTAGCAATCGAAAACAAACGTTCATTCTTGGAGCGTGGATGATGTGTGGCGTGATGTCACTATGGGTGTTGATTGGTGTTGCCATCGCTGTTGTTGCAGGATTTACAGCTATAAATCAACTTTTCCAATATCCCTCTTTTACAATTATTCTAGGTGTCTTTATTGGCATTATGGCAATTGGAATGGGCGGTTTATTTTCAATCCGCTTACCAAACGCTGTCTATAAAGTAAACCCAAAACATGATTCTTGGTATGGGTCATTTTTGTTTGGTGTAATGACTGCAATTTTATCTACGCCCTGCACGGCGCCATTCATGGGTGCTGCTGCTGCTTGGGCTGCTACACAATCTGCGATTCTAACACTCACTGTGTTTGGGTCGATTGGTTTTGGAATGGCATTTCCTTACTTAGTTCTTGCTGCGTTCCCCAGCCTCGTTGACAAAATGCCAAAAGCTGGCGCCGCAAGTGAGGTCATCAAGCAAGTAATGGGCTTGTTCATGCTAGCAGCTGCAGTATATTTTCTTGGCGTCGGCCTTAGTGGGCTGCTTCAACAGGAAGGCGCGCCGCCATCACGACTCTATCTTTGGCTTGTTGCTGGTTGCGTTGCTGCATCTGGAATTTGGCTTGCTTGGCGAACTCTTCAAGTCGCAAAAAATAGATTCGCCAAAACCTTCTTTGTTCTTGTTGGTTTATTCCTTACCGTCAGTTCTGTCATTGCCGGCAATCGATTAACAGAAGATGGTCCAATCGACTGGTCTTATTACACCCCGGAAATACTTCAAGAAAAACTTGAAGAAGGCGATGTTGTTGTACTCGAATTTACAGCAGAATGGTGTCTAAATTGCAAATGGTTAGAGTCAACAGTCCTGCACGATAGCCGAGTCGTCGAAGCACTTAATGCGGAAAATGTAACACCAATAAAAATAGACCTGACTGGTAATAATGTCTCTGGAAATGCACTTCTACATGAAGTTGGCGGGTTGCGAATTCCGCTGCTTATCGTCATGGGGCCAGATGGCGAAGAAGATTTCCGCGGAGATTTTTACACAGTAAACCAAGTCCTTGAAGCGATCAAAAAATCTAGGAACAATGAATGAAATCCGTTGCTGTCTATTGTGCTTCTTCCACACAACTTGAACCATGCTTTCATGAAGCAGCAAGTGCCGTTGGCAAGGGATTAGCCGAAAGAAATTTAGAACTTGTTTATGGAGGTGGCTGTATTGGCTTGATGGGTGAAATTGCAACTGTTGCAGCAAAACATGGAGCAAACGTTGTTGGTGTTATTACACATAAACTTGTTGCACATGAACAAGCGAATGAAAAGTGTGACGAACTCATTGTTGTTAACACAATGCAAGAACGGCGAACGTTAATGATGGAAAGAAGCGATGCGTTTATCGTTCTCCCCGGTGGAATTGGCACCTACGAAGAGTTTTTTGAAGTTCTCGTTGGTAGGCAACTTAGTGATCACGCAAAACCAATTGGCATTATCAATGTAGATGGTTATTTTGACCCGTTAATTACAATGCTTGAGCACGGAATAAATCGTAATTTTATGCGCCCTGCGCTGCGCCAATTGATGTTTATTGACGATTGTCCTAATGCAGTGCTTGACTATATTTCTTCTGGCGACAACGCACAGCCATCACCTGAAGATATTCTGCCGATGCACGGGTGAATTCTAAGCAACGAGCAAGAGGTATACTGCTGAAAATGGCGACCAAAAAACCAATCTTAGGCATGATTGCAGGCAACGGCATATTGCCGGTGCTTGTTGCGCGTGGAGCAAGACAAGCAGGCTATCGTGTTTGCTGTGTTGGATTACGCAATCAATACGATTCAGAATTGCCCAGCGAATGCGATAGTTTTTCCATAGCTGGCATGGCTCGAGTCGGGCGCTGGATTCGCCTTTTAAAAAAATGGGGAGTTAATGATGCCATTATGGTCGGAGGTGTTGGCAAAACAGCGATGCACAAAAAATTCAGTGTGCTCAGGTTAACTCCCGATCTTACAACTCTGCTTCTTTGGTACCGTCGCCTTCGACATGACCGCCGAGATGCTACAGTGCTGTCAGCCATTGCAGACGAATTGCGAAAATCAGGAGTTACTCTCATCGATTCAACCACACACATTTCAGAACACCTTGCAGGAGCCGGCGTCTTAGGGAAGGTTCAACCTAGCCAAATGCAAAGTGCTGACATCGAATTTGGGTGGCCATTGCTTTTACAAAATGTAACCATGCACATTGGTCAATGTATTGCTGTGCGCGAAGGTGATGTGCTTGCCGTTGAAGCACTCGAAGGGACAGCTGCATTGATTGAGCGTGCTGGATCGTTGTGCAATAAAACTGGTTGGACATTACTTAAAACTGCAGCAGACGACCACGACATGTGTGCGGATGTACCATCCATTGGCACTGATACCATCAAGCAAGTAGCATCCGCTGGATGCAGGTGCATAGCTGTTGGTACAGGCCGAGTCATTTTGCTAGACGCACCCAAAGTTATTGCCGCAGCAAACGATGCAGGTATCGCATTAGTGGGTGTCTGAAATGGATGACAAAACTTTTGTTTCGCGAGCAGGACTTAAACTTGAACATGCCCTGAAGGAATTTGATTTCGACGTTTCAGGCATGACGTGTGCCGATCTTGGTTGCAATGTTGGCGGCTTTACAGATTGTTT
>JABIWU010000039.1 GCA_018701395.1 Phycisphaerae bacterium | reverse complement strand
GAACCATTGCAAATCTACCCCTGAAGCGTCTTCCATTGTTCTATAAAAATCTGCTGGGCGGGGGGATTTAAAAGCCCACGTGTGAAAATATTTTAACCATGCTTCATCGAAACGCTCTTCGCCTAATATTTCTTCTCGCAAAAATCGCAAGCCATACCCAGGTTTTCGATAACTTAAATGCCCGCGCGATTGCAATAAATCAGGGGGAGTGTTAATAGGTTTAACATCAGTAAGAAATGCCGAAGCGTTGTATTTTGAAACATCTGGTTTATGCTCACGGTCACCATAGAAAGCTTCTAACGAATAGTGATTTATGAAAGTGTTAAAGCCCTCATCCATCCATGCGTGCCTTCGTTCATCTGTGTTTACAATCATTGGGAACCAATTATGACCAACTTCATGATCAGTCACATTAAACAAACTCTGATGCGTTCTGCCCCTGCAAAAGACGAGCATGGGATATTCCATACCACCAGCTTTGCCATACGACATTGACATTTGAGGCCAAGGATATGGGTATAACGTTTCACTGTAATATTTAATTGAATGTTGTACATACGCAACCGCTTCGTCCCAGAACGTACATACTTCTTCTGGGTAACCGACTTGACATAAAATTCTAGTAGGCTCACCAGCAAGAGTTTTAATTTCAATGCTTGCCGCTTCCCAAATAAAACTAGCACTTGTCGCCCATGCAAACGTACGAATTTGATGTCCTTCAAAGTTCCATGTTTGTTCGCCACTTGATTCCTTAGCGAGTTCATCCTGCCCACGAATCAAAATTGTTTCATCCGATTTCATAGCCATTTGCAAACAAGAATTTTCATCTTCGGACAAAACCTGACTGGCATTAGTAAATTCGCCAGAAGCAAGTACAACATGATTGTCTGGCACAGTTATTGCAACTGTATAGTTGCCAAAATTAGTATAAAACTCTCCTCTGCCGATGTAGGGGAGGGTGTTCCAACCATACACATCGTCGTACACGCATGGTGTTGGAAACCACTGCGCTAGTTCCCAGATAGGACCGGCTTCATATCGATCATCGAAACCCATCCGTAGGGCTACCTTAGCTGGAATAATAAAAGACCAATCGATGGAAAGAGTTACTGTTTCATTTGGATTTAGCGGTGTCTCTAAAAGCACCTTTGCGACAGTAGCATAATCATGCCATATAACCGAAACTCCATCGACTAGTAACGATTGGATTTCAATGCCTTTGTAATCGAGTTCATTTGAACTCCGACCTTCTCTGCTTCGAATACTGTCTTTACGGTGCGCATTTTGTTCTAACTGCAACCAAATATACGATAGTGAATCAGGAGAATTATTGTGGTATGTAATTTTTTCTGATCCGATTATTGTATTTGTCTCTACATCTAATCGAACTTGGATATCGTGATCTGCTTGCTGTTGCCAATACGCCGTTCCAGGTGCACCCGAACCTGTACGAAATGAATTCGGGGTTGCCAAGGGAAGTTCCATAAAAACTGACCCATCATTTAAGAACGAGTTTGTTGTAATGGTTTTATTATGACATGCATTACAAACTAAACAAATAAGAATACTTAGAGGTGCAAGAATGCATTTCATTCAGAATCTCCCAAAATACAATACTCAATACCAACCTCGGCAAACATTGCGATGCTTTTTTCAATCGAAGCATTCCAATGCGCATCACCTTTTACAATAGAGCGAGTTACAACCCGTGCAATTCCCGCCTGAACAATTGAAAGGGTGCAGTGGATGCAAGGGCTAAACGATGAATATAAAGTAGCGCCAACAGGGGAAATGCCGTTGCGAGCACACTGAATAATTGCGTTCATTTCGGCGTGTACAATCAAATCATATTTTGTGGGTCTAGAAAGTCGGTCTGGATGGTCTTCAACACCTCTTGGTAATCCGTTGTAACCCGTTGCAATAACTTGTCGCATAGGAGAAACAATAACAGAGCCGACTCCACGAGAGGGATCTTTACTCCAAGCAGAAATGGTATCCGCTAACTCAAGAAATCTTCCATCCCATTTAGTATTCATCATTTATTTCGGCACTACGCCAGCAATTCTAAATTTCAAGACTTCTTCACCTGGAACATCTGTTTGAACCATCACTTCGGCGTTAATTGGACCACTATGGGAAATTGGCAATTTGCCTGAAACAATTACATCGTACGATCCATCAACATTAGAAGTTGTTGTTGCATTGATACCAGATACATTAGGTCCTAATACTGCAGTATTCAAAACTCTGAAAGGAATCCCGTCCGGGCGTTTAATGGTAATTCTGCTGTGGTACGTTCCCCCCTTTGGTATAGAGCCAATGCTAATAATATGTTTGTCGGCGACTAGTTTGCCAAAGGTTTTACCATTTGCAAAAACAGTAAATGCATGATTTATAGTTTTGCCTTCAGGCGTTTTGCCATTGCCAGAGATTTGCAATTGGCTATGAAATGCGCCCCACGGCATATTTGGACTAACATTGATACGGATTCTACGAGGCGAACCCTCTGGAACTATTAATTCCTCTCCTGAAACAAATTGCCCGTGCTTGCCCGTTCCCACCATAGATGTAATTTTAAAATCAGGATCGACTGGGAAAAAATCAAATTCGACTGAGCTTGGAACCCCTAATTGCATTTGATTCAAGTTCAAAAATTTATTTTTAATTTCAACAAAGGTGCGAACTGTTGAACGAATCCAAAACGCTTTCTCTGGATTTTTAACGGAGTTTGAAAAGATAGTTACCTTTTTATCTTGCTTGTTTGCTTTCCCTTTTGGGTCAAAAGTAACGGTGATAGTTCCGCTTTCACCTGGTTGCAAAATAGTTTTGTCTGCTCTAGGAGTTGTACAACCACATCCAGCCTGAAGACGGCTAAGTACGAGGGTTTTACTACCTGTATTAGTAAACGGAAAAGTTGTAGTTACCGTTTCAAAATCCCAAATTAGTCCAAATTCTCGCTCATCCCATTCCAGCGAAATATCCGCTCCGCGAGTTGGATTGGAAGTAGGTACTTGAGTTGTTGCAACAAAGTCTGAACCACTTGCTGCAACACCTGAAGGAGGTAAAGCTTGGTCTACTGCGCCGGCATTGTTATCATTTGGTTGTTCACAAGAGAGCATACACAATGACAAAAGGCATATTGATAAGCGAGAATATTTCATACATCGATTGTACCATACGTGCCATCTAAAACGGAGAAGCCAAATATGAAGACCTACTTTTCACATCACCTAGTTACAACAGGAATAATTGCAAGTTTGGCGATTGTGTCGATTGCAACGACCACAGATGTTGTCCCAGGGCAAACACTTGCGAGAATGGAAAAACTCGGTAAAGAACTTGCCACACCAAATAGCAATCACCAAATATTAGAAAAACTTGCAGGGGAGTGGAACACCGTACAAACATTCATGGATACGAACCCGACAGCAGGAACAGCTTCTTACAAAATGATCTATGACAACCGTTTCCTTGATGGCACACATACAGGCAGTATCTTAGACATTCCATTTGAGGGAAGATTAACGATTGGCTACGATAATTACAAACATAAGTATGTCATTTCATTTATTGACAACCTTGGAACAGCCCTTCGTACTGCAGAAGGAATGCTCGATAAATCTGGTGAGGTTTTATCCCTCTGGGGAACGATGGACGAATGGATGACCGATGAACATGATAAACCCGTCATGTATCAATTCAAATTCATTGACAAGGACACATTCTTTTTGGGCATTCACGACTTATCAATACTCGATAAAAATTCTCTCGTAATTGCAGTTACTTACACAAGAGTAAATACGAATTAATTACTGATCCGACTCCAGTAACCTCAGCAGGTCCAATCTGGGCAATAATAACGGCCTGCGAAAAACGAAGAGATTTGCTTGTACTAAAAAACCCCGCAGGACATGAAAGACCTGCGGGGCGTACATAACTACTTAAAATACTTTATTTGATTGTCAAGGTTCCTGTACCTGTAGCGCCTTGCCATCCACCAATACGGATGTAGTAGGATGAACCAGAAGTAACCGCGTAATCAATTACTGAGTGGTACGCCTGGCAACCTTGGCCACTGTCGCTGTCACCATTACATGCAACTTGATTCTCACAAGTGCCTTCGTAAAGAGCCATCGATGTATCGTAACTGTTTGCATCGCAAGTTGTGAATCGAACAGTTCCGGTTGCGTTTGCAACATAGATAAACCAAACGTCTTGGCTATTACCCCATTCAAGATATGTTCCTGCACACTGTGCTGAGTCTGGAGCATCATCACTTGGTGTCGCTGTAGTCGTATCGAATGGATTCGCACCCATTACAGCAACAAAAGGGCTCACGCATTCATCGCCTGCTCCAGCAACTGAGCAGTTAGCGCTAGCACAATTTGTACTGTCGCCTTGATACCCACCAGCCATTTTAGCGCAAACTTGTTGCATTACTTCTTGGCAAGAACCATCATCAAAGCAACAAGCACCTGGGGCTGGACAATTTGAACTTGAACAAATTGATGTATCACCTTGATATGTACCGCCTGCATTTAGGCAGTAGGATTCAGTTTCTGCTTCAGCGCAACCACCCTGAGGAAGGCAACAAGCACCCACTGGTTCGCAGTTATTACCCCAAGCGCCTACTATTGCAAGCAAGTCACTAACTGCAACACAGCAGTCACCGTCGACATCGCCAACTGGGCGGTACGTACCGTCGCCACAGTCACCGAAGTTACCAACTACTGCCAAGATATCGCTAACTGCAACTAGAAAATCTCCATCAACATCTTCTGGGCAATTGCCAATAGGTAAATCGCATGGGTCAATAGGTGCTCCACCTGGAATATTTGTTGCCATTGAAAAATAATCTGGACCACCTGGCTTGAATAAACCAAGTTGAATATCACCTACTACAGGAGACGCAGAAGCTGTAAAACTATAGTTGTACATTGTGCCCCAGCGAAGCGCGTTACCGTTTGGATTTTCTGCATAGGTGACTGTGTTCCAATTGACTGAACCAGATAAAACTGCACTCGACCAATCAGTACTATCATATATTTCACCACTGTTGTAGTTAATATCTTTAAAGCCTACATTTGAGATTGCAGCACTACCAGTTGGTATTTCAATACTTCCAATACTTCTATCGCAATTCAAATTATGAATTGCATATTCGTAATCAAAAGTGCCATCACCATTATCAGTAACTTTTGAGCCGAGCAAAATCAAGCCATCTCCAGGAGCATGCGATTCTCTAATGCTTACACTAGGATCAATCGCTGCCCAAGCCCTAATCGCTGGGTCGCCAGCATGCGTTTCTTGAGGGCCATTAGCTAAAACATAAGGATCGGAGATACTGTTAAAACCGATTTCTCTATAAGAAGCATTATTATCACCATTACCCCAAGCATGATCATCTGCAGCGATGTACATAGCCTCAATAAAATATCGAGCACCTGCGTTAAGTGCAGGATCAACATCCACATTAGCTACTACTAGATTACCTCTAGTTTCACTTGGGCCGCTTGGGCTATGTGTGAATGGATAGGGGTATTCACCAGTGAATGCGTTAATATCTGAACGTGGAGCATCACCATTTAAATTTAATCCAGCCCAATAGGTATCAGCACATCCGATACCTAAAGTATCGCAATTCGTTGCTTGGCAACTACCACAACCAGATTCACTCAATGCGCAAAATGAATGTTTCATAAATGACTGCATGCCAATCTGTTCAAATATGCCATCTTTTAAACGGAACATATTCTGCATAATAATTGGAGAGTTGTTTGTTCCTCCATACCAGTCAAGCACAGCATCACCCCAGTTACACGAAACAGTTGCCATTGAATATCCCCCAAAGCCACCTGATGAGCCATCATAATCAATGTCTTCACTATTCTGACCACCAATTGCCCATGCTACTACGTCTGGCCCAATGACTGCACGGGCATTATTTTCTTTCCGATCCGCGAGCCCTGTCAGTGAGAATAGGGATATTGTTGTACCAATACTGGCGATTGTTAAAATGAGTGCACTTTTGTTCATAATGAATCCTCTTCCTGTGTTTCAGTTATTACAGCATTGCCATGATGACATATACGACCTGAAATACAAGGTAGATTCTTAAAAAGAACAACTTAATGCTGATTTAGTGAGAATTTAGTCTATTTTACCCATAATTTTGCGCATGAAAGTTCACTGAGGCGCAATATGGCTGCTCCAGCCATAGGTAGTTACATCGAGAGTTTTACGCAGGGGGGCAACTACAAATATAGAACTCTTAAGGCAACTTTCTTTCTGCTTCTCGGCCAATGACATCCATTTTGTGTTTTGCAATTTGCCGGTCTGTCCATACCTTACCCGCTACCCAAAGAGGTTCAACCATTTCGCTTTCCCACACATCGTATAACGCGAGTAATTGTG
>JABIWU010000038.1 GCA_018701395.1 Phycisphaerae bacterium | reverse complement strand
TTGAAGTGAAATGCTTCTTCCATGTTTATGCGTCGCATTGTTCTAATATATGGACCGAACGAGCCATGCGCTAGTGTGCCTTGGTTTAAAATCGCGGCACCGTCGATGAGCCACGCAATCATGCAGATATCCGCCCAAGTTGGACAGGGGTAATTAAAACAGTTGTGGTATTTCGTCACGCCGGTGATCAAATCACGGAGCATCGCATTTCGTGTTTTGCCAAGGTCTTGCGCAACTTCGTACAGCATTTGACCGTGACCAACCTCATCTTGCACTTTTGCAGTAAGTGCAAGTTTACGCAGTAAACTTGGTGCCCTTGTAATCCATTCGCCTTCAGGAAGTGCGCCAACAATCTCACTGTTTGCGTGATGTTCCGCCATTCGTAACATTAATGTTCGGTATGCTTCAGGCATCCAATCGTTTGGTTCAATTAAACCGCCATCAGTAATGTGTTTTTCAAATACTGCAAGTTTTTCTGGGTCAGCAGTTTCACAGTCTTTGATGTTGACCTCTACATTTGCACTTGCACTCATGTTGCTTCTCCTTCAATAAGAGTAGCCAAACCTTGGCCAACCCCAACACAGAGTGTAGCGACTCCTCGCTTTGCATTCATTCTATTTAACTCGTGAATGAGTGTGACAGCAATGCGCGCACCACTGCAACCAAGCGGGTGGCCCATTGCAATTGCTCCGCCGTTTACATTTACTTTATTTGGGTTAACTCCAATTCCTCGAATACAGGCAAGCGATTGTGCCGCAAATGCTTCGTTTAGTTCAAATAAATCAATGTCATTCGCATTTAAACCAACGCGTTGAAAAAGTTTTTCAACCGCATGAATTGGGCCGGTCCCCATGATTGCAGGGTCAACACCCGAAGATGCGCACGGTCCAACGTATCCTAAAATATTTAATTTTAACGATTTTGCTAAGGATTCTTCTACTAAAACCATCGCTGCAGAACCATCGTTTACACCACTACTGTTGCCTGGGGTGACCGATGCGTTTTCTTCTTTTGAAAATGCAGGTCGAAGAGTGCCTAATTTTTCAAGGGTTACTTCAGGTCGAGGATGCTCATCGGTGTCAACAATAATTGGGTCGCCTTTGCGTTGTGGAATGCTGACGGGAATAATTTCATCGTCCCATTTGCCGGCGTCTTTTGCGGCTTTCCATTTTTGTTGGCTTTCCCAAGCAAACGCGTCTTGGTCTTCGCGAGAAATATCCCATTTCTTCGCAACATTTTCCGCAGTCTCACCCATTGAATACGGATGGTAAAGTTGTGATAGTTTTGGATTTGTAAAACGCCAACCGATTGTTGTATCGTGGATTTCGCAACCACGGTCAAATGCAGTTTGCCCCTTTGCTAAGACAAAAGGTGCTCGGCTCATTGATTCAACACCACCCGCAACCATTACATCTCCGCAGTTGCCCTCTATCATTCTGGCGGCAACGTTGATTGCTTCCAAGCCAGAAGCGCAAAGCCGGTTTACGGTAGAGCCGGGAACCGTTTCAGGAAGACCAGCAAGAAGGGCGGCCATTCTTGCAACATTCCGATTGTCTTCACCCGCTTGATTTGCTGCGCCTAAATACACATCATCAATAGTGTTTGGGTCAATTCCTGATTGCTCAACAGCAGCTTTTATTGCTATTGCTGCAAGATCGTCTGGTCTAATTGAACTTAATGCGCCACCGTAACGCCCAATCGGCGTTCGGACAGCAGAAACAATTGCTACTCGTCTTTTCATAGCCCCTATTGTATCGTTAACTAAGCTGAAACTGTGCCAAATGGAGGTGAAGCGAATCGATCATCGCTGACGGTCTCGTTTAAGGCAGAAAGAAGGCGGTGCACTTTTTCAAAACCAATTCTCGATGCCCATTCGAGAGGGCCTAGCGGATAATTTGTACCCATTTTCATCGCAGTATCGATGTCTTTAGGGGATGCTACACCCTCGGTGACTGCCCACATTGCTTCATTGATAATGCCGATCAGAACGCGAGAAAATATATATTTATCAAGCATTGATCCGCCGGTACAACTTGCTTCTAGACAAAAGTCATTGATTGCAGATGCTAAGTGATCTGAGATTTCCACTTCTCGTGATTCAGTGATAATTGCTGGAACTACGTGGTCTTTATCATCATGTGCGTAAGCTCCGCATCCAGATTTTCGACCAAGATTTCCTCGCTCAACGAGTGATTCCTGTTTGGCACTTGGAGCAAGTCTGCTTGGGTTTCCAAGTCGATTCCAAACGCTTCGTGTTGTTGCAACGTTGATGTCCTGTCCAATAAGGTCAGTCAACATAAATGGACCCATCCTAAACTCGCCAAGAGATTGCATCGCATTATCGACAACATCAACTGTTGCGACTCCGTCTTCGATAATTCTCCACGACTCTAAATAGTAAGGTCTTGCAACTCGATTTACAATAAAGCCAGGAGTGTCTGCAACTTGTACTACAGTTTTCCCCCAAGCTTCTGCAAGTAAAGTTGCGCGTTGAACAGCTTTATCTGAAGTCTTCTCGCCACGAATGATTTCAACGAGTGGCATGATTGGGGCAGGATTAAAGAAATGCATTCCAACAACGCGATCACTGAAACCACAAGCACCGCCCAATTCACTGACAGAAAGTGATGATGTATTCGTGGCGATGATTGCGTTGGGTGCATATTCGCCAACTTGTTTTAAAACTTTTGTTTTTATGTCAAAGTCTTCGACAATGGCTTCGATAACTAAGTCACAATCAGATAAATCTTCAAGAACAATGGTTGTAGTAAGTCTATCTTGGCAAGCGCTAGATTCTTCATTTGTAATTCTGTCTTTTTCAACAAGACGTTCAAACCGCTTTACAAGACTTTCTTTCGCTAAGTCAATAAGCGTTTGGTTTACGTCATACAGTTTGACAGGCCATCCAGCACTTGCTGCTGCTTGTGCAATGCCAGCACCCATTGTTCCTGCGCCGATGATACCAATTGGATTTTGTGCTTTTGTACTCATTATCTATTCCATATACGAGAAAAGTTGCCTTGCGGATTCACTCGTGTGTAAAGTTTGGCTTTCTCTTTTCGATGAAGGCTACAACGCCTTCAAAGTGATCGCGCGTTTTTCCAGCTGTATCTTGGGCAAAAGCTTCCTGAGCCAATTGTTCTTTGAAATCATTTTCAAAAGATTGATTTAATAATCGCTTGGTGAGTGAAATGGCTTTTGCTGGAAGTGAAGCGAGTTGTTTCGCTAGTTTTTGTGTTGCTTCTTTAAGTTCATCACTTGGTACAACTTGATTCACAAGACCAATTGCTAGCGCTTCTTCTGCCTTGACTGGTCTGCCAGTACAGCAAAGTTCCATCGCTCTTCCAAATCCTATGAGGCGGGGGAGAGTCCAAGTGCTTCCTGAATCTGGAACAAGTCCGACATGAACAAAGACTTCAATAAATGAAGCATGTTCGCTTGCTATTCTCATATCACAAGCAAGTGCAAGCGAACAACCCGCACCAGCGGCAACGCCATTGACGGCGGCGATTACTGGTTTTTCCATTGTGTGAATTAATTTTACTATTGGATCGTACCGTTTCTTTAAGTCTTCGCCTAGGTTTGGGACATGCCCTGGAACATATTTTGCTTTTAAGTCAGCAAGATCTTGCCCCGAACTAAATGCCCTGCCACTTCCAGTTAATACAACAACGCGAACGTCTTTATTACGAGAGGCTTCTTTGAGAGCTTTTGCAAGTTCGGTCGTCAATATAGTATCGAACGCGTTGAGTACGTCAGCACGTTGCAATGTAATGGTACAAACGCCTTCCTCAAGAATAACACTAATTGTTTCAAAAGCTGTTGCAGTAGTCATGTTTACGTTCCAGTGAAATTCGGTTTTCGTTTTTCGGCAAAGGCATTCATGCCTTCTGTTTGATCATCTGTGTCAAAAAGAGCATAAAAAAGCGCTCTTTCTTCTTTGAGAGATTCAGATAGCGTAAGTTCTTCCGCATTTAATATCGATGCTTTTGCGGCACGCAGAGCAATTGGGCCTTTAGTTGCAACTTGTTTTGCAACTTTCAATGCACTTCCAAACCAATGTTCTTTTGGAACGACTCTGCTGATTAATCCATAATCAAGAGCTTCTTTTGCAGAAAGAAATCGTCCGCTCAACACAACATCCATTGCCGTTGCTTTTCCGACTGCTCGAGTAAACCGTTGCGTTCCGCCCGCTCCTGGAATAATTCCTAGATTGATTTCAGGTTGTCCAAAAAGTGCATTTTCAGATGCGATGACAATGTCGCAGTGCATCATTAATTCGCATCCACCGCCAAGAGCAAAACCGCTCACCGCAGCGACGATTGGTTTTTTGATTACTTTGATTTGTTCCCAAATTGCAAATTGATTTCTTCTTCGCATTTCATCCGAGGAAGCAGTAGCCATGTCGCCAATGTCAGCACCAGCAGCCCACGCCCTCTCGTTTCCTGAAAGCAGAATGACGTGGATTGAATCATCTGCGTCATATTGTTCTAAAAGACTTGCTAAATCTTCCATCAAAGGAAGACTTAACGCGTTTAGGACTTTTGGTCTGTTAATTCGAATGATGGCTACATTGCCATCAACTTCGTGCAGTAAATGTTGTTCTTCCATCTTGACTATCGTATCGGGAATTAATTATTCGCGTTTGCGATGATACGACCGACTACCTCAATTGGGAAAACGCGTTGGATTTGCTCGCCTGTTGCAATGATTGAATTGCCGCATTTTCCTTGAATCGAGCAAATTACGGTTGATTTATCTATCTTTATGACAGTGGAAGTGATTGTTACTTTCTGTCCAAGCAAAGCGGGCGCGAGATGGTCGATTGATAGATGTGTACCGATACCTTCTTCACCATCTTCAAGGTGTGGAACAAGCGCCTTTCTTGAAGCAATTTCAAATTGATGCGCTAAATCCCAAGTAGAGCAGACTGGGTGAATAATAATTCCGTCGAACCGAGGTTGCATTTTCTCTGAAACAATAAATTCTACGGTGGCAGTATTGCCAATTTGCATCGAGGGTTTCATACGAAATTAAATTACAGTTCTCCTTTACTCCACGCCAAAATTGTTTCGGCATCTTCTTCTGATAATTCCGCTTCGGGATGTAGAGGAATGTAAAACCAAAGTGGCATCTCGCCTTCTTCAACTTCTTCGCCACACTCCTCACGCTTGTGGTCTCGCTTTTCTGTGCTGTAGCTTGCCCATTCAGAGAAGTTCAAATGTGCTCGTCCATCTCGTACATCATTGCTGACGAGCCAAGACATTGGTGCAACGTAGGAGTACCATGGCCAGACAGTCTCGTTTGAATGACAGTCGTAGCAAGAGGTACGAAGAATAGTCATAACTTTTTCTGGCGCTTCAATTTCACCAGTGACTGGCGGGTTTGTATGTTCTACAGGGAAAAATTGAATTACGATTACAGCAACAATTAGTATCCCGATTAAATACTTTACAAAACCACATTTTTTACAGAGTTTGCATTTCATAAAGTAGACTTTACCAGAACACGACTTCGTGTTGCACATGCCTTGTTTTATAAGGGACAATTATTAGGATGTGTTACGCAGGCGTTTGTTCACCTTTTGAATCCAAAAGACTAAGCAAGGGGGGTAGATAATCCAAGCAATCAAATTCCAATTTGCTGGAAGAGTGAAAAGTAAAGCAAGAAATAGTGAAATCCCTAACCAACCAATCACGCTCATTTTCCACATGAATGATCGCTTCGGACCTGCAGGGGTTCTTGATATTGAAATCCAAGTACCAAAGATACCGCCAGCAGCCCCTATAGCACATCCAATAATTGCTCCCCATAAGCCAACAGAACTTGCTTCAAACATTATTTAATATTACACATTAAAGAGAAAATTTACAACGTCGCCATCTTGCATAGTGTAATTTTTGCCTTCGCTTCGCAATTTCCCAGCTTCTTTAATGGCTTTCTCAGATGAAAGTGTGAATAAGTCGTCAACGCTATAACATTCTGCGCGTATAAATCCTCGTTCGATATCACTGTGAATTACGCCAGCTGCCTGAGGCGCAGGGGCGTCTTTTGGAATTGGCCATGCGCGCACTTCTTTTTCACCAGCAGTGTAAAACGTGCTTAAACCGAGCAGCGTGTTAAGAGCACGAGCAAGTGGTCCGACAGCTGGTTCTGAAAGTCCCATTGACTGAAGCATTTCTTTTTGGTCATCTTTTTCTAATTCTGCAATTTCTGATTCTAAAGTCGCGCAGACAGTAATGCTTTCGCCACCATTTTCTTTTGCGTATTTTTCAACAAACTTAGCGTGTTCAGTTTCACCAGTAACATCATCTTCAGAAACATTCGCAACATACAACATCGGTTTCGATGTCATGATGCCGTAACTTTTAAGAATTGCACGATCGCTTTCATCCCATGTACCTTCGCGCGCTGGTTTTTCTTCTTCTAGGAGTGTATTCACTCGAGTTAAAACATCAACTCTTTTCTGCGCTTCTTTATCACCATGTTTTGCAGTTCTGCTTGCTTTATCAATCGCTCCTTCTACAACGACCATGTCAGCAACGATAAGTTCGCTGTCCATTGAAGCGATGTCGCTAGCGGCATCGCAATCGTCAAAACATTTCACGACTTGGCAAAGTGCATCAACATTACGAATGTGAGCAAGCACTGCATTCAGGCTTGAACCCCCAGATGGCACACCCGGAAGATCGACAACTTGTAGCGTCGCTGGTATCACTTTTTGCGCAACGATAAGTGCATTGATTTTTGCAAGCCGAGGATCCGGAATGGGTGCAATGCCCATGTTGGGCTTCATGCTCCCTATTTGCACAGCAACACTATGCGCGGTAAGCGCAGTAAAAAGTGTTGTTTTACCAACGCCCTGTAGTCCAATTAATCCACATTCCATTTCTGCTAAATCTCCTAAGAATTAGGGCATTGTACCAACTCGACTCGGGGTCTGATCCCAATGTTGTATAGTGCTACCCATGTACATAAGTCTTATATTGGCATTGATAGTTGGAGGAGCGGAGTTTCAGAAGCAACTGGATATTGCAGGCGACAACCGGCTTGAAATTGAGCGGGCGATCCGGGAAGTACCAGAAGAGCAAAAAGCAGGGATGGCTTGGTTGTTGACGCATATGCCGGAAGACGATTTGAAGACGCTTACTGGCGAATTTTTACTGACAAATTGTGACCTTGCATACGAAGCGTGGGAAAACGCACCATGGAAAGAGCAAATCACTCAAGATATTTTCTTTGATACCATCTTGCCGTACGCAAACGTAAATGAACGGCGAGATGATTGGCGCGGGGATTTTCACGATAAGTTTATTGGAATAGTATCTGGTGCAAAAACCCCAACCGAAGCTACGATTCTTTTAAATAAAAATATATTCGATTTGGTAGATGTGCATTATTCAACAAAACGACCAAAGGCCGACCAGTCGCCCTACGAAAGTATTGAAGCGGGCATGGCTTCATGTTCTGGTTTAAGCATCCTGTTAGTGGATGCTTGTCGAAGCGTGGGCATCCCTGCAAGATTTGCAGGAACACCGCTTTGGTACAACGAGAGTGGGAATCATTCATGGATTGAGTTTTGGGATGAAGGTTGGCATTACACAGGTAGCGCCGAACCTACTGGCGATAAAGTGGATGTTGCTTGGTTTGATGGCTCTGCTTCAAAAGCAACTAAGGGACATCCTCAGCATGCAATTTTTGCAGTGACGTGGAACGAAAGTGAGCAACATTTTCCACTGATTTGGTTGCCTGAGGTTGCAACGTACGGCGCGGTGGATGTAACCGACCGTTACGCTGAAGAATACGCCTCAGATCTTGTGCCAATTCGTTTTCGAGTTTGTGATGCAAGTGGAAATCGGCAAGTAGCAAAAGTGCGTGTACAAGATGTTGATTCTAAAAAAATATGGGAAGTAGAATCGAAAGATGAAGTAGCAGATGCAAATGATCATGTCACATTAATGTTGCCCAGAGGAATAAAAATTGAAGCTTCAACAGGTAGTGATGCCACTACTTTTAGAACAGAGAAAGAGATTGTTGTCGATTTAACTATTGGAACTTTGACTGAGCAAGGCGCAATAAAGTACGCATCAGAACTTTGGAAAGAACAGAATCATGCAATAGATGGAAATGTCATTGAATACTCTGGCAAGTTCATGCCCTTTTGGTACACAACGTATGGAAATGCACCATTTGGAGAAAAATCGCTTTGGATTTCTATGCACGGCGGGGGTGGAGCTACAGAAAAAGTAAACACGCAACAGTGGGAAAACCAAAAGCACCTCTACACCCTTGATGAAGGCATCTATGTTGCCCCGCGAGCCCCAACAGATACATGGAACCTCTGGCATCAAGCACATATTGATCCGATGTTTGAAAAACTTATTGCGCACATGATTACTGCTGAGGGCGTGGACCCCAACAAGGTATATATAGTTGGCTATAGCGCGGGTGGTGACGGTGTGTACCAGTTGGCTCCAAGGATGGCAGATCGATTCGCTGGAGCTGGCATGATGGCTGGGCATCCAAACGAAACTGTACCGGACGGTCTAAGAAACACTGCATTTGCATTGCACGTTGGCGGTGAAGATTCAGCGTACGACCGGAACAAAATCGGAGCAGAATGGAAAGAAAAACTTGCGGTCTTGCTACAAGATGATCCAGATGGGTACACCCACCAAGCGGTGGTGCACGAGGGCAAAGGGCACTGGATGGACAGAGAAGAAGCAGTTGCTTTAGATTGGCTTGCGAAATTTGAACGCACTCCAAACCCACGAAAAATTGTTTGGGTACAGGACGATGTATTGCACAACCAGTTTTATTGGCTTGGTGTTGACGATCCAAAAGCGCGAACAAAAATTATCGCTTCGATTGAGGGGCAAACAATTACGATTCACAAATCAGATGTACAAAAAATGACCGTCTATCTGAACGACGAAATGTTGGATTTAGAACAGCCAGTTATCTTGGAGTATAAAAATATAAAACTAGATACGAAATTGCTAAGAAGTAGAGCGGTTATCCAGAAGACACTTCGTGATCCAAAAGATTATTACACTGCGGAGTTCAATTTTGAACTTCCTTAAGATATGAATCTAGTCATTAAATTCTATAGCGCTTACTTGTTTTGAAAATCAGTTTCAAGCATATAACTTTCTAGCCAATTTGTCGCTTCTCGAATTGCATCAAGTGTTGCGTGGTAGTAGTGTTCAGTCTGGTAGAAGTACTTCGCAACATTCGCATCGACAATGTGAACTTGTGTTGGGTCTAGGTCAGGCACAAGAATATATTGTCCAACTTTGAAATTATCTAATTCAAGTGCTTCCTTTCCATTGTTTAAGTCTAGGAAGTGCTTTAATGCTACCGCTCTTCGAAGGCGAAGTAAGTCAGATTCATTTTGGATAACAAATGCCTGTCTTCCAACACCCGTTGCTGTTGGCTGATTTAACTCCCATACATACTCTCTCCAAGCATCTCGGTCAGGGCAGATCAGCGTTGTTACCGTTGGAATATCTTTGCCGTCTTCAAAGATAACTGCCATAGCGAGGTCGCGCGTGTCATTAAAGAACCCTTCAATAGTAAGTGTATTAGCTGTACGTTGGAGCGCACGGTCAAGAAACTGCACTGTCATACCACCTTGGGTTTCAGATTTAAAAAAAGCTAGGCGAGCAGGTTGAATTTTGTCTGCAACATTTAGGCGTTTAATCAGTTCATAAATCATTCTTGTTACAAGGATTGATTCGCCTGGGAAATGTCCATCAGCAAATGGTGATAGTGCGGGGTTTACTTTGAGGCGGAAATTTTTAGAAATTGCTAAAGCAGCGATTTCTCGGTAAACGCTCAGTTGTTCGTTGTCATCAATAAATTTTAAATCGAGTACGTCATCATTTTTAATTCGATACGAATCTCTAAATAATTCATTGCCAAAAGCATCAAATCTTGGATCATCTTTTGGCATTGCACTCAACAGTTCTCCGCTCGTTGGGAGAACGTGTGGGGTAAGTACGATAATTACTTCAGTCTTATTTGACGTCGTTCGATTGGCACGAAACAAACCGCCAATTAATGGGAGGTCGCCAAGAAGTGGAACCTTGTCCTCAACTGTGTGCTGTTCTTTATTAACAAGTCCGCCAATGATGAATGGAGTGTTGTTTGGGATAATTCCGTAGGTTTGGACACGTCTGCTTGCAATAGTTGGAGCGGAAGCGAGTATTGTCCCATTAGCATCTGTGATTGTCAGGTCAGCCCCAGGTACTGAAGATGACACAATCGTATCAATCATCATGCTGACTTCTTTTCCGTCTTCTGCAATTCTTGGACGGATATTTAACATAATGCCAGTTGGAAGATACTTAAAGTTAAAGGAGAGCATGTCCGCATTACTCATGCCTGCGGTGCTCGTTGCAATTGGGATATCTTCGCCAACGCGAATTGTTGCTTGGCGGTTATTTAATGTGAGGATGCTTGGGCGAGATAATATTTCTGCTTTACCATCTCGCACCATTGCGCGGATATCAACATCGAACCACCATTCGTTAAAACGAGTGAATGCACGCTCAAGATTTAAATCGAGCAGCGTAAAGTTAAACGTATCGCCATCTGCGCCGGCGTTGTTTTTGCCAGCGCTTAGATCGAAGAACGCAGGGTCGGAGTTGGTATCAAACATTCGCCAGTTGATGCCCATGTCTTTAATGCCGTCTTCATTTATTTCAAGCACCATGCCTTCAATAAATATTTGACGAGCAGCTCGGTCGACTAGTTGCGTAATCATTGTTTGCACGTTGCTAAACGTTTCGGGGCGAGCTGGGTCAAAGAAAACCATGATTTGGGTCATCGGTGACGAAATTGTATTTTCACTTAGTTCCCCAGCAGAAGAGGGCACCATAGTTAACCCAAAGCTTCCGCCCTGTATCGCTGAGCCGCCTACAAGGCCGGTGTCTTTTCCCGATGGTTCAGGAATTTGCACAACATACGGCAAGGCATCCCAGTCAACTTCATCTGGTACTTCATTAGCATTTGAATACGTGGTTACGCCAAGTCCATTGAGCATGGTGATTGCACTGGATGCATCAACGTAACTAAGTTGAATGATTTTCTTTTCTAAATCAAGAATACTTAAATTTTTTCGAATTGCGCTTAGTGAACTTAATAGTTCAGTTGCGTATGCAGAAGCAAATTCCGCATCGGCATTTGCCATAAAACCCTCATTAGTTATTTCAAACCCTTCAACCCAAAGTTGGTTTGGTTGCGAAAGAAAAGTTTGATGTCCTAGTCGAATTAGTTTTGTGCTTTCACCATTTTTCTTCGTAAGGGTGGTTAATGAATGCACACCTTTTTTCATCGTGGGTAAAAGTGCATCAAGAGAATCTGTACCAACTATATATCCGTGGTCAAGGTCATAGGCGTTTATCAATCGTTGAATCACTTCATTTAATTCAGTTTCATTGAGACGAGGTAAATCAAGCAAAATAGAAGTGCGAGTAGCTTGCTGATTGTCGCTTACAAGCTCTGCAATTTCTACAGGAGTTGGTGGTCTCGGGGCCGGCAGCGGCTCTGTTGCCGAATGCGTGATGGGCATTTTCTCTTTTGCCATCATTACTTCGAATGCATCAGCGAGCGCTACTAAATCGACAGGCTCTTCTTCCTCAAAAATGACACCAGTACTCTTAGGGTCTTCCATAATGATGGCATTCTTTGTCGTCGTTGTCGAGCAACCGAAAAATATGCAACAGAGAGCAAAGAAGATTGCGCCAAGTTTTGTAGTTGGATGTTTCATCGATATTGGTTTTCTACTTTTAGACTGAGTAATTGTTTTGTCTTCCAAAGTGATAACGCGGTGAACAAGTTGAAGAATTTCTGGATCATGTGTTACTATTATGACGGTTCTGCCTGTCATATGGTCGAATACAGCCTTGATTATTTGTTTTGATGCGCTTGCCTCGATTGAAGCGGTGATTTCATCAATAATTAACGTTTGTGGCTTTCGAACGAGAGCTCTTGCTAAGTTGATGCGTTGCTTTTGCCCATGGGATAGCTCAACTCCTTGGTCGCCAATTCGAGTGTCGTATCCCTTTGGTAGGCCGTCAATGATTTCGTGTGCGCCTGTAAGTTTGCATGCTTCGATAATTTCTTGCGCTGTTGCATTTGGTTTTGCATATCGTAAGTTATCTAGAATTGTAGAGTTAAACAAAAAAGCATCTTGGAATGCAACGCCAAACATCCCTCGAACATCTTGTAATCGCATGTCTCGAATATTATGTCCGCCAATTGAAATTATTCCCGTGCTTGGGTCGTTAAACCTGGGCAATAAACTGACGAGTGTGCTTTTTCCACCGCCGCTAGGTCCTGTAATTGCGATGTGCTCACCAGCATCGATGCATAGATTGATGTTGTTGAGAACTTTTGTATTTTCATCAAAGGCAAAATGGACATTTCGTAACTCAATTGGGCCAACAAGTTGAATAGTTTGTGTTTTGGTACGCATGTCATACGCAATTTCGTCCACTGGTTCGTCGAGCATTTCTAACACGCGACTTACACAGGCGGAGGTCTGCGAAAAATGCCCAGTACCGCTGATTATTTCTAACACTGATGGGTATAGCATTCGCACGTACCAAAAGAACATTAAGAATAAACCAATCGTCATACTGCCGGCATACACTTCCGAAGCACCGTAACCTAGAAGTAGAACAGTTCCAGCGCCTACAAATAAATCTGCAATAACTTTTTGTGTGAATTGAAACCGCTTCGTTTTGATTTGGTCTTCGCGTCCAGCGCGGATAGTTTCTAAGAATGATTCGGACTCTCGTTTTTCGGCCGAAAAACCCTTAATAACTTGTGCGCCCATAAAAGTTTCAACAAGACTTCCATGTGCTTCGGCTAAATGTTCTTGTGCTCGGTTATGGCTGTCGCGAATTGGAAGATAGAATTTTTTGTATGTCCATAAGTGAAAAGGTAAAACAATCGTACTTGCAAGTGCTAGTCTCCAGTTCACGATGTACAACAGAATTAAGAGTACTTGAAACTCGATGGTGTACCTAAGTAATGTCGGCAATTTGTCTTGAATGAAAGTTTGGATTTTGAACGTGTCATCCATCACTCTTGAACTAATTTTCCCCGGTAAATTTGATTTGTAAAAATCCATACCAAGCTGTTGCATGTGGTCAAACAATCTCTGTCTAAGGTCAAAACAAACATGCTCACTCACTCGCACAGAAATCATACGGCTAATAAAAAACAGCACATTTCGCAACACGTAAATTATGCAAAGCGACACAAGAATTACGGCAAGCAACTGCCAACCACCGTTTTGGTCGGCAAGAGCAGGGAAAACATCGTCAACTAGTAGAGAGAGTGCCCATGGTAAGACCATGTCAGCAAGAGCTAAGAACCCGACAAGTATTACGACAACAGTTAGTTGCCCACTCCATGGTCGAATGAGTTGGCTAAAACTTCGTAAACCGTTGCTTTCCTTATGCCTTGACATGCCCCCATTCTAGCATGAAAATGTCGATTTTCAGCACTATAAAGTAGAGCTCTGCTCTTGATTAATAAGATTACAATCTCCTTTATGCTCTCAATAATAACATCGGCTGTTTTTGCCCTATCGCCAATTACTATTTCTGACCCAAAACTTGATTGGTGGAGGAACGAGCGCTTTGGCATGTTTATACATTGGGGGTTGTATTCCGTTCCAGCTGGCTCGTGGGAAGACAGAGGAACAGGGCACGCAGAGTGGATTCGCACAACTGCAAAAATACCGCTTGCTTCGTATGACGAATTGATTCATGAATTTAACCCAGTGAAATTTGATGCAGATGCATGGTGCGAAATGGCGAACGACGCAGGTATGGGTTACATCGTAATTACAAGTAAACATCACGATGGTTTTTGTTTATTTGATTCCGAATTAACTGAGTTTGACATTATGTCTACTCCTTTTAAGCGTGACATAATGAAAGAACTTGCAGAAGCAGCACCAAAACACAACATTCGAATGAGTTGGTACCACTCGATCATGGATTGGCATCATCCTGATTATTTGCCTCGTCGAAGTTGGGAAGTAGAACGAAGTGTTGAAGGGGCAGATATGAATTCATATCGAGAATTTCTGCACGGTCAAGTAACTGAATTACTGACGAATTATGGACCAGTTGGAATTATGTGGTTTGATGGCGAATGGGAATCAACGTGGAGAGGTTCCTATGGAAAAGAACTGTACGAATTGTGTGTCGCGCTTCAACCAAATGTCATTGTGAATAATCGGCTTGGTGCCCGAGGCGGAATGGAAGGCATGACCGGAATGGATGGTTACGCAGGCGGTTATGGCGGGGATTACATGACGCCCGAGCAAGAAATACCTGATGCAGTTGCGAAGGGAATCGATTGGGAAACATGCATGACAATGAACGATCGGTGGGGATACAACTTACTTGACAAAAATTTCAAATCAACAACAGATTTGATACAAAAATTGTCAGATATCGTTTCGAAAGGTGGCAACTTTTTACTCAACGTCGGACCAAAACAAGATGGTACCTTCCCAGAAGAATCGATTCAAAGATTGTCAGAAATTGGCGACTGGATGGATATTAATGGCGAAGCGATTCATGGAACTGTTGGCAGCCCGTTTGAAAATTTAGAGTGGGGTCGCGCAACGCAAAAATTTCATGCTGACACGACAACTTTGTACATGCATGTTTTTGATTGGCCAAGTGATGGAAAGTTAGTAATCCCTGGACTTGCGGGCGAGGTTATAAGTGCAAGAATTTTGGGTGGATTGGAAGTTACATATATTGTTGGAGATGGAGAAGTACTGATTTCAATACCAAAGACAATGCCAAACGAACACATCGGAGTTGTTGCAGTAGAAGTTCGAGGAAAACCAGTGATTTATGAAGCTCCAACAATTAATTCTGGTGCAACTGAATTTGTTCATTCAGCTAAAGTCACACTTAATGTAGGTTCAGAAGAGTTAGATATTAAGTATTGGTTAAATAATAATCGGGCTCTATTTACGTACACCGCGCCAATCCGTCTGGAACGAACAACAACAATACATGCGCAGAGTTTCGATGGAAATGCTCCGGTTAGTCCTGTTATTTCTAAGACATTTACTAAAGTTGAAGTTTTACCCGCTGTTTCCTTGCATTCAGTTCAGGATGGTTTTTTACGTAAACGAGTTTATAAAGGAAGTTGGGATTCGCTTCCAGATTTTTCAAAATTAAAACCCAGTTCTATGGAGCAAGTTTCCACCGTTGAAGCTCCCGAAGGTGAATTGGTTGCATTTGCGTTTGATGGCTATGTGCGAATCGACTCGTCAGATATGATCGAATTTAGTTTGCTCAGTGACGATGGTTCTAGACTGTTAATTGACGACAGCGTAGTCATAGATAACGATGGCCTGCATGGACCTGAAGAGAAGCGTGGCGTTGTGCCGCTAGCGGCTGGTTTACATACATTTCATCTTGAGTGGTTTAATAAATCTGGCGGAGCAACTCTGCAAGTAAAAATGGGCGTTCTCGGGAAAGCACTAAAAACAATTAATCCTTCTTCTTTCGCGGTTGACTAATTGAAACTTTCATTTGTTATCCCAGCATGGAATGAAGAAGACTTAATTGGTGAAACGATTACAACTATTCAACGCTCAGCGAGTAAATTCGAGTATGAAATAGTTGTTGCAGATGACGCTTCCGATGACAACACGGCTGAAATTTCAAAACAGTTGGGCGCAGTAGTTGTTTCTTGCAATAACCGGCAAATAGGTCTTACACGGAATGATGGCGCAAAAGTTGCAACGGGTTCTATTTTGATTTTCGTTGATGCGGACACATTAGTTTCCGAAGATGTTATCAACGAGACAATAGAGGCAGTTGAAAACGGCGTAATAGCAGGCGGGAGTTTTCCCGTCTTTGAAGGCAATATTAATATATCAGCAAGAATACTCACTCCTGTAATACGAACTGCGTTTTATATGTTACGACTTGCAGCAGGGGCATATTTGTTTTGTACTATGGAAAGTTTCATAAAATCTGGCGGTTTTGATCCGAAGTTTTTTGCAGCAGAAGAAGTACATTTAGTTAAAAAGTTACGTAGATTTGGTAAATTCAAAACCCTAAAAACAAGAGTGGTTACTTCAGGTAGAAAATTTAGAACGCATTCTTCGATGGAAATACTATCAACATTAATTCTAGTATCAATCCCCGGTATACGAAACATTAAGAAACGAAAAAACTTATGGTATGGGCCGCGTAAAAAGGAACAAGATTAAGGGCAAAGAACGTTCGCGACAGCAATTTACTCAAAGCCAAATTTAATTTCCTGCTGGACTAAATTACAGTTTAATCCTAAAGAAGTTTTCAGTTCTATGCGAGCGACTGCAAAGGCGATTGTTCGGGGTTTTAAATTAAAACCATTTCTATTAAAATGGTTTAATAGGTCGGGTCTGTCTTTTGACTTCAACTTGCAAGGTCTTTGGAATTTGGAAATTAGTTCAGTACTTTTAGAAGTTGTTCATTTCTCGTAGTAGTTTTTGAATCGATCCACTTCACGATGTCATTCGCGTGCCAACTGAAGGACATAAATAAACCAAGGTGCCCACTGGGGTAAACCCATCTTTCTGGTTTGCCGGCGCGTTCCCAGAGCAAATCTCCATTTTTTGCCGGTACAACGGCGTCCCATTTTGCATGAATGATGAGCGTATTTTCATGCGGTAATTCCGCCGCAAGGAAGTAAGGGTCACGTGATGGCGTTGCTAAATATTCTACATTCATGGCGTAGAGTTCGTCACTTGAAAATGAAGCGCCTTCGAAACTTGTAAATTTCCAATTTGTAAAAGCTCCGTCTTGGACGATGTCAAACATATTCGCGCCGCCAGCAACTAGTACGACTGCATCGACTTCGTCTTGCATGTCGTGAAAGACAGCGGGCGTGTTCAATGCGCCTGCGCTTATGCCAATCAATGCAAGGGGCGCATTTGGCAATGTTGGAAGTTGTTGTGACATTCGTTTACGTATTGCTTTGGTTGCAGCAATGACTTGACAATATTTTGTATCGAATATTTCTATTGCAGATGTGATTGGGTCATTTACTCGTAGTTGTACTTTCATACTGTACTCAGGAACATTTAATACTGTGTATAAATAGACGACTGCCCAATCATCCTTTAGTAATTCTGCACCTAAAGTTATAGACGATTGTTGCATTCCGCCTAATCCGCAAAGAATGATAGCAAGGCCTCTGGGTTCGCCTTTTGTATTCCACGACGCTCTGTATACGATGCCTCCATCAGAATTGATATGTATAGCATTCAATTCGTCGGGGAAAAAGGAGTCCATCACTGGTGCAAATTCAGATTGTTCATTCCAGCAGCACCATCTTCCAAGACTGTCTTGGACACCTCGCCGCGGTATGTAATTTAAAAAATAGAGAACGCCTTGGTCTCCTGTGGAAAATTGTACATCTTCAATTTCTCTTTGACTTTGTGCTCCGTAAATTCCTCCATTTTTTTGCGTAAATTCGAATTCAACAAGTTCGGGAGCTAGTTCATTGTCTACCTCAAAATCAATTAATCGAATATTTGGAAGTAGGGATTTGTTTGAAGCAGGGAATGACTGGAATGAGCAAGTGGATATTGGAATCTCACTAAAAGTGCTCGCGCTAGTTGCTGATGCTGGGATGTGTTTCATCGTACAGCCCGTTGTGGCAAGAACAAAAAGAGAAAATATATGTAGTAATTTTGTGGTTGTATGGACCATTTCGACCGTGGGTGGTATTGTATTATGTAATTACAAAGGAATCTATTTTATGAAAAACATATGCATATTAATTACCGGTTCACTATTCACCGTCTCACTGCTGGGTTGCAACAATACCTTAAGCGCAGTTGGCGATACGGCTAAGGGCGCAGGAAAAGGTGCTGTAGAAATTATTCAAGGCGTCGGCGAAGGCGTAAACCATATTGGAAAGGGTGTAAAAGCCGACATTACTTCTGATGACGGTGAAGACAAAAAAGAGAATTGACTATTTCAGCTCACAATCAATTTATGCTTCGTGCAATTGAACTTGCTCGAAATACATCTATTGTTACCAAAGCTGGGGGGCCATTTGGATGCGTCATTGTAAAAAACAATGAGATTGTAGGTGAGGGCGCAAACAGCGTTCTTGCAGATGGCGATTCAACTAGCCATGCAGAAATGAATGCAATTCGTTCAGCATGCAAAAAACTAGGAACCCACGATTTGGCGGGATGTGTTGTGTATTCAACAGGAGAGCCATGTCCAATGTGTTACGGAGCTTGTTGTTGGGCAAGAGTAGACGCTATTCATTATGCAACTACAATTCAAGACGCAACTGCGTTTGGTAACTTCGATGATGACATTTTTTTTGAAGATATAAAGTTGCCATCTAAAGACCGAAATTTAGCGGGGAAAGAGTTGCTCAGGGATGAGATGCTCAAAGTGTGGTCTGAATTTAAGAACATGCATGAAAAATTGCATTACTGAGCAATTAATTTTACGTGCCCTTTGGTTATTTAATTGATTTGGTGGGAGGAGTACCAACGTGTATCATCGACTCCAAGATGAAGCGAATAGTTTTACTTATTTGTTATCGTCTTCGTCGGTGCAGAAATAGCGAAAAACTAGCCATGTAGAGAACACCAGGTGTTGGCACAGTAAGTTCTATCATTCCAAATGCCGTTGGGTCCATGCCATTTGGAAAAATAGTGTTTTCTGTATATCTCGCAGCGAGCCAATAGCCTGTCTCCCAGTTTTGTATATTCGATAAATTAGTATCCGTGAAGTCTGCGTAAAACATATTTGCATTTTCTAAATTAGAAAATTGCAAATCAGAACCAGTAAAATTTGTAAAAGCCATATCTGCATTTTCTAAATTAGCGTTAAATAAATTTGCATTGGACAGGTTACTTGAAGATAAATTTGCATTCTCAAGATTTGCAAAAGTTAAATTTGTGAGCATAAGATTTGTGTGGTGGAGATTTGCATTTTCTAAATTTGCCCACCACAATATTTCATAACTTAAATCGCTGTAGGGCTCAACGATAGAATTGCTCAACCATAACGATCCATTGTCGTCGCCATCAAACCATTGGTAAATAGCAGCGCAGGCAGGCGAAGCGGTGATTAAGAATGTTAATCCTATAAAGTAGTTGAGCACCTTACATTATCGAGCAACACCCGCACTTAGCAATATCTTTTATAGGGAGTCAAACTTTGTCAATGTAGATAATTTGCAATGCAGTTTTCGCCATTGTTTTTGGACCTTCAAGTCCTATAACATTAGCGCTAACAATGTCGCCTAGAGTTCCGGCACTTTTCAAAGAGATTTCAGCATAGTGTTCGCACCGGCCTTTGAAATACTCCGATTCAGCATCGTATTGTTCGAGCATCACCTCAACTTGTTTACCGACAAGGTGCTCGCGATAGAGAAGCGAAAGCACACCATCAAGGGCGAGTAATTGTTGAACACGATCGTTAACGACAGTGGGGTGTAATTGTTCCCACCTTGCTGCTGCAGTTCCAGTCCGAACGGAATATGGGAATGTATGCATGTGTAAATAACCAACTTGTTTTGCAACAGATACAGTTTGTGCAAAATCGTATTTTGTTTCAGTGGGAAATCCACAAATGATGTCTGTCGTAATAGCTGGTGGAAGGTTGTCGTACGTTAATCGCTCGTTAACCATTGCAATCATTTCAAGGTACTGAGAGACACAGTACTGTCGGTTCATTTTCTGCAATACAGCGTCACTTCCAGATTGAAGCGGCAGATGCAGGTGTGGTACGACAATAGATTGGTTGGCGACCATTGCATCAAGTAAAACAGGCGTTACATCTCCTGGCTCCATTGAACTAATACGTAACCGTTTTAGACCATTTATTTGCCCTACTGCATCAAGTAAATCTGCAAGGTGTTCTTTCTCTGGGGATTTTTGTTTTCTCCGAAGCGCTGTCTCATGTCCGTATGCCCCAATAAAAATACCAGTAAAAATAATTTCTTTATGTCCAAGTTCGACAAGACGAGTTGCTTCAGTCACTATATCTTCAATGGTTTTTGAACGAAGCGTAGTTCTAATTTTTGGAATAATGCAAAATGTGCAATGCGCATCGCAACCATCCTGAATGCGAAGTTCAGCACGGGTGTGTTCTGCGGGCGAAGAAGGGAGCGTTGCAAGTGGCAAGGAAGTAGTTTTTGGTTTTTCGTTTTGTTCAGCGGGTGTTTCTAGCCAGTGGTTAATTTCATCTTCAAATCTTTCAAGCATCGGAGTTTCACCTGCTTGGGTTACGATGGCGTTGCCAAGTTCCATTGCTACTTTAGGATCAGTGCCTGCGAAGCAGCCAGTAACAATGACATGTTTGCCATTTTTAGCAGCTCGACGTATTGCATTTCGCGATTTCGCTGCAGCTTGGCCCGTTACGCTGCACGTATGAACAATTTCCAGATCGGGGGAATCTGTTGAGGGCTTCAACCCTTTGGATTGCAAAACAGATTCCATTTCACGACGTTCGGCATGATTCATGCGGCAACCAAGAACTTTAAAATGGTAGGTTTTTTCCATGCGAACGCACTATGGTACCATGAGCGCGTGTCGAAACGACTCATCAAAATCACGAGAGAACTATCTAAGGGGGTGGATGCTCTTTCGTTTAGTGCACCGGTTCATGTTGTGTACAACCCACTAGACTATGCTTGGAAGTCGCATAAATCGTATCTTGAAAAATACGGCGACGGTATAGGCCGTATTTTATTACTTGGGATGAACCCTGGACCGTGGGGGATGGCACAGACAGGCGTACCATTTGGCGAAGTAAACGCGGTGCGTGATTTTTTGGGAATTTGTAATCCAGTTAACAAGCCAATTCAGGAACATCCAAAAAGACCTGTCCTAGGATTTGGTTGTCCAAGAAGTGAAGTAAGTGGAAGGCGAGTTTGGGAATGGGCGAAAGATAGATTTGAAACTCCAGAACAATTTTTTAGTAGGTTTTACATTCTTAACTATTGCCCACTTTGTTTTATGGAAGAGGGTGGAAAAAATCGCACACCTGATAAATTAAAACCAGAAGAACGAGATGCAGTGTTTGAAGTGTGTGATGTTGCGTTGAGAAAATTTGTAGATGTACTTGTACCATCGAAAATAGTCGGCATTGGTGGTTTTGCGAAAAAGCGAGCGATGAAAACGTTAGCTCGTGAAGATATTGAAACTATTTTGCACCCTAGCCCAGCAAGTCCTATGGCAAATCGCGGCTGGGCGCCCCAGATTGAAAAACAATTTGAAGCAATGGATATTAGGTTGCCAAAAAAACAGACCCGCACCTACGAGTCTGTCTGAGAATTCAACATCCGAGTAACAGTGTAATGGTTTTCATTTTTATTCTCTTGTTGGCTCCGTAGCACTGTTAGTTATTTCATCATCCATCACTCGGAAATAGAGACCCATATTGGAGTTGCCATTTAGAATCTTGAAAAGGACAGGGTTCCAACCCTTTTGCAGCGAGCAAGAACCAAACTTTCTATCTTTGCGGGCACTCTGCCACGAGGCATCGGTATACACAACTTCGCCATTTACCCACATGCGACACCCGTCATCGCTTCCAATAGTGAAATCAATCACGCGCTCTTCTGGGCTCCATAGCCAACAGCGAGCGTATGCAATAACATTTTCGGTTGTCTCGCCGAGCGATAGATTTAAGTAACCATCGTCTTCACTTTTCATTTCAACCCATGTGAGCAGATTACCATCGGTCGTCTTTGGAACAACGAGCGACAGAATGTTTGGCTCTGGAAGTTGTTTCTGGTTTACGAGGTTTGACAAACGATCGTTGTCATTTGCAATTGCAAAGTAACCGGCTACTTGCCATTTACGAACAAACTCTCCATTTAAATTAAGTTTACGTTCCTTCGTATAGCGTTTTGCATTTTCCCATCCAAATCTTTCAACATATTTTTGAAGAAATCGTTTCCCTAACTCTTGGTCAAACTCGTCGATTGCAATCCATGCTGAGAATGCGAGATAACGGTCACTTTTTGGATTGTCAATAATAGATGCGAGTAAAGGCAATAGCTCAGCGCTTTGTATTGCTTGTGCAGCCTTAGTTGCAGCAAGTTGAACAATGCGCTCTTCGCTTTGTAAGCCAATTTCAATAAAATTATTATCCGTAGAAGCCAAAATGAGTAAACTTTGTTCGGTTGTGTTCACTTCGTTATATGTATTGAGAATTAAGGCATCATCTCCTGAGGCAATGATGTTTTCTGCCCATTCTTGCGGTGGCGTGTATTTGCCATCACCATCAGCATCAATATAGATTGGGTTTGCAATCGCAATCGGCAGTACATCTCGATCATCGTGCATGACAAATGGGTTCATAGGTTTGTCGCCTTCTGCTATTGCAACAATCCAGCAGTCACGTAGTATTGGTATTCGAATCCGTGGACGAAAATGGGAATGCTCCATACCTCGACACCATCCCTGTTGTTCTAGAATAAAATCAACACTCGCTACTTCATCGCCATTTTGAATAATTCGAACTTTGTCAAGGTCAATCCAAGATGCTGCTTGCACATCGATATGTACATCGAGTAATTGGTCATGTACTGAAATTGTTGAACCCATTGGGTGCCCATTAGCAGTCATTCGAAGAAATGGACCAGTCGTTGTAAACATTCGACCATTGCGTACAGCATCTGCAACTTTTGCAGGGTTGATAGTTGCAGGGTCATCACTGCCAGTGTAGACATAGTTTCGTGGAATGCCCGCAATATTTTTAGTAACAGTATGGCTGTCGCTATTGCCGACTGCTGCAATGTTTCTTCCTGCGTTTAGCATGTTGAACCAGTCACGAAGTACGCTGTGCCTGCTTGAACGCGTAGGCAAATCAGTAATTTCAGCATCATAAAAACCCCAGCCCGGATTTTCATTTAATACTTCGATTGAATCAAAATCCCAAGACCAACGATCGTCTGTCGATTCTCCAGTTACTGGGTCTAGGCCGCGCTGGCCAAAGTAATCGATGTTTCCCCAACGAGGATGGTTAATTTGAATAATCGGAATTACACCCGCATCATTTTTTTCTTTTCGTATCAATGAGAATAATTCAGGTGCTTCCAGTTTTTGATTAACTATGTTGGCGTTTGGATCAAGAGGAAAAATATTCAAATGACCGTACGAAGTTGAGACTTCGTTTCCAACGACAGCGGTGATGTGATTGTTAGCACCGAGATGATCGATAGTTGGTTGGTAATCTGTGTTGTGATTGTGATCAGTTGCTACGGCGAATTCTACATTTTCACCAATCAAGGAAATGATGCGTTCGTTCATATTAGAATCGCCATGGCCGCTATGCGTTAATGTATGCAAATGAAAATCACCACTAACCCAATCGGTAGAGTCAATCTCATGAACAATTGTCGCGTCCCAGGAATATTCGCCACCTTCTTCGATAGCAATAGTTGTGTGTGCAAGTGACCATTCAATTCCGTGTGATGCATATACTTCCCATTCTCCAACGGGAACGGTAATAGTTCCTTCGCCTTCAAGTGTGTAGATGGCGTGGAATCGCACAGCTAGCTTCTTTGGGTCTGCATCAGCATTTGGAAATAGGTCTGATTTATTCCCGCTTGTATCTGTAAAACTAAGCTTCGCAGGTATGTGATTACCTTCGTTGTCAGAAATTGTGAAGGTGTAAGTCCCATGCGGTGTATCTGCGTTTGCAGTTGGTGCTGGATTTGTTAAAGCGATAATTAAGATAGGTAGAAGCATCCGTGTATGCTACATGGATGTCTCTCTGCGTACAAAACCTTACACACACATTTTCGTATGGAAAGTATGTCTTGAAGGATTTTTCACTTGAAGTAGGCGATGGAGAGCTTGTAGCATTAGTTGGTCCTTCGGGCTGTGGAAAAACAACATTGTTGCATTGCATCGCAGGACTAATTTCTCCAGCAAGTGGAGTTATTCAAATAGATGGCGAAGATGTCTCCAGTATGAAACCTCATGAACGGCGAATTGGAATCATGATGCAAGAGCAACCATTGTACGAGCATGTATCTGTTGAAAAAAATATTGCGTTCCCACTGCGTGCTTGTGGTTCAAAAAACTATGATGTTTCGCAAATACTTGAAGAACTGCAACTCTCTAAAATTGCAAAACAAAAAGTAGCATCGTGCAGCGGTGGAGAACGGCGGCGCGTTGCATTTGGCAGGGCAATTGCGAAAAAGCCAACGGTATTGTTGTTGGATGAGCCTTTTGTTTCTTTGAATGTTGAACTTCGCGAAACATTAAAGTGTTGTATTCAACGGGTGCACGCTGATAACAATGCATCAACGTTGTTTGTTACGCATGACCTCGATGAAGCCGAATCATTTGCCGATCGAATTATCTCATATTAAAAAATCACCCTTGGATCCGAAGACCCAAGGGTAATGGAAGAGAAGAGAAGAGAAGGAACGCAACGAGTGCCATTTAAGGCAGTAGTTACTCGGTGGCGTTCCACCACTTCGCCATGTAGGTTATCGGCAGTTCCACACTAATTTGGATAGAAATAAGAGCCTTTTTTGCATATTTCTTTTCCTAAGTTCACAAGTCAAGGAATAGCATAAACTTGCGTAGGAATTTTTTTATGGGGTTTTTATCGGTAGTTTGGATATATTTGTAACTCTTTACAGAGACGATATTTGTCTAAAATTGTGTAACATTTTCTATAATTAGTTACTTTTGGATGACAGTGTGTTGTCAGGTTTAAGATTTGGGTTGTGGTATTCTTCCTACCTCATGACCGAGGTACAAAGACACTTTCTGGGCTGGGATTCCCAATTTATACCGACAGCTTCCAAGTGGTTGCTAGAGAACTATTTAGATGGTGGGCTTGGCTCGGCAGATCGATTATTAATTCTGGTTTCTGGGCAAGCGGTTGCTAATAGACTCCAATCAGAATTCATAAATGTGGCATCAAAAGATGGCAGGGCCGTTGAATTGCCGCGGATAGTCACAACGTCACAATTTTTTAAATTATTGATTCCAGAGGACATTCGTGTTGCAGATTTGCAATCAACAGTTCTTGCCACAGTTGTTGCACTTAAAGAATTACCACAAAATGCAATCCAAAAAATTGTCGGAAAAAGGTTAGTCAATGAAGATGATTTTCTTGAGTGGGTTCAATTTGCAGCAAAAGTTTTAGAAACAATCAACGTTGCAACTGGAGGCGGTCTTTCGATTGACTCAACGACATGGCCCAGGAGTGATCGGCTAGAGCTAACAATTACACCAGTAGCGATCGATAGGTTTTCAGTATTACAAGAAGTTCAAAATAGAACGCAGGAATTACTTTTACTAGACAACGTAAGTATGTTTGATGTTGAGCAAATTGCTTTGATAAAAGCTAACTCTAAAATAAAGTTAGGAATAACGTCCAATGTTGTTGTAGTTGGCGGCTCAGATTTATCGAGTGTTACAACAAAATTATTGACTCGATTAATTTCAGAAGGAATCCAAGTTGATTCCTTAATTCGTGCTCCAGAATCAGAAAAAAACGGTTTTGATACGTTTGGGTGTATTGATACGAAATATTGGAAGTCAGCAAAAATTGACATCGAAGAAGAAAATATCGTTGTTGCAGGCTCGCCAAGTTCGCAATCAGCAGAAGTTGTCAGGGCACTGTCAGAACTTGATTCTCAAATTACATCCGAACAAATTACAATTGCTTCTACAGATGAAAAGTTAATTCCTATTTTGAAGTGCCACATACAGGGGCATGGAATTCGCGGAAGATTCTCTGGCGGCATGCCAGTGTTGCAGACACCAGAAGCACTTCTACTTTTAGAAATTGCTTCGTTTATATCTACGCAATCGTACGCTTCGTATGCGTCAATTGCACGGCATCCTGAAATTGTTCGGCTTCTTAGTATTAAAGAAAAAACCCTTGCAAACTTGAGTGAATACTCGGCTACTGTTGTGCCAACCCGAATTAGCGATTCTAAATGGTTTATTCCTACAAAATACCGCAATAGAATTGATGGACTATTTGAACTTCACAAAGGAATGTTTGGATTGCTTGGCGAGAGTATTGCAAAAAATAATGAATTAAATTCGATTACAGAATGTGCAACTGCAATACGAGAATTGCTTTTAACAGTGTACGGCGGTGAAGAACTCGACCGATCAAGTTCTAAACTAAAGGCATTACAAAGAATATTTGGAGTGTTGGATTCTTTAGAATCCATCTCTGATCAGTTTTGTTCAAAAATAGATGGCGTGCATCTGGCTGATGTCATTCGACTAATGCTTCGCGAACTTGACCAAGTTACTATTTCAGAATTACCTGACCCGATTGCAATCGATATTGTTGGTTGGCTAGAGGGGATGGCATCCGATTCCCCGCACTTATTGGTAGTTGGGATGAGTTCAGATTTAGCAGGACGCTCTACAAGCGATGCATATTTTCCAGATAGTTTATTAGATGCTTTGGGACTTGAGACGATGGATAGGCGTATGGCTCGTGATGCACATGCAATGATTGCAATGCAAAATTCTCGTTCAAACAATGGAAGTATTAAGTGGATAGTTGGGCGTAAAAATACGGAAGGCGACCCGCTTTCGCCAAGTCCATTGTTAATGCGTTGCGAGGAACCAATTTCTTTAGCAAAACGTTCTGGTGATCTAGTGTTATCTTTTGATAAAGAACAGCCAGTGGTTCCGCCACAATTTGCGAATCTAAAAATTGGAACCGGGTTACAAATCCCAAAGCCATCCGAGTACAAAACCGAACCACTTACGCGTTTACGAGTTACGGCGTTTAAAGAGTTTTTAGCTTGTGAATATCGTTTTTGGTTGAAAAACGTGTTGAAACTTGGTGCGTCTGAAGATGGTTTGACGGAATTAGATGCAAAGTTATTCGGTACATTTATGCACTCTGTTCTTCAGAAGTTTGGCGAAGATGAAAAAATGAAGCATTGCAGCAGTGCCAAACAGATCGAATCCTTCGTTAGTGCAACTCTTGATGATGTAGTTAAAGAAAAACTTGGTCCAAATGTAAGCGCAAAAATTGCAATCCAATTGGAACTTGCTCGCTATAGATTGAAAGAATTCGCAATACATCAAGCGAAAAGCGTACAAGACGGATGGACGATTGTATGCACAGAACGATTTGTCGAGAAGGAACTCGATGTTAAAGGCAAAGCATTTACAATTCGTGGAACTATTGATCGTGTAGAAACTAATGCGTCAGGTGAAGTTCGTGTTCTTGATTACAAAACAGGTTCAATGACTGCAAATAAAGCGCATTTCAATAAAACAGATTGGAAGGATTTGCAGTTGCCGCTGTATCGCCTTCTTTTGACGAAGATTCCTGAACTTTCAGATTTTGACCTAAGCGATGAAAATGTATCACTTGGCTATTTTAAAATTGGAGATCAAGCATCAAGCAGTGGGATTGATTTGTTGACACCAAAGCCAGAACTGAGCGACGAT
>JABIWU010000037.1 GCA_018701395.1 Phycisphaerae bacterium | reverse complement strand
GGACCCACAAAACAGCCGACTTTTTGATCGCAAGTTCGCCCGTCGAGGAGTAAATCTGCACCTGCTTCAATTCCTGCTTCAATTGCTTTTGTTACTCGATTAACACTTGCCTCATCAATTAGAGGACCCATTCCACAACCGGTTTCATTTCCTTGTGAAACTTTTATTTTCTTTGCCGCATCTACAATTCTTGGGATAAACCATTCCGGAACATCGCCAACTAGAACCGCTACCGATCCAGCAAGGCATCTCTGCCCAGCGTTACCCATAGAAGAACCAATCACGCCATCGATGGCAGCATCTTGATTCGCATCTGGCATAATAATCATTGTATTTTTTGCGCCAGCCATGCATTGCACGCGTTTACCAGCTGCAGAAGCAGTTTTATAGATGTGCTTAGCAACTGCAGTAGAACCTACAAAAGAAACGGCTTTGACTTGTTCATGTGTCAATAAATGATTGACTACCTCTGGTCCGCCTGTCACCATATTCAGTACACCTGGCGGCAAACCCGCTTCGCTTGCAAGTTCCACTTCGCGAAGCGCACACAACGAGACTTTTTCAGATGGTTTTAATACAAAAGTATTTCCACAAGCAACAGCCATTGGCCACATCCAAAGAGGAACCATTATTGGAAAGTTAAACGGTGTAATACCAACGCAAACTCCAATCGGCACTCGCTCTAGGGAACTATCCAGAGGAATGCCTTCTTCGCGCTCTCTGCTAAAAGAACTTGATACTGCAATTCTCGGGAGGGTTCGACCCATCATCAAAGATGGTGCGCCACAAGCGTATTCAACGCAATCAATACCACGGCGGACATCACCTCGAGCTTCGGCCATAGATTTACCATGCTCAGTAACAATCATTTGTGCAAGTTCATCAAAATGTTGCTCTAAAAGTTCTTTGTATGTAAACAGAACTTGGCAACGCTCGCCAACAGGAGTTTCACTCCATGCAGTAAATGCAGAAGCTGAAGATGCAACCGCTTTAGCAGAAGCAGAAACCTCATCCATTATAATTTCAGCAATTACTTCATTCGTTGCAGGATTCAATACATCGCAACGCGAATCGCTTGCGGCTTGAACGCGCTTGCCATCAATAAAATGTTCAATTATTTGTGTCATACTGCGTGGGCTACTTTCCTTTTAATTTCGACAAGGCTTCAATCGCAACTGTAAAAGTCGGTTGTAACTGTACTGCAACTTTAAACGATTCAGTTGCAGATTGTATATCACCTAGAGCAACTTGCGAATTACCTAGATGAAACCACCCCAAAGCAAATGTTGGAGCAAGTTTCACCGCATTTTCTAAAAACAAAACTGATTGTGATGCATCTTCTAATTTAAACCAACTAAACCCGAGAGCTGCCAATATTCGTGGATTGTTTGGTTGCAATGCATTTGCAATTTCTAAATGGTTCAATGCGGTTTTGAACTGCTGTTCGCTGATTAGCAAATTTCCTAATTCAAATTGATACGTTGCATTGCTGGGCACAAGCCCAATTGCTTCCTCAATGAGTTTTTTAGAATGACCTTGCCTTCCCATTTTGGTTGAAGCCAATGAATATCGATAAAGCGTTTCTGCTCTAAAAGTTGGGTCTTGCGACATTGCAAACGGCGAGTCATCTGGAACGTCAAACGCCTTCTTGAAATATGCATACGAATTTGCAAATTGTTGTTGTTGGTATGCGAGTTGAGCAAGGTTTGCGAAAGCTGGGCTGTGATTCGGCTCGTCTTCAAGGATCGAAAACCAGACGGCTTGTGCTTCGCTGTACCGCTGAGATAAATATAAAGCCCAACCATATTTTGTACGCATCATTACATAGGATGGATCAGATTTCAATCCTGCTTCTAAGTGCACGATTGACTCTGCAATCGAGTCGCTGTTTAAACGATTACCACGCAGTAAAATAGTTGCCAAAGCAAGACGTGCATCTTTGTCATTTGGGTCAATAGCAATTGCTCTACGCAAGAGCCGTTCTGCAGAATCGACTTTACCAGAGATAAAATCTGTTTGTGCTTGCGTCACAAGATGTGGAGCAAGAATGCACATTTCCTCTACTTCTTCGAGCCATGGATCGTCCATCTGATACCCCATGTCAATAGCAGCGAACGATTTTTGCGTTGTGCCTTCTACCATTGCTTTTGCAGTTAAAACTAATGAGGATGCTGCTTGGGTGTTTATCCCTTTTAGAATTTCTATAACTTCAACCCAATTTTCATCGTCTGCACTAAGTTGCGCAAGTGCAACGCGTGCATGATTCGAATCTGCTTTTACAAAGTACTCTTTGGCAATCTCTACATCGCCAATTCCAACATATAACTCTCCAAGGCGAGTGAGCAAGGGAGAATAGGTAGAGTCAATCAATTCTGCTTGTTTGAAATAATCCAATGCATCGTTGCTGTTTCCTTCTGCAACAAGGAGTAACCCAATGTAATACGGCCATTTTGCATTTTCAGAATCTTCTTGGAATGCAATGTTGTATGCGTTAATTGAATCAAAACCGTTTGCTTGCAAGAACATTCCACGCAAACCTGAAGATTTTAATTTTTGTAACTCGAATTGAATTTGTTTCGGCAATGTAACTGAATGCGATTCTTGAAATGCATTCCCATCATTATGCCAAACGGCAATTCGAGTAATCCTGTCAAAAGGCGGATACAAAGCCATGCCACCAACAACAATATCTGGCTTACCGTCATTGTTTATGTCACCAACATCACAAGTAACTAAATGCGTTGGTGTTTTTGCAATAGTATGTTTTGTAAAAGACATATTATCGCCTTGTTCCCACCAAACAACACTCGGCGTTTCTGGTTTATCCCAAAATGCAAACTCAGAGACCGTCACAATATCTACATCGCCGTCATTATCAAAATCAATAGCAGTTGGACCATAAGCACCTTCCATTTTGCCAATTCGGTGGAATTCAAAATCTCGATTTCCGTGATTTTCTAGCCATTGCAACCCATGGGATGGCAACGGTCGATAATCCACCGACACAAAAGCATCTCCATTTGTCCAAAGAATATCTTTGTCGCCATCTTTATCTAAATCTGCAATTTGAATGCCAGAACTAGAAAAATCTGCGTCTGCAACATCATGTAAAATTTCAGGCATAAAACTTCCACTGCCATTATTTACAAACGCTACAACTGTCTCCCACTCTTGTGACAATAAAGCAACAATGTCTAAATCCCCATCGTTATCAATATCAACAATTGGCGCGTGTATTGCACCGCTGCGATTGATCAGTTGGTGCGGCGTAAAGTCCCAATCACCTTCATTTTCAAACCACTGCACTTGCCCTTGCGTGTAACCAAATTGGGCAACAGATAAATCCAAATCGCCATCACCATCTAAATCCCCTGCTTGCACGTCCGTTACGCGTTGAATATTTTCAGCAATTACATGTTTAGTAAAAAGTTCGTTGCCGTCATTTTCAAGGATAATGACTTTTCCTGTGTGAGCCGTTGAAGGCAAAATTACACCCATCGCTGCGATGAGTACATCTAAATCTCCATCGCCATCTATGTCCACAGTTTCTGCATGCACAGGCCCATCAATATTTGAAAGAATAATTTTTTCAACTTGGTTCTGAATCCAAGTGACTTGGTGCCCCGAAACATCGCAAACAAGAACATCATTTACACCATTTTGGTCAAGATTTACAATATTGATATGCGCAATAGTTGGACGATCAGTTGCTTCTGCTGGAATACCCAGCACAGTGAAGATCGAGCCATGCACTTCTGCTTCTGGTGCATCTATATACGGTTCGGAGCAACCAATTAAAAAATTTGTTGCCAAAAAAAAGAGCAAATTCCGAAACATCGCTCTAATCGTACTTAAAACAGGGTTTGTGTGGTCAAAAAAATACAAAACAACTTCAAATAATGCTAATCTGATTAAATTGCTGTATAATTGTGTCATCTTTGGCGGCCTAGCGTCGAGATCTGTGTTTTTTACTAGGCATGCTTGTCACCCTATCGGGGTGAAATGAAAAGGTTAGGTTAGAGTTATGAAATTGTATATTGGTAATTTAAGTTGGGGAACTACAACAGAAGATCTGAAAGCACACTTCGAAGAATTTGGTAGTGTTTCAGACGCAATCGTAATCACAGATCGTCAGTCAGGCCGTTCACGCGGTTTCGGTTTTGTCACTATGGACAACGACGACGAAGCTAATAAAGCTATCGCAGAATGCGGTGGCACAGAATTAGATGGTCGCGAAATCAAGTGTAGCGAAGCTACACCTCGCAAATCCTTCTAATATCCATTAGAAACAAATTAAAGCCCCGACGAAAGTCGGGGCTTTTTTTTTATAACTAGTTATCCGCATAGGAGAATAATGTTCGCCTGCATATTTAAAACTGCTCTTGATTAGAACAGTATATTACTAAGCACAAATACGGCTTGACATCTTAGCTTGGGTGAATAAAATACGCATGTTCAGTGCAAAGATCGTGCTGCGGGTGCAAGCCCGTGAATCTGGTATTGAAACTGTATCCCCGTCGTTGTTCCCGCAAGGGCTTCGGCGGGGTATTGTAATTAATAGAATTCTATGCTAATACGATTGCAAGTTAAATGCTTGGATTCAACATCATTGATCAATAAACAAACCGATACCGCTACCTTCTGGTTTAGGGTTTGGTTGCGTAATCTCGGTGGAATTATTGTTTCGTTCGAGTGAATACATATCGTCTCTACCACCAAAATCAAGCAACGCACTGAATGAAAAAGAATGTGACGGTTCCCAGTGGTACGTATTACTTCCAGATTCACCTTGCGCTGGATGCGTGCCAGAATATAAATCTTCACCATCAAGATCAATCAAGTACGCAATCCCCTGCATCGCTGCCGAGCCTTGCGTCATACTATTTGCTGTATAAGAATCGTCCCCGCTTTTATCAAGCAAGCAACCTGCAGCAATGTCCCAAGCAGATCCTTGGTCTGCGGCAGTCATTGCCCAATACGTATCATCTCCTGCGTCATCAATGAGAACTCCGAATGCTTGGTGCACACCAAAACCCTGTGCATATCTATTACCGTGGTAATCATCATCACCAGAAAAATCGCGCAAGATTCCTAAACCGTGATAGTACGCACCGCCTTGGCTAAACTCTCCGGCTTGGTATTTGTCGTCACCCGCAACATCGCACAAAATGCCGATGCCGCCAGCGGCATATTTTCGGTAACCAAAACCCATTCCCTGACTAAATGCACAGTACACATCCGCCGTTTCGTATATTGATGGCTTTGGTCCCTCAGATTTGTAAAAGTCATTTCCATCTTCATCAAATACAAAACCAAATCCACGAGGACCGCCAACTCCAATCGATAAAAATTCGCCAAGGTATTCGTCATCTCCATTTCCCAAATCCATCACAATACCAACACCGTATACAGCAGACCCGATTGACCATTGTGTTCCATGGTACGTATCGTTCCCCGCTCTATCAATAATCATGCCAACGCCAAAACAACCTGCGCCAGTTGAAAATGTTCCACCAATTGTGCCGTACACATCATCGCCACCCCGATCATCAATAATCCACGTACCAAACAATCCTGCTGCAGGCCCCTGCTTTTCAGTACCTGTGTAACTATCGTTCCCCCCTAAATCTACGACCTTGCGATTACCCACAACAATGTCATTGGCAAAATAGGAATCATCGCCACCCAAATCGAATACTTCTGCAATGAGTGACATATCGTATGTATTTGCGCCCGCCCCGCCAACGACTCGCCATCCATCCGGTCCCATTTGCCCTGCAAGAATTGGACCCGTTACTCCAGGTGGCATCGCTTTACCAAAGAATGGTTGTTTTTCATCGTTTGGAATTTGAATAGTTGCAACTAGTGCGTCAAAATCAATCTGCATTGAATAATTGATAACTTCAAGTGCTGATGCAAGTTGCGCTTCTTCAATGTAAAAAGTTTCGTTTGGAATTGAAAGAAATTCCATAACTTGTTCTACAGTTGGCCTATCTGAGTAGTCTGTTTTTACCTTGGTAAGTTTCGTATCTAATACTTGCCTAGCAAGCGCACGAATATTGCTCGGTTCGCAATGCAGTGCCATCAGCCGGTCAGTCAAATCGCCTGCTAGTTCGGGCAAATGAAATGGAAATTTAAATGCGCCATGTACATGCGTAAGTTCATGAAAATCTGGCTCGGTCTCTGGCCTACTCGTAATTAACTGTTCAAGTTTTGCTACTTCTTCTTGTAATTCCATAGGAATAAATGGGCGAACGAGCGAATCTTGCGACGGTTGCCATTCTTGTTGAATAAAGCGAGCCATACCAATTGTGCCTGAAGGCACTTTTGGTTCAAGGGTTGCAACTACAGGGTCGTGATCGGAAGCACACTTGCCATTTTTTCGAGGTCGAAGAGTTTCTGCATGTATACCTTTCCATTTGTCGTTTAACCAAATGAAATCAATGTTTGGCACATCTTCTCTTCCTGTAAATTCATGAAATGTACCGCAGTCTTTACAAGTTCTTGCTGTAGTAAAACCACTTCCAGTAAAAACCTTGTAAGGGGCACTACCATCTGAACAGTTAAAATCGCCCATGATTGCAACTGGAATGTTGCCTTCACTTAATTCGTTTGCTTTTTTACAAATGAGTTTTGCGCTTTCAATACGCGCTTCTTTGCCTTGGTGGTCAAAGTGTGTACTAAACAAAATAAATGATGGGCTACTCGTTCCGACAGCTCGCACCTTTGCCCAAGTTGCAGTCCTAGGCAGTGCTGCATCCCATCCTATTGAAATTTCTTCAGGCGTTTCTGAAAGCCATAGTTGGCCTTGTTCTAAAATTTCAAGTTTTCTTGTGTCAATCAACAACCCGCTGAATTCGCCTTTTGTATTCCCGCTTCGATGTTGTCCAATTTTTGTAAACGCGTTAAGTTGCTCATCAAGGTACGTTAGTTGATCGAGAAACGCTTCTTGGATTGCAATAACAGCGGGATGCGCATCACGAATTGTTTCAACCACATGGTCCTTACGATAGTGCCAACTATTTGGGCCATCGCTGGCTGTTCCATAGCGAATATTGAATGTCATCAATGTAATAGGTTCAGCGAAAGCGAGAAACGACATCGAGGCTAGGAATAATACAAATAAATATTTCATATCCAGTGGTACTCTTTAATTGCTCAGAGCAAAAAGTTGTGCAGAAATGCCTTGCTCGCGATTTGCATCGGTCCATGCGACAAGAATGCCACCCCTCACTTTGGCAATGCGAGGAAAACCAGAGGAGCGCGAAGGTGAGACAGATGCAACAACTCGTTTTTTATTCACAGTGCCGTTACGATGAATAGCAGCAAGCATGACCGAAGCGGTTTCGCCATTTGGTTCAAGCCATGCTGCAACTGCAGTATCCTTATTGATAACCACAATATCTATGCGACCAAGAATACTCGTTGAGATAAGAATAGGCTCATCAGAAAATGAAACGTATACTTTTGGTTTATCGCCCGATGCGGTATACCAAGCAGTTGCAATTGTTGAATCAATTGCATCAATGGATGGGCCATTCACTGGACAACCTGCGATGTTCCAATTGTCTTCATGTACTAATTTTGATTTTACATTCAGACCGCTTATCGAAATATCTCTAATTTCATTCTCGCTTCGATCGCGATAGACGACATATGCATTTCCATCAATGACAACTGCATCTGTCCCGCAGCATTCACAAACTCTATCATCGAGTAATGCACTATTGTGCACTTTGTCGTCAATGATGGTTGTGCGAAGTTGCATATCTCCACCACCTTCGCCACTATGGCCATCGCCCGTCATAGCTCGACCATCGAGCCAAAATGCACGGACTCCGTCTTCGCCATCTGGAACTAGAGAAACAAAACCGTGTTCACCAAGCACTCGGTCATCGTTGAGCGTTCCCATAAGTATCCATGTTTCGCCACTGTCGTCGCTCCGTGCTACTGCAATATCGTATGCATACGTTCCGGGACCAGATTGTTGTGGCCAAGTCACAAACAGTGTGCCGTCTTTGGCAACACCAAGTTCTGGAAAGTCCGCCCAGTTTGCAAAAAAATTGTTGGCTTGGACGATCGTTTTTGCATCACCCCAAGTGCCGTCTTCAAACTTTGCGCATTTCAGTGCCATAACTTTTTTTTCTTTGTCGACTGGTTCAACCCAGGTCATCCAAGCACTACCATTATCTTCAACGAGATTTGGCGCTATTGCATTTGCAGAAGTTGGTGAAGATGAAAGAAGGCAAGCAAGTAGTATATTGAGCATCGGTGAATGATAGCAACTTTGGTTTGCACAATGCTATTATCGTTGTCGCTTGCAAAGCAAAGACAAATTCCAACTTTTCAATGCCTCCGAATCGTTACTATTTCTTGCTACCTATCAGCTGACTAACGGATGTTATAACTTTACAAAGATCACTTACTCTGTTTTTAGTATTTATTCAATTGCTGGCTCTATTTGAGCAGTCGAAAACTTCCAACTGTCAAAAGAATAGAGAAGTACCGCCAACAAAATTAAACAGAAAACAATGCCCCTTTGTAATCCGAACTCTTCTTTGAAAATGACTGTTGCCAAAATGAGTTGCCCCGATGGTGCAATGTATTGCAAGATACCTAGCGTAGAAAATTTTAATCGACGCGCACCACTTGCAAATAGGAGCAATGGAACAATCGTAACTAGCCCGCCAAGCAGAAGACCGCCAGTAATGTACCAGTCGCCTTCGGTACTTACTGCGTTACCATTTGAAACTAGCCACCACTGCAACACGATACAAATTGGAAGTGCAAACGTCATCTCAATCGTCAAACCTTCAATAGACCCAACACCCATTATTTTTCGCATCAAACCATACATTGCAAAAGTGCACGGGAGCGTGAGTGAAATCCAAGGCAATGAACCCTGAGAAATTGTTAAATAAACAACACCAACAAAAGCAATGCCTACAGCAATGACCTGCAATTTACGTAATCGTTCACCTAAAAAGAGAAAACCAAAAGCAACTGTAACTAATGGATTAATGTAATACCCAAGACTGCTATCGATAAGTCTATCCGTAACGACCGAAATCACAAAAACAATCCAGTTCACTGAAATAAATAGTGCTGATGCTAGCAACAAGAAACATGTTTTCTTGTCTCGCAGTGCACTAAAGCATTCTTTAATTTTATGTCGAAAAAACAGTAAGCCAAGAAGTAACGGTAGGCCTGAAAGGACTCGCCAGATTACTAACTCAACTACTGGCACTTCCTTAAATAACTTAAAATAAATTGGTGTAACAAAAGCCCACCAAAGATAGGACCCAATGGCAAACAATACCCCCGCAACTGATTTAGACTGAGTGGTCAAGTCAATAGATACCAGAGTGGGAACAGGAAGATCCAAATAACATCAACAACGTGCCAGTACAAACCGCCGCACTCAACTGCAGAATAATACCGCTTGTTAAAGTCGCCACGTTTCAGACGCCACATGAGCCAAAGTAAAACAATCATCCCAATAACAACGTGAATACCATGCAAGCCGGTCATTAAGAAATACAAACCAAAAAACAAGTGCGCATTTGCTGGTCGATTTATATCAAGTTGAGGTGCAACTTTCTTCTCGAAAACAGCCATCCGCTGTGCTTCAGATGCCTCTTCAGGGGCAAGCCCAGACGGCGCTTGCATCGCTTTTGGAACTGTGGATTTCGGAAGAGTTGCTATGAAAGATTCAGGCGCTTCTGTTTCAGTAGGCGATACATCTGTAGGAGTATCAGAATTTGCAACTGCATCGTGAACTTCACCATTTTCAGTCGGAACTGTCAATGTATGTAAATAGGCGATGATGTTCATAATCCCAGCGTCATTCAACATTGGGTTGCCACCTTTTGGTGGCATTTCTAGTTGCAAAATACTATCGGGCGAATCGGCTGCTCTGCCCTTTTTAATAAACGTTAAAAGTTCTGAATCATCATGTGTGCGAACATAAGAACTTGTATTGAGAACAGTTCCTTGTCCTGGTACGCCTTCAGCATTTGCGCCGTGACAAGAACGGCAAGAGGCATTCCATAATGCTTTACCCTGCTCGGCATCACCGTGCGCTAATTCGCCTGTAGCATGATCGCCACCCATGTCATTACCATGATCACTTGTTTCATAAAATGCCATACCGCCAAGAAGGTGATCGTGGAATTTATGTTCATATTCCACTGACTTAATTGCCATAAAAATACCTGCGCAAACAAATGTAATGCCAAGACAAATCATGGCTAATCGGCGTCTTTCTTGTTGCACATACGTAATTGCCATCGCCATTGTCAAACTACTAATTAGAAGAACAGCAGTGTTCGCAGCACCGTAACGTTCATCTAAAAATTGTCCACCCCACTTAAAGAGGTCTGGGTGGTTCGCGCGAAAAACAGCATACCCACAGAACAAACCACCGAATAACAGAATTTCCGTTGCAAGAAACAACCAAATTCCCAACTTCGCAGCGTCGTGCTGCTGCGACATATCACGATAGTGATGTTGGACATTTGGTTCGTGGCATTCAGACATATCGTAAAACTCCAAAAATCAGATAAACCTTCACGAGGTTTATGAATAGAAAAAGAGAAGTATACCCACTTTTTGTACCTTAATTCATCGTTTTTATATGTATAAAACCACGATTTTACTCTTGAGAATACTTCACAGCTCGTTCTATAAGTTCGAGTGAGAATAATTTCATATATCGGGCAGAATATGCTCTTCTGGCGTATTATTTGAGCACATGCTACTCTTGCTCATAATTACAATGTTAACCATAAACTTGGAACCCCAAACTCCCATGTACTCCCGCGCTGGCTACGATATTACACCAATAACTGAAGAGACCAAAAAACCCCTACTTGCAAATCTCGATGAGGAAACAATTCGAATCACGCAAAATGCTGGTACCGAACGTCCCTTCTGCGGTACGTTACTTGACACAAAAAAAGATGGGTTCTACGCTTGCATTGTTTGTGGCTTACCACTTTTTTCCAGCGATCATAAGTTTACTTCAGGCACTGGATGGCCAAGCTTCTTCTCCCCTTTTGCAGATGAACACGTTGAAACACGCGAAGACGCTCGATTCGATATGAAACGGATTGAAATTTTATGTGCTCGATGTGATGCACATCTTGGACATGAATTTGATGATGGACCTAAACCCACCGGTAAACGATACTGCTTGAATTCTGCATCGTTGCATTTTTACGAACAAGGCGAAGACATTCCAGCACAGTCTAAGCCCATAAAAACTGAAATTGCTTATTTTGCAGGTGGCTGCTTCTGGGGTGTTGAACATTGGTTCCAAAAAGGTCAGGGTGTCATTAATGTTGAAAGTGGGTATATGCAAGGCGAAACTGAAAATCCTACATACAAAGATGTTTGCTCTGGAACTTCAGGATATGCTGAAACTGCAAAAGTTACATTTGACCCTTCTGTAATTTCCTACGAAACGTTACTGGCTGCTTTTTTTAAGATGCATAATCCGACTGAAGTAAACCGACAAGGACCAGACATTGGTTCGCAATACCGTTCTGGTGTATGGACAACTTCCGACGAACAGAAAAAAACTGCCACTCAATTCATAGAAAAACTTAGTAAATCAAATTTGTTTTCTGATCCGATTGCAACACAAGTTGAATCGGCTGAACATTTTTATGTTGCAGAAGACAAACATCAAGATTACATTGAAACTACAGGTAGAGCATGCCACGTTGTAAACCCGTGGAAAGATTAACATTCATCAACGCTTGTGCCGTCTTCTTCCGTAAATTGTCTACGCAAAAGGACGAGTACGACGTATGCCAATAGGGTGGCTGTGAGAGCTAGAAAATACAATCCTAAACCCACCGACACCCCAATAGCTGCTGTCATCCAAATGCCAGATGCAGTTGTCATGCCTTGAATTCTTCCACGTGATTGAATAATTGCACCCGCACCTAAAAAGCCAATACCGCCGACGATGCCTGCAATGACTCGGCTTGTATCGAGACGAACCATCGTTTCTAAACCTGCTGATTGTTCGGCAAATGCAAGTTGCTGCATTGCTTCAATGCCAACAAGTGTAAATGTTGCCGATCCCAAACTAACAAGTGACATTGTTCTCAGCCCAGCTGGCTTACTTCGAAGCCGTCTATCTAAACCAATGAATGCACCTAACACAAGTGCGAGCACCAGCCGTAGTACCATTTCCCATTCAGGTAGTTGCATCATAAAGATTTCCTTTGTTCAAGTAAAAAAGTTCGTTCTGCTAAAAACGCTTTTTCGCGTTCAGCAAGGTGTTGCTTAATAGTATCAAGTTGCTGTTCGGCTTCTCTTCTGGCTTGACGAGAATCACCACCGTGACGAGGGTCTTCTTCGATTTGTTCTAAATCCATAGCCATCACCAAAGCGACAAAATCCGCGTCAATAGTTGGCTCGCCCGCTGCAGCTGCCACATTGTCGAGGGCCTTTAATTCCTCAATAATTCGCCTTGTAACTTCTTTAACATTTTCCTGCGGGCCAAACATCAACAATGATTCTCTCGTTGCACTCCTTCTTTGTTCAATTGATTCTTCCAATTTGTCTATCTTCCCGTGTAAAGATTTTGTTTGATTATCTACGGGCATTGGTGGTTCAGGTGGAGCAAATTCGCTTATTTGAACTTTGGATCCGCGCTTTACCATTTTGCAAAACCAACCAGATATTTTGTGTGCTTCCTTTAATCGACGCATCGCAGTCGGAATTGGAGTCGGGCTTCCATGCACTGCTGCATTCCCATCTCGGCGAATCGCGTGCATTGAATCTGCTTGACGTCTTGGGACAATTCCACCCCGCTCAAGCGCACCTAGCATCGCGCCAAGGTCTTGAGAAATATCTCCTCGCATTTGCAGGTTTGTCAATTTCTTTGCCATTGTTTCAACCATCAACCGCAATTTAAACATGCATGAATCGGGGTCTGTATGCACATATTTTTCCGCTTGCTTTGCAAGTTGAGCGACGCGCTTATCAAACCGTTCAAGAAACTTAAAGTTGGTTTCGTTGTTGCTCATGATTTCGCCCCATGTGGCCGTAGCATGGACGCTATAACACGAGCGTTAACGCAACACCGTTGAAAATCATCAGGTGAAACTTCGATTGCAGAAGCAAGCATTGAGGCCCAGCGTACTTCAAGAGGTTTCATCTTTCGGTCTGCATATGAAATCATCATTACGCCAGTCAGTATTTTCTCTGCCAATTCTCCTGGCAATTGCCGAACTCCAGAAAGACAGTCAATCAATGTTTTGTTATTAATGTGTTCGTTATCTTTTGCTTGCCGACAGACTTCTTCGTTGAAACCAAGGATTGCTTGTGCATACAAACCAGTTGCGGCTTCTTGAACTGACGGCATTTCTTCGCCAGCGACAGCCATCGCCCGAGCGGAGAGAAACCACAATGTTGCGAGATTAATTTGTGAAGATTCTGACATTGCCAATATTAATTGTAGTCTATTCTCTACCGTTACTCTTTATCTACAAATGAAATCAAGTGGGTGCAAGTCTAATTCTTCCTCTGGGATTTGCAACGCAAAATATGGAATAGTATTTGCAAAACAAACAAAAAAAGGAGTAACAACGATTGCGTCAATAAACTTCGTTCCTTCATTTATTGTTTTGTCAGGTGCCTGAGTTTCTTAGCTGCACTGTTCTCTCGATTGCTCTTTGTTTATTTTTTAGTGCTTGCTTAGTCATCAAGCCCGTCGATGTTAGAAGTTTTGATCAATTTTTGACGAAAACAACCAACTTCACCGTTCCCAAGGTCATCCGTAAGAATAAAAAGAAAATTCGGCTTAATAACCCTCCCAGAGGGCTCATTCATCTCGAATGCTGAAATTGCGAGCCATTGCGAAAAACAGATGAGAAGATAGGCAATGATGTGCATGCGAGAATAATAGTAAATATAAAGTTTTTCTGAAGAAATATACAGTTATTTCCTTGATAACACTGAATATTCCTATACATTACTTTGTAGAGAGGGATTGAGAAGCCTCTTCTTGAAGAGAAAATAGTGTTTGGATAACACGTAACAAAGAAAAGAGAGAGAAATGAAGAATTTAGTACTCGCAGGATTGTTTGCAACTTTAACAGCAGGAACCGCTTCAGCTGAACTTTTGTATTCACAAAGTTTTGAAGACCCTTCCTACCTTGGTGCAAAGTATTTTGACACAGGTGACGCAACCACATTTCACTGGCTAACAAATAACGAAGGTCAAGCTGCTGTAAATGGCGTTGGATTTAATGCATGGTACGCACCTTACGACCCAGCTAGTGGAGGACTAACCGATGGCGATTACGTTGGTGTTACAGATTACGCTGGCAATGTTGGTGCATTTTATGATGGTGTCCAAGGCTATCAGATGTCTGATACTGATGGAACCATGGGCTTGACCATTGATGATTTTGGCGCAGGCGTAAATGTTTCCTTTGCAATTTTCATTGCCACTACTGGTTACGAAGACGCAGATTATATAACCATATCTTATGGTGATGACATCCTATTAGATCTTGGAAATGGTGATGATGGTGGCCTAGCAATGGAAGAAGCTGCAGGCACTTGGATGTTCATCGAAGCATCTGATGTAAGTGGTAGTCTTGAGATTGCATTTGGATCGAACTCTGGCTCAGAAGCTGTGTTTATCGATGCAATCAATATATGGACTGGTGCTATTCCTGCACCAGGCGCATTAGCGTTACTTGGACTTGCTGGCTTAGCAAGTCGTCGTCGACGTTAACTGACTCATTAAGTTATCCAAATTAAAAGACCGCTTTGCTTCAAGCAAGGCGGTCTTTTTTAGTAATGTAATAATTAGTAATGTAATAACTTAAATTACGGGCAAGCACCCCAAGC
>JABIWU010000036.1 GCA_018701395.1 Phycisphaerae bacterium | reverse complement strand
CAGCCATGATTGCACCAACTGAGCAAGACTGAATCGCCTGCCTCATTTCATCAGAATGTTCCGGAGATGCAGTGTTCTGAATAGAAACAACACCTAATTTTTTCAATTCCGTTAACCACCATTTCACAGCGACAGTAGAAACTTCAATCGGTAAATCAAGGGCGGCTTCTGCTTTACTTCTTACCCATTCATGGGTAATAAATGCTTTGTCATCAGTACGAAAACGAACAAGCCTGGCTCTATCAACATGCATAGCGTTTCCGAGCAAATCTAAAAATTGATTGATGGCGACAGTTAAATCATTTGAATCAAGAAGTGCACGAAGTGAATTCCTGCCTGCAAAATGTATTCTGTCTCCGTATTCAAGTACTCTCGCTCTCGTAATGTCACTAAACGTACCAACAATAATGCCAGCATTCGCTAATTTGCAACGCAACCCTATCCAGCGGTAGCGTTCTGAACTATCCCTATATCGAAATGAAATATGCTTCTCAATTTTTTCAGTTGTTGTATGCAATGCACCCCGTACAGCATCAACATCGGAAGGATGAATTCTGCTTATCCAATACGTAGGGTCCTCACGTAATGTTTCTGCAGGAGTACCCAAAATTACTGTTGCATTGTCGCTTAGTTCAACTGTTTCCCAATCATCTTTACAATGAAGGCAGTGCAGACCAGTGGTAAGTTCAGTGAGTGCGAAATCTGTAAAAGTTGTATATGAGTTTTCCACTACCACCCTAAGATACACAATCTAAGACGATTTTGTTTGTTATTGCAGTATTCGAATTACCCTAGTCTGTGTTCTTTGAGTAGATTTTGAATAAAGGAGCTGCACTCAATGGGGGGCTTCCAACCGCAACGTACAGCTACTGGTATTGACTGTAGAGTTAATTTTGAAAGACCCAATCCTATTCGGTCTACAAGCAGAATCAACTGTTCAACAGCATCCTCTATTTTTGCACAGTAAAACACTGCGTCTTCTGGCTTGAAATCTGGTATAGATTCTGCTTCATTTTGAACGGAAATATGACCGATTCCAGCAACTGAAATTTTGTACTTTGGTACTCCATCATCGTCTTCAACAACTTCAATTTGCGACAAAACAGCATATTGGTCGACAAATGTAGTCAACCAAATCTCGCCAGAAGATGAGATTGAAACTGATCCAGCGATCTCACCAGGTTCGGGGAAATGTTGCGAATCTTCTTTTGAAAATCCGCCGTTATCCCCCCTTCCCGATCCATAGGAAGCGAGAAGGGAGGAACTAGTGGCCAGCAAAATTGCTAAGCCCAAGAGGAGGAGCATATATAAATCCTTTTAATTTAATGCAGTGGAATCGTTACAAGCAGTACGTCGTCAATGAATACATCTGCGGTATCATCGCTTGTTACAACAATGTTCCATGTATGTCCATCGATTGTTGTTTCAGCATTAGTGGCTCCAACAGCAGCCAAGTACCCTAGTACATCAGATGGATCTCCATCAAGTTGCAATCGCAAGTCGTCTGCAATTCCTTCTTCGCCATTGGGGAAAATGAATAATTGTCTTTTCAATGTTGGCCACCTAAACTCTTGCAATGCAGGAATAGGCGTATCTCCAGATAGTGAAAGTTCTATAGAAATTGTTGTGTCTGGAATACCAAGCCCGTCCAGATGTGTCGGCTGAAAGATTCCTAGCGACTGCCTCTCGACCTCATTTAGTTGTGCTGGCAGTAATCCTGCAGTATCCGTTTGTAATTGTTTTCCGCTGAGTTCGCGAACAACTTTACGCCAACTTTTATCATCAAGTTGGTACAACTGGCCGGTTTCTGGGTCAAACACCCAACCTTTTCCAGGATAAAACTTATAACTTTTACCCTCGCGAACAATCCAAAAATATTCCATACCATCTAAATCGTATTGCTCACTTTCAAGCAACGGAACGAAAGTCACATCAATCATAATCCCCAACGGAGACACTTGAATTCTAGTGTCGTACGAACCAGCGCACCCCATTTCTACAAAACCAAAACTACCAATCGCTGCCGAACCGCACAAACAACACGCTTTTCGCATCAATGCATGCATTTTCATCTCTATCTCTCCATGTAAACTTTTCAAACCATAATTAGTCACAACAATCCGTTGTTGTGTTTTGATGACCATCACCAACACAAATGAGTTGTATCCGAAGAATGGGTGATTCCATGGCTTTAACGCCTCATTTTTTTACGTTGAAATTTTGTCCTGTACACGAAGTAAAATTTATGTGCGAAAAAAGGCAGTAATTTATAGAAACTCTATTTTTCTTATGTAGTGTGTAATTGCTCAACTTGAGGTTTTTTCTATCGCGGATAGATTCTCAAGTTGTACATAATTTTTGTTCTTAGAAGAACAGGAGAGAAAGATGGTACAGACGAACAACGTCAGCAGGAAGGAGCGACTCGAAAGGTTATTCGATTTAGCTCAAGCGTATCGCGGATGGAGCCGCAGAGAACTCGCGAATGAACTTGGAAGAGACCCCACAAAACTTGCTCCAGAAAGTGGAAACCCAAAATTTGATTTGATCCTTCAGATTTCTGAAGTGTTAGATTGGTCGTTAGAAGAGGTCGCCGATTGGTTATGGAATGCAGAGAAAGGAGTAAAAAACACAGATGAAACCTGCAAAAACTCGCTTTCTTTCGACGACATAGACAAACTAGCACAAGAAGCCTATCGCTCTGGAGAATTTAAAAAACTCGTAAATATTGCACACAAAGCACTTGATGCTGCAACGACTGAAGATGAAAAAGCCCGCGCATATAATCGTGCCGCTGGTGGTTGGGATGGACTTGGCAGATTCACAAGAGTGCTCAAGGCGGCCCAAGAAGGGCTTCGTCAACACCCAATCCAACCAGACATGCGTTTACTTTTGCAGACAACTGCCGCAAATGCGCATTACACTTTATGGCAATTAGATGAAGCGCAAGGAATGTCGCAACGCGTTATCGATTTCTACAAAGAGAATGCGCCTGCAAGTAATCGAGCGAAAGTGGCGCAAGCACACGCGTGGTATGTTCTAGGTCATTCTCAGCGTAGATTGCTAGACATTGAACCCGAACGATCATCGCAACATGCGCACGCGGCATTAACTTCGCTTGCAGAATCGATGAAACTCTACGAATCGTTAGCACAAGAAGTGCACCCAACCTATGGAGGAATCGCGAATACTTGTCGCGCAGGCATGCTTGAAGTGGATGTGTTCCTTGGAAACATTGACGTGCGAGAAGCAATTGCCCGTGTACTTGATGTCATTAACATCGCGTCTTCGTTTCGTTGATGAGCAGGAGT
>JABIWU010000035.1 GCA_018701395.1 Phycisphaerae bacterium | reverse complement strand
GTTTTGGTTTTCAAATTGAAGTACGTATTCAAGCTCTGCTTCAATTGGAACCATGCCTAGAAAAAGTTTATCACCATCAACATCTGCTTCACCAACATCTTGGTCGAGTGAGCCCTCAAGTAAAGAGCCGTACCGAGTATGAAGCAATGATAAAAATTTTGCTGCATCTTCATCGGAGCCATTCGTAATAAACAATGACTCGAACGCTTCAATATTACCGTCTTGTCCAAGAGCAATCATTTTAACTGGGCCTTGTTCGATTTGAGAGCGAACATTCAAATTCCACCAATACATTCCACCACCCCATAACCCTGTCATGAGTGATCCGAACAAAATAGAAAACCATGCAAGCCGAACCCCGCGAGTATCCCCTTTTGCAGAGATGTCAACTAACGCACGGATGCCAAACAGGATTGCTGCAATCGTAAAGAGAGGGCAAAATCCAATTGCACTAAAAACTGCGACGAGAGACCAAGGGTTGATTTTCTTTTTCTGCATTAGCTGCGGTATTCGTCTGATTCCTCTTTTGTTGGTTCTTCAGGAGCCGTGTCACAAGCAGAACCCTTTGGAAAAATTAAGTCACCAAGTTTTGCGTCGTTAATTCGAATACAACCAAGTTTAAATTCAAATTCAAATCCTCCACTAGGTATGACTTCCATCAATACATCTGCTGGGACATCAGTGGTTTCAAACAATAGCCGAATTGGTAACGGTGCTTCATTTGCCGTTGGCTTTATTCCTTGCTGTTGCTCTTCCATATTCATTACTGCAGAATCAAATGTACCGTATCTCGATTCTAACTCAGTAATAAATTGATCGATTTCCTCATCGGTTACATCCGATGAACTTTGCGAAAGCCCTGCTCGAAAAGTTGTGTAATCTTTGTCGAATCCTGCTTGGATAGTCGTCGTGGTTACTTCGCCGGCTTGCTCAATAAACTTCAATGCCATTCTGCCAAAAAATAATCCTGCTCCAACCCAGATTATTGTCGAAATAAGTCCTACGACAATCGCAGTCCATGCAAAACCTTTTCCTGTCAATTGTGGCTTCCCTCTAAGAGTTAGCAATGCGATAACACCGAGGATTGGGCCTACAATTGTAGTAATTGGGCAACATATTATAAAAGAACAAACCATTGCAATAGTCGCTAAACCACTTCTTTGTGTTTGATTCGTTTCAACTGTAAGTTCATCGATCATATTCATTTGTTCTCATCCTCTAGGTCTTTGGCGATTATGTTTGCAGGTATCCCCAGATATTCTGCCATGTACTCTTCATATTTACTTTGATCTTCTACGCTTGAAAAATCCAATCGTAGTTCATTAATAACTTTTGTTCCTTGCCCAATCCAAGCATCCCATTGAGCTTCATCCACATTTTCTAAAATCCACTTTCCAATTTTACCGGGCAACGGTTGCTTGTCCAATGATTTACCAGTTTCACCCGGAGATGCTTGTTCAACTGTTGGGAGTTCAATTCCAGATTCAGTAAGAATGGATGCTATTCCGTCTTTGACTCGCATTTCACCTTTTGCTGCTGCTTGTTCGTACCCGCGAATGAGCAAAACTTTGGCATCTGCGGTATTCCCCATTTGCATCAATGCTGAACCTCCAAGTTCCATTGCTCTTGTCATTTCCGGGTTTAGTTCTACACATGCTTCAAAACTTGTAACCGCTTCACCAAAACGCTTTGCTTCAAGATAGGCAGAACCTAAACTGAAATGCGCCATATCATTCGATGGGTCAGCCATTGCCATGTTCTGAAATCTATCAATTTTATCTTGTAAATCGCTCATATTGGCATTGTACCCTTTCACTTGATTTTCTGAACTATTTTGTAATTAAGTACAAAAGCAACCATAAGGTACAATAGTAATGCATGACAGTGATGCAGGTAAAACTTGGGAATACGACGCTTCGCAATCCAGTTGTATTAGCTGCAGGAACTTGCGGGGTCATGGGTGAGATTAAGGATGCAATTAATCTTTCAACCATCGGCGCAATTACAACTAAATCAATTACTAAAGATCCTCGTGTTGGCAATGCCCCAGTTCGAATGACAACGCTTTCAAATGGAATGTTGAACGCGATTGGCTTGGCAAATGAAGGTATTCAATCTTTTATTGAAAAGCAATCTGCAAAAGCAACCTCCATCAACGCAACAGTCATAGGCTCGGTTGCTGGCGATAGTATTGATGGATACGTTGAAGTTGCAAATGCAATGAACGAAATCGATGGCATTGACTTGGTTGAAATAAATGTGTCATGTCCAAATACTTCAGACGGACTTGAGTTTGGTGGTTGCCCAAAACGACTTTCCTCATTACTGAATGAAATTAAACCAGTTCTTACGAATACTGGAATGCTTGTAAAACTCTCTGCAACACCTGGGGATATTCGGCCCCACGCAAAAGCGGCTATCGAATGCGGCGCAGATGCGCTAACACTCATAAACACCATCCCTTCTCTAGCGATAGATGTTGAATCTAGAAATCCAAAAATTTCCAGAGAAGTCGGCGGTCTTAGCGGTGAAATAATTCATCCAATTGCCGTTCGAATTGTGCATGAAATATATCGAGATGTCGCCAAAGAAGCTTCCATACCAATCATCGGCACGGGTGGCATCATGCGATGGGAAGATGCAGCAGAATTTATCCTTGCTGGCGCAAGCGCTGTTGGCATTGGAACAGCATCCTTTGTGAATCCAGCAATTGCACCAACCATTTCAAAGAAACTCGAAAAATGGGTTCAACGACAAGGATGCAATTCAATTAATGAACTTGTTGGTGCGCTTTCGATTCATTAACTAATGTGCAGAACAATTCGCCGCGTGCTTCAAAGTGTACAAATTGATCCCAACTCGCACACCCTGGGCTTAATAAAAGCACATCGTCTGAATTCATGTTTTTCATTGCCTCTGCGACTGCTTGTTCAAGATTTTTAAATTGCTTTATATTTCCAGAAGCTAGTACTGCAATTGCATTTGCAGTTTCACCAATTGCGTACATACATGCAACACGTTTTGCCTGTGCTGCAAGTAATGTCAAATCAATTTTCTTGTCGTATCCGCCGACTATCAAGTGGATTCTTTTAGCATCAGCAAAAGCATCGACTGCGAGTTCTGTAGCTTTTGGCGTAGTAGATTTTGAATCATTGTAGTACCCGTCACAAACTAATTGCAATCTATGCGGCAAGCCGCGGAATCTTTGAATCCCTTCTCGTACTAAAGTTGGGTCTGCGCCAATTGCGACTCCAGCTAAAAAAGCTACGGCTGCATTTTTTTGATTATGCTTTCCAGGAACAATAAGGCCAGTGAACGAGGCATTTTGATCTTGTGTAATTGCGATATCTCCCTCGGTCTGATTCGCAAACAATAACTCTTTGCACAACTTATATTCTTCAAAAGAACCATGCCAATCTACATGATTTGGTTCGATGTTTGTCAAAACTGCTGTGCTTGGCGACCATGAGGTATTTTTATTAAGCCACCACAACATCGCACTAGATAATTCTAAAACAACAACATCAGTTTCGTTAATCTCTGAGAGAGAATTAAGCAAACTTCCACCGATATTGCCCCCTAAATGACATGTGATTCCGGCATTCTTAAGACCTTCGTATAGCATCGTTGCAGTTGTTGATTTACCAGAAGTACCCGTCACCCCGATAACACGTTCACGATGTAACCGATCCACAAGCATTTCTATTTCCGTTGTAACTTGAATATTTGCTTCCCACGCTGCACATAAAAACACATTATTCCATGGCGTTTGAATTGCAGGATTTGCAATTACTACGTCAGCTCTTAAAAAATCTTCCATTCTGTGTTCGCCAAAAACGACTTGCAAATTTGTATGTGATCCAAGTTCTTTGATTTGTTTCGTAAGTTCGTCTTCATTTGCGAGATCTGTCAGCAAAACCTTTGCGCCTTGGTCTAGAAGCCATCGCGTTACGCCGAGGCCTCCGCCGAACCTACCGAGCCCCATCACGGTTACATTTTTATTTAAGAATTTCATGTCCATGACTGTGTCGACCTTGATTTATGAAACCTACTAACACCGCCTGTTTTACGTTGGTATACCCACCACTCAGCAAGCAAAACTACAAGAACTGAGCCAAGCGCCCATGGCCAAAGTTGAACGAATGAACTTTCACTTGTTCCACTAGATGTTACTTTTGTTGCGCCAATCGAAATCGAAGCATTACTTGAAATATCTAATTCCTCTGTAGGAACATTCACCGCGACTCTTCGTTGCACCTTGCCGTCCCATGAAATCTTGTGAAGACCGCTGAGCCGAACTGGACCCCAAGTTATTGTCCCATTAACATCAACTTGAACGGCATGTTGATCGCCATTTGATTCTTCGATTGTCACAACGTCAACACCAGAGGGAATATCAAATGCCATCGTTTGTCCGACATTTCGGTGAGCGTTTGAAATTGCATCCCCACCTCTACCAAGGTATTGCACTGCATTATAAATAAAGAAAGGGAAACTTCGTAAATATGGCCAGTTACTTTCTAGTGGATCAAATGCTACATAGATTATTTGAATACCGTTCTCTCGTGCACCCATGACCGCTGGCCAACCACTACCTTCGAGTAATATTTCAACATTTGTGTCTGTTACTATTTCGTACCCCTTCGAAACAACGATATCTTCAAAACGCACAAATCGCATAACGGGATGTCGTTCTCTTGCAACCAACATAACTTGCGCTTCGCCTTCAACAAAAGTGGAAAATACGTTTAATTTTGGGGGAGGTCCAAAAAGCAAGTACCTACCCTGAGGTAATGAATTTAATTGAACGTCTCGTACTACAACAACATCAAACTGAGATGTTTCTCCTGTTTCGATCATACTTACTAAGGTTTGAGGACTAACAACATGCAATTTTTCTAATGGCATTCCTTCCAATACTGTCCGAATTAATTGCTCACCATTTTCACAGAGCAAAACTTTAAGTTCTTTTGGTGGAGCAATAATAAGAGATGCAATATTATCAATTTCCAACAAATCTTTTGCAGAAATTGCCGCATGCACCACCCCGCCTGTCGGAATTTCAAATGGTGCAAAGACAACGCTCTTACTACCGAGCATGTCGCCATCTCTTTGTGGGATTTGAACTTGCTGAATGCCAACTGGAATTCCATTAAATGAAACTTCGACATCCGTAGTTACTGTTTTTGTTCCTGAATTAACCAACGACAAAAATATTTGCACTTCATCACTTGCTTCAGAAAGTCGCTTAGCACTAATCATTGTAATGCCAACGTTGTAATCATTCACGTCTCCAATTTGATGATATCTGATCGTCTCGCCACGTTGAAGTGCTTGCAAATTCAAATCGCTGATATTTCCATCGCTAAATAATTCTAACTGAGCAGAGTTTCCCATCGACATCCCGTTTTGTTCTGGATCTACATTCGTGGTATAGGCGCGAGCGAGTTTCAACGCATCTTCTATATTGGATTTACCATGAGAAGGATCTATTGCGTCTATCGCAGAATTAAGTTGCTGTTCTGAATTTGAAAATGGAATTACAATTTCAGCAGATTCTGAAAATGCGATAACCATCGTCTCTCCACCACTTGCTGAAAATAGACCGCCGCCGTGAATTTGTGTAATTAATTCTTTTGCTTCTAGTTTTGCCTTGTCAAATCTAGTCTCGCCATCATGCACGTCTGCATACATAGAGGCAGAACGATCTATAAGAATCACGTGCTTGCCTTCTTTTATTGCTCCACCTTCAACTAAAGGTCGCATAAGAGATAGAACGATAAGGCAAAGTGCGATCAGTTGTAATAGAAGAAGAAGACTTGGGCGTAACCGTTGAAAGGGAGCGTTTGCATGCAAGTCTTCAACCGCACCAACCCATAACATTGTCGAGGAAATTCGAAGTGGTTGCCTGCGTAGCCGTAGAAAATACAACAACAATAAAAGTGGAACTGTAACTGCGCCAAGAATTAATCCAGTTTCAGGCGTTACCCAAGTCATCTCAACAGCCCCCTGCTGCGCAAATACTCAACAAGTAATTGCTCCATATCAATATCAGTTGAAACTTTTACATTTCCTGCGCCGACTCTCTTACATTGGTCACGAATTTGTTCGCAGTACGATTGGAGTCGTTGCATATACTTGTCGACAAGCGGAGCAGTAACCGTAATTTCACAAGTGTCCGCTGTTTCTGCATCTTCTAAACGCAAATCACCCTCAAGACCAGATCGTAGTGGATTAATTTCTTCAGGAGACAACACTTGCATAACGAAAACATCCCAACCGCCGCCAACTAGATACGACAATCCTTGCTTCGTACCTTCAATGTCAAAACAATCGCTTACTACAACCAATACACCTCTGCCTTGCCTTGCAGTTGAAATTGTTTTGCATGCATCAACAAACGCTGTTCCGCCCTGTGGTATTAAATCTAACAACCATTGCCCAACATCACGAGTTCGTTTTCTCCCACGAAGAGCCGACAATCTCTTTACGCCCTGATCATTAAAAGAAAAAAGAGAAACTTTATTGTGACTGCTCAGGGCAATGTAGCCAAGCGCCATTGCAAGTCGGCGAGCAAAATCGAATTTATTTGGGTTGCCAAATTCCATTGAAGCACTTGCATCGATTGCAATTCCCAGCGTCAACTCTTCTTCTTCTAAAAAGATTTTCATAAACAATTTATCAAGCCGAGCATACACATTCCAATCAATAAATCGTAAATCATCACCGGAAGTGTATTGTCGATAGTCAGCAAACTCCACACTCATTCCCCGGCGGCGACTTCTTCGTTCGCCTTGGGTTTTTCCGCTAAAAATCTTTCTAGCGACAATATCGAGTTTGTCTAATGACGCCATCAACGTAGAGCCCAATAAAGCATCCACTTTGTCCGGTCGAGAATGAACTGTTTTTCCGAACTCAGACATCAAAACTCTCCCAGGTTTCAAAACACGGGATTTCATCTACTAGACGAGCAATTAATGAACTTGATGAACGAGCGCCCGTTTCGGCTTCAAAAGTTCGAACAATCCTGTGTTGCAACGCAGGAATTGCAACGGCATTGATGTCTTTCCTAGAAACTGCAAACCTGCCATCAACAACTGCTGCCACTTTTGCTGCTGAAACAATTGCCTGAGCGCCCCGAGGGCTAACTCCAATACTAATATTTTCTTGAACCCAATTTGGTGCGTGCGAAGAATCTGCATGCGTTGATAAAACCAGTCGCGTGATGTAATCTTGAATGTGTGGCGCAATCACAACATGGCGAATTATTTGCGTTGAAGCGAGAATAAAATCACCATCTACTACAACTTCAGCATTTGGAGTTTTCTCACCTGTAGTTCGTGAAACAATTTTGAATAGTTCCTCTCGTGATGCATAGTCCACATCTATTTTGAACATAAAACGATCAAGTTGCGCTTCCGGAAGTGGGAAGGTGCCTTCTTGTTCAATTGGGTTTTGCGTAGCAAGTACAAAAAATGGTTCTGGCAAATCCCGCGTATTCCCATCTACTGAAACCGAGTGTTCTTGCATAGATTCAAGAAGTGCTGATTGGCATTTGGGAGTTGCTCGATTTATTTCATCAGCAAGCAATAACTGGCTAAACACTGGACCTTCGCGAAATGTAAAACGCCTCGCTTTTGTCGCAGGGTCTTCGTCAACAACAGTAGTCCCAACAATATCCGCCGGCATTAAATCCGCAGTACATTGTATCCGCCCAATTGAAAGTTTTAATACATCACCAAGTGTTCGCACTAAAAGTGTTTTACCCAATCCCGGCGGACCTTCAAGAAGAGCGTGTCCGTCTGCGAGAATCGCAACCAAAACTAAATCGACCACCCGCTCTTGTCCCACAATCACTTTACCCACTTCGTTTCGCATGTGCATAAAACCGGTTTTAATTACTGAGCAAGCTGTACGCACATCATCTGTTGTTTGAATTTCACAAGGAAGATTTTCAGCAGTAAATGTCATACATCGTCCCCTTCACCGCTTCGCTTCCGTTTGTTTTTCAACAACTGACTTAAATTGTCATCTCGGTTCTCAATTTTCTTCTTTGTAGGACTTGGCTCTTCCTCTTTGAGAGAATCTACTTCAGAATTAGTCTCTTCCGCTGTAGTTACATTACGATCTACTGACTTATGAACTTTTCGTAAAGCATCGACTGAAACTGAAGATACTTTTCCAACTGGAGCAAGCATTGACTGCATACTTTTTTTGTCAATCCAAAGCCGACGAATTGCAACATCAAGAATCAGAATAGATGCCGCAAGTATTGCGAGTAAATCCCAAATTGGCTGTGGACTTTGAGGAACTTCAAGATTATCACCATCAAACAAATCAATAAATTCCACATCTGAAAGTGAGAGTATTCTGCCACCCGTACTGTTTGCGAGGTTGTGTAGTAATGCTCCGTTTGCAGATGTAGACGCGTATTCTTGCGCGTAAGGAACTGCAATCGCAGTTGGAATACGCCCTGTCATCTCACCCTTTGCATCTTGGAAGGCAATATTCACGAGCCATGCTCCAGCTTCTTCAGCATCGAATTCTGCATGGTATCTGCCGGGTCCAGTTTGTTGCAAAGTTAACGGTTGCGCCTCTCCTTCTGGATTAATGACGACAGCTTTAGATTGCATGAAGTTTAAAAATGAAGCTTCGTCATCAACAGCTTCGATATCAACAATTCCTCTCCCGCCTTCAATCTTAGACATCACCATCATGTTCGGAGGTGATGCACCTCGCATTGCCCAACGAGTTGTCGCTTCCCAAAACTCTTGAAAAGCTGACCAGTTCGGCCACTGCGTTGCCCATCTATCACCAAGGTCACTTGTAAAAGCAACAGATTTACCCAGCCCAAAGTGCCACCATGCAAGAAGCGGGTCGTCTCCGTCTATAACGGGAACAACCCAAGGTGTCTGCGCAAGGCCACCCTTGCCTCCAGTAACTATATATCCATTAAGTTGCGGAACAAATTGAATTTCACTTACTGGACCAGATATACTCTGTTGAATTTCAACGTCCCAAGTATTTCCTTCCTGCATTAAAGAACGAGAATTTAATTGCGCTTCTTTAATAAAAATACTCGGTAGTAAATTCGGGTCGTTGACCATGTAAAATCTACCGCCAGTTACCGTTGCAATACCCTGCATTTTTTGTTGGTCCATTGCTGAACCATGTCCACCCACCATCACTGTTGAAATAGTAACTTCTGCAGACCTATATGCTTCAAGTAATCCCTGCGATGGGCCAGCAGGATCGCCATCGGTAATAATGATGACATGGCGCTGAGCTGCACTAAGATCCTTAAAACTATCTAATGCTAATTGCATTGGCGATTCAAAATCTTGCATATCACCAAACACTAAACTATTAATTGCATCCATCGCCGCAACTTTGTCGCCAGCAAGTTGCATCGGCAATGTCCAACCAGAATTATTTAACGTCCCATTTCCACCATTCCAATCGTATTCGATGATTCCAATGTAATCTAATTCACTTAGCGATTCTATTGCAGCGCTCGCCATTCGTTGGCCCCAATAATTACCTTCTGGCATTTCACATGAGTGCATAATTAATGCAAGTGCACCCTGAGGAAGTTGGCGAGTTTGGGGCGGTTCACATTTAAGTGGCATTGCTTGTTCTAACTTAGAACCGATCCAACCGCCAGCGCCAAATGAATTTGGGCCTCCGGTAATAATTAGCCCTCCACCTACATCATGAACGAAGGTGTACAAGTTTTGTTCTTGCAAATCGTCGATTGACCAACGTGGAATATCTGCGAGTATCACAGCATCAAAAGCAGAAAATCCAATACTACTTCGAGGTATTTCTTGTGGTGTTCGCACTTCAATTTTGAGACCTGAAGACTCTAGTGTTTCTTGCAACGGTGCGGTTGCAACCTTATTTTGAGTTACAAGTAAAATGAGACCACCCTGAGATACAAACGAAACCCCCAGACCTGTGTTGTTTGCGGTGATTGTGTCGGACCCATGATCAGGCACCCACATCGCTTCAAAAATCTGAGGACCACTCTGCACGATTGGAATGTCGAACACTATTGCATTCGCTCCACTTTTCAACCGTAAAGGCAATCCAGTTCCCTGCTCCTCTTGTGAAATATCAATTTTAATTTCATTTTGCAATAGATGCAAAGTTCCACTAGAAGAACCAACGCTTCGAAGGATGATTCGAATTGGAATAGATTGACCAATCCTAGTTTGGGACGGAACAATTACTCTCTCAATCATCACTTCATTTACATGTTCATAGTGCAATGGCAGTACATCAATTGGAACGCCATTGGCTTTTGCTAAGTTTGCAGTCGATTGAACCAGACCATCCGTTTCATTGCCATCAGAAATCACTACGATTCGAGAGGCAGTATCTTTTGGTAACAGTGCGAGTGCAAGTTGCACACCCTTTGCTAAATTTGTTTCGCTCCCAACCGGGTCATTCGCAGCTGGTTCAAACATTGTTAATTCGCTTGGCATCGAACCGATGACAGCATCTTTAGCAACACTTATCACAGCGAGTCGGTTGTTTTCTCCACGGTGTTCGGGTGAAGTCCAATTCTGCAACGTTGAAACTGCTTGGTCTTGCAAGTTGCGAGGAATAGATTGACTTCTATCCAACACTGCAATAACCGTAACACCTTCGCCTGCCTTTTTCCAAACTGGTTTGGCGATTGCTACTGCCAGTAGAGCAACGACAATACACCTCGTACTAGTTGAAGCAATTGCTCTGCTTCGAGAGCCAGTTCTTGTTAATCCACCCCAAGCCAAATACAGAACTGGAACTATAAGCAAGAGCAATAAAAGCCAACCAGGTCGATCGAATTGAATCGGAAGCATCATTAGAATGCCATCATATCGGGCAACCGCTGCAGACGGTTGTTTCCTGTGTCAGCAACAATGAAACCATTTGGAACAATCTCAATCGCCCACGGCGTTTTAAACAAACCATTGGTATCTCCGGCGCCCCCAAATACTTCGATTACTTCACCATCCGTAGAAAACCGCTGTAGTCGATTGTTGCCAAATTCACAGACGATTATGGAATTATCCGAATCGAAAACAATACCGTAAGGGTAAAGAAGTTCGCCAATTTCACGACCGGCAGAAGCAATAATCTGAACAACTTCTCCTTTTGGAGTTCGTTCAACAATTCGGTGATTGCCGGCATCAGTAATAAATAAGTTTCCTGTCGTTGGTGAAATTGCAATTGACTGTGGTCTGATGAATCCTTCTTCGTCGCTTCCAAAATGACCGAACGCATATTGAAATTCTCCACTAAGATTAAAAACATTTATACGTTCATTGCCTCCATATTCAGAAACGAACACTTCACCTTGTTTGCCAAATGCTATGTCAGTAGGGTATAAAAATTGACCATCTTCAGTTCCGTACGAACCGAAATGGAAGAGCTCTTTGCCATCTTGATTCAATACGAGAATTCGTTGTTGATGCGTGTCAGCAATCCAGATAGAACCGTCGCTATCAATAGAAACTCCTGTTGGATAACCGGTACCTGACAATTTCAATTCCCAAGATGAAAGAAACACGCCATCATGGTTGAACTTCTGTAACCGACCAGATTTATCGATAACAACTACAACATCATTGTTTGTTGCAATTGCTCTTGGTGTTGTAAACCTGCCGTCAGAGCGACCGGCTCCCCCGATCTGAATAGCATCAGCAATTGGATTTTGTTCATAGGAGTTACATGACCCAATGCACACTATACATAGCAGTGTTACAAGTTTACGATTTGCGAATGCTATGACCAAGCCACTACACCCTGCAACAAGAATTACTATTAAAAGCGCCGAAATGACTGTCTGAGGTCGTTGGTAATGCATCGCGTTCAAAAGAGCAACAGCAATTGGCTGATTTGTAGACGGCGGAGAAAGTTGATTGGTAAGTGCAACCTCACTAAGAGAAACTGCAAATGAAACTCCAACAAGTACAACGCATGAAATAACTAATCTAGGAAAGAGTGCTGTTAAGGTTTGCTTTATACTTTGCGTATTATCTAATGCAAATAACGTTTTAATTGAGCTACATGAAGCAACCCACTTTCCACCTAATGAAGCAACGAAGCCAACTTTTGTTAAATGAGCGAAAATGAGAATGACTGGTGTTCGATACATCCAATCAATTCCAGTTGAGTGCCAAGAAATTGAATAGAAAGAAACAATAATACTTGCTGGCAAAAAAGCTACGACTATCCAACTAAAGTCTATACCTTTTGCGATCGTTTTTGTCGCTGAAGACGATGAAAGATGCATTGTTGCAGAAGCTATGAGGATAAACACACTCACGCAAGCAACGCCAAAAGCTATAAGCAAACTTTTGGCAATGTCACCTTGGTACAGTTTGATGAATTCCATAATATTACTTTTTGTAATTATAAAAGTTACAAAAAGTGGCAAGCCAGACAATGCAAACCAAAGTATAAAAATAGGGGTTGCAGTTTTGTGCTTTGCTTGAATGGAGACTTGGCTTTTAGATGAAAATCGAATAAGTAATACCGCTGAAATAACCGCAATGGTCAATCCAGAAAAACTTAAAAGAGGTACAGAAAAAAGCGAATTGCCTGAAGCAATAACACTGCGCAACTCATTTCCAATAGTTACAACTTGGGCTAGGTCAAAACAAGTTGTATTCGATGCGGTTATAGCTGCAACAATTAAAATTGACAAACTGATAATTTTTATATCTTTCTGAATTCGCAACACGATTTTTCGAAAGAAAGATGTGTTGTCCAATTGGTGCAGAATCGACAACGTATTATCTGAACGGGCAATCATTGATGATACAAGCGCAGGTATTGGCCAAGACCATGCAATGAGCGCAATTGCAAGACAAATTTTTGACGCAACACCTAGGTAGCCATGCTCAACAATAATTGCATGCAACCAAGTTCCTGAAGGCCATGCTTGCCACCACACATAAAATATTGCATACGCTGGAATAATCAGCGTCATGACAAACATTGCTAGCAAAGCACGTTGCGAATTCCGCTTTAACGAAACAAGCCGTATACCAACTGGCCAGCCAATCGCTGTTGCAACAATGCCTACAAAAAAGGACCAAATCATTGTGCGTAGTACTATTTCCATCGAAGATGGCGATGAAACAGACGAAATTTCGCTTTTGACTGAAACTAAAAACAGCGATAGAATCGCAGGGTACACAACAACTACAAAGACAATTCCTAAACCAATAAAAGTCAAGAAATTATTTTTCTTAATCGCCATCTCTGTGCGCTTCCATTACACGGTTGATAGCTTTTTCTCTATAAAAAGCAGCCGCTTGAAATGAAACTTCAAGTGGATTTTCAACAATCAATTCAGGAAATGAACCCAAAACTGAATGTTGCAACGGAATATTTTTAGATGCAGATGAAGCAAGTATTGTTGCAACTTCATCGCTGAGCATAAAGTCTATAAACGTTTCTGCAAGTTTTTGATTTGAGCAATTTCTTATCGCTCCAACGGTGTTTGGAATCAATAATGTGCCGCCACCAGCGCCAGTTCTGTGCTTTGGGTAATGCATCGCTATTGATTCTCCCCTTTCGATTGCAGCGTGAACATCATCACTGTCTGTCATAGCGAATAAAGCCGTACCATCAATAACCGATTGCACTGTTGCAGCATTACCACCAAGCAATACCGTTCCTTCCATCTCCTGCAAGAAATTCGCAAACTCCTCTGGAAAAACAGTAGCCATCACGGCGACATGCGTACCAGTAGTACCGAACCTCGGGTCGGCCATTGATGCTGTCCCAAATTCCCACCACGTTTTTGGCAAGGAATCTTCTTGAACTTTTTGTGGGTCATACGCTATTACCCTTGCTCTTGGCGAAAAAGCAAACCATTGATATTCAGAATCTCTATGCTCTTTTGGCCAAGAAAGACAAGTATTTGTGTTTGATGAAGCAAATACACCCGCTTTTGCAAGTTGTATTGTACCTAAAATTTCAGATGACCAAAATACATCGGCGACTGGGTTTTCTTTTTCCCTAATTAACCGCTGAACAAGAGCTGTTGTTTTTGAAGACTCTGTATCACCTACCCATTCAATTTCTATTCCAGTTTTTTCAGTAAAGACAGCGAAAACTTCTCGTGCAATCTGTTCGTCTGCAGAAACGTAGACTGTCAATACCGGTTTTTCATTCGAGTTCATTGAACAACCGATTAAAAACAAACAAACGAAAAATTTAATCGTTGTTATCGGTGTCATCGTTTCTAGACGTCTCGGTCATTTCTTCAAGTTTTCCAAAATAATGACGAAGAAGATCGTGATATTTTCGAGGAATCTCCTCGTCTGTAATCGCTTGTTCTGCTGCAATTCTTTGCGCTAGGACTGTATCCTTCACTTCTGAAGTAGATTCACCCGCTGTCAGCATACCGCCTTCAAACAATTGTTTAGCAATTATTGTTCCATCTAGAGTAGAGACTGCTGTCCGCTGGGCAACCATGGTTGATTCCGTTTCTGTCGTGGGGTTCGAACCACCATTTCCCTTACCTTCACCACCAGTTGCAGACATATTTGCGCCTGCTTGTTTGCAGGCACTTTTAGCCATTTGCGCTTTAGTTTTAAACGACTGCATTGCCTGCATTTTTTCTAATTCGCTTACGGTAGGCATTCCAGATTTTCCACCTGCGCACTGTTTACAACCCTCGCTCATTTTTTCGCACATCTTGTTTGCTAGTTGCTGTGCTTTAAGCATTTTTAATAACTTTTGTTTTTGTTCAGCATTTAAATTTTTTGCGTTTTTTATTGCTTTTCCTGCTGCTTCTGCATTTTTTGCAAGTGCGCTATTCATGCCTGCCGCCGACAACGCAGACGCTAGAGATTCGTTTAAATCACTTAATTTATTTAGTTGTTCGGATAATGCCTCGAGTTGTTTTTCGAGTTCTTTACGTTCTTGTTCTGTAAGAGTGGCCGATTCCATTTTCTCTTGAAGTGTGTCAAACTCTTTTTTTGCTTTATCGAAGTTTCCGTTCTTCAGCGCGGCAACCATTGGTACTGTGTTTCCAGATTTTGGCAGTTTCAATTGTTGCATCCGACGTAACATTTCTTCAAATGCGAGTGCATTTTCGTCTTGTAACATTTCATCGAGACGTTTTTGCAAATCTGTCATTTTTCGCAATGCATCGCGGCGCATTGTTTCTGGATCTACTACATTGTTTTGGGTTGTAGCAGCAAGTTCGGCGAGTTCCTCTTCGAGGGCCTCGTTTAATTCTTTGTCTGACTGCAATTCTTCAAGAACAGCATCTATTGAAGTTTCAATATTTTCCCTCGACGCAATCACAGCCGAAGCAACTGAAGTATTGTTGTCTGATTGAAAGAACCCCCATTGCGGGGTCCACAGCACCATCACAGTTGCGGCTATTACTCCTAGTACCCAGTTAAATCTCTTAGGCAATACTATTGGAAAATGTTTTGGCATTGAAGCAACGACTTGTTTGCTTTCCACAATTTGTAATGCATCTTCTAACACTACTTTTGAAAATGGAGTATCAATATCTTTCGATGCCAACGCAGAAGAAATGCGATCGCGTAGTTGCATTCGATCGTCTAATTCATATGCAGCCTCAACAGTTGAAAAACTATTTGCAGTCCACTCTAATATTAATATAAATATCCCACCCACCCCTGCAATAATGAAAACGATATTCCATGAAAACAATGGAGAGGCGCCAACTCTATCAATGATGGCTAGCAAAAGCACCGCACAACAAACATACAAAAACCAGTGAATGCAATTCGAAACGGTTACGTTGAATTGCATTCTCATTCTTGCTTTATTTGCGATTCGATTAAGTGTTTCCATTTACGTATTTAATTGTATGTCAACAAGATAAATTCTGAATCAAATTTCTTTCAGTAATTCGATTAGGCGCGCTTTAACATCCTCTAAAGTGGAAAAAACACGTGCTCCAGCTGCGTGAATGTGCCCTCCACCATCAAATTTATTTGCGAGTTGATTCACATCAATTAAGGAAGTCGGTTGTCCAGGTAAGCTTGGTTTTGAGCGGAAACTCATTTTTGTTACGGTTGGGTCTGTATCTGTCAATAAAATAGACGCCTGAATATTTTCTAAAACCATCGGTGTATTCACTAATCCAATGAGGTCAGTACTTGACCCATCCGTTTCTTGAAAATCCGTGGAGCGAATACACATAATTGCAACTGGGCCAACATACTCAAGACTAGAAAGCATTCGTTCCAAGAGTTGCATTCTGGCTGGCCGCGCTGTTTCTTCTAGTGTTCTATATAGTTGATATCTGTCAATTCCCTGCTCAAGCAACCTTGATGCATCTGAAAAACATCGAGCGTCAGCATTAGAAAAACGGAACCAACCAGTGTCAGTTCCTATTCCAATAAATAACGCTTCAGCTACTGAATTACGTCCAGAGCCAAGTGGAATATTCATCACTTCAAATAATTCCATCACCAATTGTGTGCATGCTGCGGCCGAAGTGTCAACAACTCTATCGCCAGCAACAGCATCGCCGTTGGCGTGGTGGTCCATGCCAATTACAATTTCACTTTGGTCACGTAACCATTGTTCAAGCGCTTCAAGTTGTGACCATGCTCCCGTATCCACAACGATAATTAGATCTGGGTCTTCCTTTGGCAAACCGATTTCTTCAACTACGTTTAGTTCTATGTCTCCAACAGCACAACGCAAACCATGTTCAATCGGACCAATCAACAAGGTTGTTGCGTCCTTACCAATAGATTGAAGCCCCCTACAAAGCCCCACAACAGAGCCGATGGCATCCCCATCTGGCTTTCGATGCGTTGTAACAATAATGCGTTGCGAATCGTTTATTCGTTTTGCTAGCCCAGAGAAACTTGTTGTGGATTCATACACGTTTGCTTGCGTTGTCATCTTTTGCTTTCTATCAATCTTGTTGCAGTTTCAATGTCTGAAAAAATTTGCAATCGCAACTCGTCCATTGAATTAAATTTTATTTGTTCTCGTATCCGACTCGAAATAGTAACAGTCAAAGGCCATTCGTAATGGTTCAAATCACCATCAAATGAAATAAGATGAGCTTCAAAAACTCTTTTGTTCTCGCCAAAAGTAGGTTTTGTTCCTATGCTTATCGCAGCAATATAAAGTTTATTGTCAACTGTAGCTGTTCCTGCGTAAATTCCATCTTTTGGCAACATCGTTGCTATTTGAGAAACATTCGCAGTGGGAACTCCCATTTCACGCCCACGCTTGTCACCAGAAGTCACTATGCCTGAAATCTCATACGCGCGCCCAAGCATTCGGCTTGCTTCTTCCACACATCCTTTACTGAGGAGCTCCCTAACCATTGAACTGCTCGCGCGAAGCGTTTCACCTGTTGAAAGAGTTACTTCGACGCCATCTATTTCGATATATTCAAAACCCGAATTCAAGCCAATTGCACGTAGAGTTTCGGATGTCCCCTTTCTGTCTTTGCCAAATTGAAATTGAGTCCCTTCGACAATAAAATCAGGAGAAGATTCGGCAACAACATCAGCGATAAAACTCTCGGGTGATTGATACAAAAGTGCCTTTGAAGGCGTGATTTTCCTGACTTTATCTGCTCCAACCTCAAGTAAACGCGTAGAACGCTGGTCAAACGTAGTCAGGGCATCAGTGCGAAAATTTGGGTTCAAAATTGTCACCGGTGGTGGGTCAAAACTCCAAACTTCAACCCGCCCAGCGTCACCTACAGCGACCCGAGCTCTTTCAACAAGAGCGACATGTCCTACATGAACGGCATCAAAATTTCCAATAGTTATAGCAGTCTTCAAAGTACTTTCTTTCGCTGATTGTGTGCACAATATTCGGAAATCGAACTGCTTGTGCTGTCGAAATTAATAATTACCCATCCTATTGTCTAATCACTTGAATTGAGGGGAATTTGTAGGTCTAATACGCAGTATGGCAACCCAATCAAAGCAGCCAATCGGCAGCAAACCAGAAAACCCTACCACTGTTATTGACAAAGTCACAAATAGCTTTCGAACAACAGCGGAAAATACTGTCCCTTGGTTCCTTGAACAAATGCCGCTCATGTATTTTCAGGATACAGATGAAGTAACACAACTTGCACATTTGCGAGCGATCATCGCTGCAAAAGCATCCGACAGACCAATCGAACTTACTCTTCGTTCTGAAGATGGTTCCGAGTGGACATGCATACGACCACTAGACTACCCTGGAGTGCTTGCTGAGTTGATGCAAGAACTCCCAATCGACGAAACGCTTCGTGCAGCGAAAATCCACACAGCTTCAGATGGAGGCTTAGTTCTTGACACATTTGAATTTGGAGAAGTAGAGTCTTTCTCCTTAGACAATCCAGCGCACGCGGCGCAAGTTGAAGAAACTATTGAGTATGCCAAAGAACATGCACTTCCTTGGGAATCAAATGAAATTCGAGATTACTTTACGCGTTGCTCTGAAGATTATCTCGCAACGATTACACCTTTGCGAATGGAAAAACATTGGCAACTTGTTCAACAATTGACAGGAACAGATGGAACCACCGTTGTACTTGAACGCGAGACTGACAAATCATTAAGCAGAATAATTGTTGCGGTAAGTAATTCGACTAGACGCTCAATGCTTCAACGAATTGCAACAAGATTGAGTAAATCAAGAATCAACATTCACCGAGCATACCTTGACAGTATTGATGACGATGAAAATGGTTGGATTACACTCGTTGGCTGTGTTGTACAAGGTCCAGACGGTGGACCAATCGATGAGAAAAGTCCACTTTGGGCTGAAGTTCGCGCTGACTTACTTCGACTGAAATGGCTCGATCCTCGCACAATGCGTCTTGGCTATTCTCACCCAGAGCTAACGCTGGAAACTGCAGAAATTATCACTGCCCTTCTCGATTTGGTGTACCAAGTTCTCGTAAAGAAAAACGCTTACGCTTTCAACCCAACTCGATTAAACACATTAGTGCAATGCAATATTGAAATTGCATCTTTGATTGCCGACTTATTAAGGCAACGGTTCAATCCGGTTAACGCATTAACTGACGTTGAATATGAAGATAAACGAACAGAATTATTTGACCTAATCGACAACACCGTTGACCTAGAAGACACTCGTACTTTGTTTACAAAAATGCTTGAAGCGATCAACTCAGTTCGCAGAACAAATTTATTTATTGAAGATAGATATGCACTTGCGTTCAGAATTGATGCGTCATTCCTTACAACTGAGGATCGAACTGAATGTCCGTTTGGAGTTTTCTTCGTTCATGGCAGAGAATTCAACGGTTTTCATGTGCGATTCAGAGATATCGCTCGCGGTGGGGTGCGTGCAATTCACCCGCGTGGCATCGAACAATTTACTCGCGAGCAAGAACGGCTGTATGACGAAGCGTACAACTTGGCATTTGCGCAACAATTGAAAAACAAGGACATCCCTGAAGGTGGTTCTAAAGCGGCTTTGCTTGTGCACCCAAATGGTCGCGTTAGTAGAAGTGTAAAAGCTTTCGTTAACTCAATACTTGATTTAATTACCCCTGCCTTGTCAACCAAATCAAGAGTTGTCGACCGGTTGAATCATGAAGAATTAATTTACTTAGGTCCAGACGAAAACATCACGCCTAAGTTAATTAACTGGATTGTTGATCGTGCTCGCCGTCGAGGATATCCAATGCCAACTGCGATGATGAGTTCAAAGCCAGGCGCAGGCATTAACCACAAAGAATACGGTGTAACAAGTGAAGGCGTTGTCGTTTTCCTTGATGCAGCGCTTCGGGCTGTTGGAATCAACCCAGACGAAGACACATTCACCGTCAAAATTACTGGTGGACCAGATGGAGATGTTGCTGGAAATGGCATTCGCATTTTGAACCGTGAATATGGTGACCGAGTCAAAATCCTAGGAATCGCAGACGGTTCTGGTTGTGGTGAAGACCCAGATGGGCTCGATCATCCTGAACTTCTTCGTTTATTTAAGGAAGCACTTCCAATTGCAAGTTACAACAAATCTAAACTGGGTCCAAGCGGAATAATAGCGACTATCGATGACCCAGAGGGCGTCCACCTGCGTAACACAATGCATGACCGAATAGAAGCAGACGCTTTTATTCCGTGTGGTGGACGGCCAGCAACAATCCACGGTGGCAATTGGAAAAACTTCCTGAAAGAAGACGGAACCCCAAGTTCTCGTGTCATTGTCGAAGGTGCTAATTTATTCCTAACCCCCGATGCACGAAAAGAACTTTCAAAGGCAGGCGCTCTCATTTTGAAAGATTCATCCGCAAATAAGTGTGGTGTTATCTGTTCCAGTTTTGAAATTGGAGCTTGCATGTTGCTTGACGAATCTCAGTTTATGGAAATCAAGAAGGCGTTTGTTGACCAAGTTCTAACACGGCTTCGACATCTTGCACGCGAAGAAGCGGAATTACTCGCTCGCTTGCACGAACATCACCCACATTCCCCACTGCCAGAAATGAGTATTCGAATTAGTAAAATGATGTCAAGAGTTTCAGATTCACTCATCGCAAATTGGGCGAAAATGGACGAAGCGCAAACCAACAATCTCAAAACCCTTGTGCTTGAGCACCTTCCACCAATTCTTCTAGAACGGGTTGGAGACTCGCTTTGGTCAAAGATGCCAGAGGCATATTTGCAGTGGATGATGGCAAAGTCACTCGCAGCAAAAATTGTTTATCGCGAAGGATTCGAATATCTTGAAACAATGGAAGATGCTGACCTAGCAGGACTTGCGCTCCGATACCTACATTTAGAACAAGAACGAGATGTACTAACCGAAAATATTTTACAATCCGATTTGCAATACAAACACAGGGTTGCAGCGTTGTTACATGATGCAGGAATATTCTCAACAATGGGCAAACGACACAATTCGTGACACAACCCACATATTTATTAGGAGGCCCCATGCGTAATCCTTTGCTTTCAATTTTCATCGCAGGCATATCAATTGGAGTTTGCTTAACTTATGGCGTGAAAAGTGTCCATGCACAAGTTTCACTTGAAATGCTTCCATCAGATGCCGATTCTATTATTTCAGATGTAACACTATACCGTAATCGTGCTTCGATTACTCGTACTGCAACCTTAGACCTTGATGCTGGCGGTCACTCTATTTTCTTTAGAGACTTACCAGAATCAGCATACCTTGATTCTGTCCAAGCACGTATACACGGAAATGCAAAACTACTATCCGTAGAAACTTCAAACATTCCAATCATCGAAGACACTAGTTCTCTTGTTGCAAAAATTAATGCTGACATAAAAGAGGTAGAAGCAAAACTATCTTTATCAAGTTCTAAAGGCGAATCCATTTCATTGCAAATTGAAATGTTGAAAACACTTATTGAAAAAGCGACAAATGATAAAACGCCTCCCGTTGACATCGATGCTTTTGATGCGCAAATACAATTTATTGGTACTCGCATGCAAGAATTATCTGCGAGCAGTGCTGAGAATACTTTAGAAATACAAGAACTTAACAAATTACTGCAACACCTTAACCAACGAAAACGAAATGTTTCTTCGCATCGAAGAACGCAAACCAACGCCATCGTGGATATCGGTGTTACACTGGCTGGTACTGTCGAAATCCAATTGACGTATCTTGTTTACAACGCTGGTTGGACACCCGCCTATTCTGTACGAGCGAATTCTAAAGGTGACAAAATTGCAATTGACTACGATGCTAAATTAGCACAAAAAACTGGTGAAAACTGGACTGACGTCTCCTTAACTCTCTCAACCGCACAGCCACAGCAATCCATAACTCCTCCAATGCCCAATCCGTGGTTTGTTGATGTGTATACTCCGCCAACTCCACAACCAGTAGCTACTCGTCGTGCAACCTCAAGACCCTCGGAAGCTAGAAGTGTCGCTGAGGATAGCTTTGGTATGGCGTTTGGTATGGACACGAATGAAAAAATTGTCGAATCGGCATCTGCTGCTGCGTCTATTGTCGGTGATGGTCCAGCTATAAGTTTCGTACTTCCAAGGACAGTTACTGTGCCTTCCAATAAAGAAGATGCACAGACAACATCCATTGCGACAATCGAAACAACTGCAGAACATTTTTTAATTGCTGTTCCAATGTTGACTGATCGTGTCTTTATTAGAAGTGAAGTTACAAACAAGAGTGAATATGTTTTACTGCCTGGTACAGCTTCCATTTTCCATGGTAGCGATTACGTTGGCAAAACGTCAATGAAAACCATCTCGCCAAATGAAACTTTTTCGCTTGACTTGGGAATCGCGCCAAAAGTAACTTCGACCAGAACGCTCGTAGAAAAAACTACCTCGTCAACTGGTCTATTTGGTTCTGGAATACAAACGATGTACGATTACCGTATCTCCATCTCCAATGGTGAGGATTCAGCAATCGACATTCACGTATACGACCGAATCCCCGTTTCACAAAATGAAGAAATTGAAATCCTTGTAAAAAACCTTTCCTCTCCACTTTCAACAGATGCCACGTTTGTTTCTACAAACCAGCAACAGGGCATACTCCGTTGGGATCTATCCATCCCAGCAAATAATACCGGGGACCAAAGTTTTACTATGTCGTGGCAAGTTGAAATTGCACGCGGAAAAGATGTAAAATTAACCCCACTTCCAGAGTGATAACGAGGTTTTCTGGCATTTGCAAGCGAATCTAAGTGTGTAAGAAGCAACTAAAACCGCCCTTGATTGGTACACTGTGTGGCTCAATACGTCATTTATTGTGGGCAATAGTATGCCCATAAATTTGGAATCTAGGAATATACTCCCCCATGCAAATTTTCAATCGATTTACTCGCTCATTCGTTCTCATTGCCATGCTCACAATCATGCCCTTTGCATGTGAAGATGCACCAGATAGCGAAAACGCCATTCAGTCAGAATTAGATCAAGCCATTTTGAACCTGGATTCTGCCTTGCGTGGAAGCAATACTAGCGCACTTGAAAGTGTCATAGCAAAAACAAAACGATTACGACCTACTATTCCATCGCAATTGCAAAGCAAAAATATCATTCTTGCAACTGCAAATGAAAAACTTGCTCAACTTTCATTTCAATCTATTAGCGCAGAAGCGAATGCAATTAGTGTTGATTTTCAACGCGCGGTAACTCAAAGTAACGATATTTCAATATTAAGAATTGCTGCAAATTCTTCAGCAAGTGGGACAAATCAATATTACGATTTAAGCAACGCAAAAAAAATAGCGTTACACGATTTAAAAGATTTATACGAAAGTCAACTTATAGAAGCGACATCTTCAATCGAAAGTTTAGAATCGCAAATTGCTTCAAATCAAAATATAGCTGATGACCTTCGCGAAAAAGCGGACGCACTATTATCGAAAGCTGAAAAAGCAGGCCTTATAAACGGGCATAAAACATACAAGTCTGGCGCAAAAATAATGCGCGATTCACAAAAAACAGACATGGCTGCTGCAAACCTCCATTTAGAATCGCAGAATCGAGAAACACCTAGACGAGAAGAAGCGAAAGCAGAATTAGAAGCCATTGGAAGGAAACTCCTCGGTTTAGAACAAACAGCAAATTTACTTCGCCAACTAAACGACAATGCAGTTGCCACGTCTGCAAACCTACGACAAATTGCAGATGAACTTGATAACGAAACTGCAGCATTGCTCGATGAAACCGTTGCGAAAGCGAACTTACTCAAGAAGAAATGGAGTGGCACCTCTTCACTTCTTCATGATGCCATTAAAAGTGCGGGACAAGACCGAAAAACATCAAAAGAAGCCAAAACATCTCGAGCAATTTGGAAACTCGATATGGAATTAATTCTTGGTGGCATTGAAGAATCTAAACTTCAATTCCTTAGAAGTGAATCCCACGCACTAAACTCTATTATTGCAAATGGCATTGTGACATCCGCGAATAAATGGGTTGAGTTAGAACATACGATAGCATCTGAAATTGAAGCCACTTCTCTCAGTGCAAACGCTGCCTATGACAATGCTATTCGCCTCGCAGATAATGCTGGTGCAAAGAGTGAAATGATTAAGGCAATGATTACAACTCGCATTGCTGTTCTAAATGGAGAAGTACAGACGCCTATTGGGAAAACAAATACTACCCAATCAAATGCCCCTTTCGGTGCAGGTGCAGGATTCTCTACGCCTCTTGAATTAGCAAAAGCAGTAAATGCAATTTTGCCACTTGAAAGAGCGGATGGTATAGCACCAGCAACTAACTTGTTACTGTATGTAGAAAGTGAAGGAGCAAGTGCTCAAAATTTTCTTTTGCTATTGCAAAAAATTTCAAACTCTGTAGCAAATTTATCCATTGCAGTTCGTACTAATCTTGGCGAGGCCGCATTACAACAATTAAATTCGGAATCTCAAGCATCATCGCCAGCAGGTAGTGGTTTACTTGCGGAACTAAATTTGGATACCATTGTTGAATCAAGCGACTCGAATGCAACGATTGTGGATGTAAATGGCAAAACCATGCATTTACTCCTTACCGCTCAAGGGTGGAAAATTAATTTAAAAGCAACGAACAATGAAGACCCTCAAGTTGCGGAATTCAAAATGATGATGCTAGAATCGTTTAGTTCATTAGCTGATATTATGGATACGATGACTGACAAATTAAATGCTGGCGAAATTACATCGCTTAACCAACTTACCGAAGCTATAGAAGCTGCAGACCAAGCCTCACCCTTTTAATTCTTCTTCTTCAAAACTACCTTCGCGGCGTTAGACACCAACGGGTCTTCTGAAGGACTCGATGCGATTTCCTTTATTTTTGCAAGTAATTCTGGGTTATCAATCTCTGCAAGAATATTCCCTGCAACAATAACGGCGTTCCGCCGAATCATATTTAATTTCGCTCGTTTCATTGATGAACCACGAAAGTGGTGCATTCTTGCTTCTTCGTCCCAATGAAGAACATCCAGCACATCAAGAGATTTCACGACTGGTGCATATGCCTCATGAATGACAGAGTGCGCAGAGCGTTCATTCGGTTGATTGTGCGGGCAAACCTCTTGGCAAATATCGCAACCAAATATCCAGTGTCCTATGCCTTCATAGAACGCAAGATCAATTGCAGTTCGATGTTCGATTGTGAGATAACTAATACATTTTCTCGCGTCTACTTCCCACGGCGTAATCGCATCTGTTGGGCAGGCATCGATACACCGCGTGCAAGTTGAACAAGGATCTGGCGCTGATGGTGCTGATGGTTGAATTTCTACAGTCGTAACAATCGCTCCTAACAGAAGCCAACTTCCAATCCCCTGCTCGATTACAAGTGTATGTTTACCGACTGATCCAATTCCTGCCTTCTGAGCGAACTCACGTTCTAGCAACGGTGCTGTGTCTACGCAACTTCTGAAAATTTCATTTGGGTACTGCTGCTTAAATGTGTCGCAAATTGCATGCAGTCGCTTTTTCATCACCTTGTGATAATCTTTTCCTTGGGCGTACCTTGCAACTTTCCCAGAATTATGTGAATTATCGTCTTCTTCAAGAATGCCATACCTGTCAGCAATACAGATGACCGATTTTGCGTTTTCAACTAAATTTCTTGGGTCAAGACGAACATCAACATTTCGATTCATCCATTCCATCTCACCCTGTTTTTCATCCTCGAGCCATTGCCATAATTTATCATCATGTGCGCTTCTAGTAGCAGATGCAACACCCGCAATCGCAAACCCTTGCGAAATACACAGGTCTATCACTGCTTGTGTCGTTGGCGCCTGCATTAGTAGGTTGCATTTGGGCCAGTTGAAGTGTTCGGTGGCAATAGTTCTAATTTTGCATATTCAAGTACGAGGTGTTTCACACCACCGTCAAATTGCACTGTCACAGTTGAGCCGCGAGTCCGCCTGATAATTCGTTGCACCTTGCCAACGCCAAATCGTTTATGTCGAACAACTGAACCAGTTGTAATTTCTTGTTCGGTGGCACTTGATGGATCTGCGTCTGGAATATCCCATGGTTCAATCGCTACTTCTTCATGCACAGATGTGCCAGACATTTCTCGGATGAATCGGCTACCCATCGTGCGATTCGACATACCTCGTTGCGTTCTTCTTCTAGCATTCGTTAAAAGCAGATGTTTTCTCGCGCGAGTTATTCCTACGTAACATAAACGGCGCTCTTCTTCCATTTGTGTATCGTCAAACAGCGATCGCTCATGTGGCAGCTGGCCCTCTTCAAGGCCTGCGATAGCAACGAAATCGAATTCCAATCCTTTTGCCGCATGCAGTGTCATCAAAGTAACTGCGCCATTTTCTGGATCAACTGCATCTGCATCACTTACTAATGCAACATGTTCTAAGAAAGAAAAGAGCATATACAATGGAGTTGGCGGGCTGTCTTCTTCAAATTCGATGCGTTCTTCAAACTCAGAAGCAGCTGAAATTAGTTCTTCTAAGTTTTCCAATCTTTCCAAGTCATCTTCGGCAGCGTTCTTTGAATAAAACTGTTCCAAGCCAGATTCGCGAACAACTCTTTCAACTAAATCAGCAAGTGACCCCGCTGCAGTAAGACTTTCTTCTGAACAACCGTCTTTTTGCCATTGGTGGCAAATACCTGCGAACTTTTTCATTGAAGTTACTGAACGCGCAGTAAACCCCCGCTCTTTTGACACTTCTGATATTGCATCGAGCATTGACAGGCCGTTCGTTTGTGCAAGCTGTTCCAGTCTATTGATAGACGTTGCACCGATACCACGCGTTGGTGTATTGATTATCCGAACAAAAGCAACGTCATCTTTAGGGTTCACTAACAAACGCAAATATGAAAGAGCTTGCTTAATTTCTTGACGAGCGTAGAACGCTGTTCCGCGAGCAACAACATACGGGATGCCTTCAGTGCGAAAAGCATCTTCCAATACTCGGCTTAATGCGTTCACTCTATAAAGTACTGCCATCTCTTTTAACAAGACACCTTCGCCACGAAGTCGAAGAACTTCATTTGTAATTGCTTCTGCCTCTTCTCGTTCGCCTTCTAAAGAAAGAATAATTGGAAAATGTCCGTCTTCAAGTTCGGTATACAGTTTTTTATCTTTTCGCTGAGAGTTATATTCAATTAATTTTGCAGCGGTCGCCACAATATGTCCAGTCGAACGGAAGTTTCTTCCAAGAGGAACAATTGTTGCATCATTGTATTGATCTTCAAAATCAAGAATATTGGAAATATCCGCACCTCGCCAAGCATACACTGACTGATCTGGATCGCCAACGACACATATATTCCTGTGGTTTTTGGCGATATTGTCAGCAATTACAAACTGCGTGTGATTTGTATCTTGGTATTCGTCAATCATCAAATACTGATATCTGTCTTGCAAACTTTGCTTGACTTCTTCATCGCGAAAAAGCAATTGAGCTGTTTTCAAAAGAAGATCATCAAAATCTACTGCGTCATTACCGCGTAAAATATTCTCATAGGCTCGATAAATCTTTCCAATCGATTTAGCGTAAAAATCTGACGCTTCATTTTGAAATGTATCAACGTCTATTAATTTATTTTTTGCTGAACTAATTACAGAGAGAACGCTCGCAGGTTTCCAGTTCGAATTATTTAAGTTACACGCACGTATTGCTGCTTTTGCAGCACTACGTTGATCTGCCGTATCGTAAATAGTAAACGTCGTTGTTCCAATTATTCGATCACCCCAATCGCGAAGAACGCGAGCACAGAATGCATGAAAGGTTGATACCGTTAACCCCCGCCCATGCAGTCCTTGAGAATCGAGTACGTTAAAAACTCGCTCTCGCATTTCTTTTGCTGCTTTATTCGTAAAGGTCAGCGCTAAAATTTGCCATGGTGGAACACCTTTTGTAATGAGATTCGCTATCCGCTTGGTAACAACCGTTGTCTTGCCCGAACCCGGCCCAGCAAGCACGAGTAGCGGTCCGTTCATGTGCTCTACGGCTTCATTTTGCGCTGTAGTTAAAGTATTTGCTTGTGCATCCGTGCCCATATTCATTTCGGCAGTGTAATACCAAGAGACCGCATATCCAAGCGTACATCGCTCATATTTCTACAATAATGGCGAAAATCTGAACTCCTAACATCGAGCGACAGTCTATCCACAGGGGTGGTCAGCCCAGCTCGCTTTGTAACTTCCGATAGTAGGTGCATTTACAGTTATTTTAAAAAGGGTACGATATTTTGTGCTTTGGGTTATTGCAGACCCAAGATGTAGTGGTACGATAAGCATGTGTGGCGGTTACTGTTCAGTCAATGATTTGTACTACAAATTGTAGTAAAACGCAGACAAAAGCCACAAATAGTGTCGTTTTTCAAGGGAAAAAGTGTATTTCGAGTTTTAAGATTCTAGACAGAAGAGAGATGAGTAAATGACAGTACTTTGCGACAGGCAAATAGAAGAACTAATTTCGATTGAACCCTTTCAAAAGAATGCATCGAGGGCCGGAACCGTTTCGTACGGTGTATCCAGTTATGGATACGACGTTCGAGTTGGCACAAAATTTAAAATTTTTACAAATGCAACTTCCGGTGGTGTTGCAGTGATTGACCCTAAGAATTTCACTGATGATTTGTTTGTATCTGTTGATACTGCAGATACAGAAAACGATTACATCATTATTCCACCCAACAGTTTTGTTCTTTGCGAAACCGTTGAGGTATTTAAAATCCCTCGCGATATCCTTGCTATTTGTGTTGGCAAAAGCACCTATGCTCGTTGCGGCTTAATTGTAAATGTAACTCCACTTGAACCACAATGGCGCGGAAAAATTACACTTGAAATAAGTAACACTACCCCACTACCGGCAAAAGTATATGCAAATGAAGGCATTGCACAACTTATCTTTCTCAAAGCATCACAAGTTTGTGACGTGAGTTACGCAGATAAAAACGGAAAGTACCAAGACCAAGAAGGATTAACACTCCCGATGGTCGACACATAACCTCATGGAAGCCAAGCGTGGTTTCCAATAACAAAACAACCAAGACAAACAACAATATAAACCAAGAACATAAGAAAAGCACGGAAGCAAGACAGTACAGATGAAAATACAAAGACGATTTACAACAGCTGGCGAATGCGTATGGAACACAGTCGATTGGACATCACGCTCAACTAAAATTACAAACGCAGACGGATCCATCGTGTTCGAAATGAACAACGCTGAGATCCCCGCCGATTGGAGTCAACTCTCCGCTGACATTATGGTGAGCAAATATTTCCGCAAAGCGGGCGTTCCTCAAATACAGGAAAATGGCACACCAGAATTAAATGAAGATGGACAAGCAGTAACAGGACCAGAACATTCAGCAAAACAAGTCATTCACAGACTCGTTGGTTGCTGGCGAAGTTGGGGCGAATCCCACGGTTATTTTGACACACCTGAAGATGCTGAATCGTTTTATGACGAACTTTGTTGGATGATGCTCAATCAAATGAGTGCACCAAATAGCCCTCAATGGTTTAACACCGGCCTGAACTGGGCGTATGGCATTTCCGGTCCTGCGCAAGGTCACTTTGTATCTGACCCTGAAACTGGCAATGTCTCGCTAGCTGATGACGCCTATTCACATCCACAACCACACGCGTGCTTTATTCAATCCGTAAGTGATGACCTTGTCAATGAAGGCGGCATCATGGACCTTTGGACTCGAGAAGCTCGACTCTTTAAATATGGTTCTGGTACGGGTTCAAACTTCTCGCAAGTTCGTGGCGGCGAAGAACCACTTTCCGGTGGTGGCAAATCCAGTGGCTTAATGAGTTTCTTGAAAATTGGTGACCGAGCAGCAGGCGCAATCAAATCTGGTGGCACAACTCGCCGCGCAGCAAAAATGGTTTGCCTTGATGTTGACCATCCGGATATTGAAGAATTTGTATCTTGGAAAGTTCGCGAAGAACTAAAAGTTGCAGCACTCGTTGAAGGCATGAAACACCTCTCACAAACACAACAACAACAAGCAAAAGAGTTAAACCTAGTCCTCGATTACGATTTCAACGGCGAAGCGTACCAAACAGTAGCCGGTCAGAACTCTAATAACTCCGTCCGTCTATCACACGATTTCCTTGAATCTGTTAGCCGTGAAGAACAATGGGACCTCATCAGAAGAACTGATGGTGAAGTAGCAAAATCAATTCCAGCCAATGGACTATGGAACACCATCTGCGACGCGGCATGGCATTGCGCAGATCCTGGCGTACAATTTGATACTTCTATTAATGACTGGCACACTTGTCCAAAAAGCGGCAGAATCAATGCATCTAACCCCTGCAGTGAATACATGTTCCTTGATGACACAGCGTGCAATCTAGCATCGCTAAACTTGCTGAAGTTTTACAACAGTGATACACGCATGTTCGATGTTGATTCATTCGAACACGCAATTCGACTCTGGACAATCGTTTTAGAAATTTCCGTCTTGATGGCTGCATTCCCAAGTGAAGCAATCGCACATCAAAGCTGGAAATTCCGAACACTAGGCCTTGGATTTGCGAACCTTGGTGCAATGCTCATGCAAGCAGGGATTGCATACGATAGCGACGCGGGCCGAGCTGTCTGCGGTGCAATCACAGCAACACTTACTGGTCGATCGTATGCTGTAAGCGCTGAAATGGCTGGTGAACTTGGACCATTCGATGGCTTCGCTGAAAATGCCGAAGATATGCTTCGAATAATCCGCAACCACAGCCGAGCGGCGAATGGAATTGCCCGTGATAGCAATGAATATGAAAAACTTCGCCTTGCACCAGTTCCAATTAACCATGCACTCTTCCTAGATGACTCCATCAACATTAACAATGCGGGTGACCTTCTCGGCAGAGCTGTCCAAGCATGGGACGAAGCACTCGACCTAGGTGGACGACATGGTTTCCGAAATGCGCAAGTTACAGTTATCGCTCCGACTGGGACAATCGGATTACTTATGGATTGCGACACAACTGGAGTTGAACCAGACTTTGCGTTAACCAAATTCAAAAAACTCGCCGGTGGTGGTTATTTCAAAATTGCAAACCAATCACTAAGGCCCGCCTTGCTTACTTTAGGGTATTCAGCAATTGAAGTTGACCAGATGATGCAATATGTCATGGGTACTCTGTCACTCGATACACCAATGCCAAAAACTGTCTCCGACGACGGAGAACAAATTCCCTTCAATGTTTTCCTTCTCAACAATGGGTACACCGAAAAAGACATTGCTAGTATGAGCGATTCACTTCCAACCGTATTTGATCTTTCGTTTGCATTTGCTGCGTGGGCGATGCCAGACCACGTTCTTGAAGCACACGGAATCACGCGCGACCAAGCGACAAATAATCCTTCATTCAACGGATTACAGTTACTCGGTTTAACCAGAGATGAAATTTTGGAACTTAATCGAAGAATCTGTGGTACAGGTACTATTGAAGGTGCTTCAGATTTAAGAGAGGAACATTTAGAAGTGTTCGACTGCGCAAACCGTTGTGGCGAAACTGGTGTTCGATACATCGCAGCAGAAGGTCATATCCGAATGATGGCTGCTTGCCAGCCATTCATTACCGGTGCAATTTCAAAAACAATCAACTTGCCCAATGACGCGACAACTGATGACATAGCCAATGCATACTGGTTAAGTTGGGAACTAGGGCTAAAAGCAAATGCACTTTACCGAGACGGCTGCAAATTAAGTCAGCCACTCAATGCAAAGGTCGATGTCACACTTGAAAACGATGAAGACACCGCTGAACTACTTGCAGCGCACGATGAAGTCGCTAAAGAAGTTGTTGCCGCTGCTGACATGGCAGAAAATGATAAGCCAGAAGTAGTTGAACGAATCGTTGAAAAAATCATCGAACGCCCAATGCGAAAACGTCTACCTGACACTCGCCACAGTGTTACACACCACTTCAATGTTGCTGGACATGAGGGGTACCTCACCGTTGGCGTGTATGAAACCGGTGGACCTGGCGAACTCTTTATTACGATGTCAAAAGAGGGGTCAACAATTGGCGGCTTAATGGATAGTCTTGGGACTGCTATTAGTGTTGCATTGCAATACGGAGTTCCTATTGAAAGTCTAGTAACTAAATTTGCATTCCAACGTTTTGAACCACAAGGAATTACAACAAACCGTGACATTCCGTTTGCGAAAAGCCTCGTTGATTACATTTTCCAATGGATGGGGATGCAATTTATCGATGGGTATCGCGAAGCGAATATACCAAATCGTGCTAGTACCTCGACACTACCAATGAACAACATAGCAACGCAACGCACAACACCCGTCAAGGAGGACGAACGATGTACAGAAAATGCAGACAACAATTCAATTACACCTCGCCGGAATTCAACGACCACATCCTCTGTTGGAATAACACCGAAGATAACTACAGGCGAGGCGAAGATAGAGCAGACTGTTATTACTCAACGGCAAACAACTACGCAAGCTACCCAGGGCGGAGTACAAATCGAAGAAACCACCATGCAATCCTCATTAAGTCAAGCGACTGCGAAATTGCAAGGTGATGCGCCTGCTTGCCCTGTTTGTGGAGAAATCACGATTCGAAATGGAACTTGTTACAAATGTATGAACTGCGGCAACTCGCTGGGTTGTTCATAAACTTTGGAGAGAGCTGGCTGGGGATTGTTGGAGCAAAAACACGGATGATTGTTGATGTAAAAGTAAGAGGAAGGAACCACTTGCTTGAGATGTACGCCGATGGAACGGCGCTCTTCTCACGTTCAGTCCCAATAGGGTTGAACACCATTAACAAAAAATGTAACTCCTTCAATTGTGACCTTCGCCCAGATCAAGGATGAACTGAGGCACCTGTGCGGAGTTTCCCAATAATGGTGAAACTCCTTCTCTTCCCCCCCCCCGAGACGGACCCACCACCGTCTTGGGGGGGTTTTTTATAAGAACAAATAATAAGTCACAAGAGCAAATCCAAATTGCATTTGTTACAATCCCCTTCTGATGGATTTCACAAATTACATCCCAGTCTTACTCATAATTTGTATGGCAGTGGGCTTCAGCGTCGTGAACATCGTTGCTTCAGGATTACTTGGACCAAAGCGTTCTGGCAAAATAAAAGATTCGACATATGAGTGCGGTGTAGATCCGATTGGGACTGCACGAAAGCGATTTAATATTCGTTTTTACATCTTAGCAATGACCTTTTTAGTCTTTGATATTGAAATTATCTTTCTTTACCCATGGGCAGTTGATTTTTCTCAACTCGCCCAAGGCAGCGAAGAAGCAACATTATTCCTCGGAAGAATTCTGTTTTTCCTTGGAACCTCGATCATTGCGTATATTTACGCTTGGAAAAAAGGCGTATTCAACTGGGATTGATTATCTAAATTCATGTAGAATGCCCCCCTCCCGTCATTTACCACGGGGTGTAGCTCAGCTTGGCAGAGCGCTTGTTTTGGGAACAAGAGGCCGCAGGTTCAAATCCTGTCACCCCGATTTAAAGCCCCATTTGGATTAAATTTCAATGGGGTTTTTATTATGTCGATTTTTGAATCAATTTTGAACACATGGCTATTTAACACAGAAAAATACGTTATTTAAGCATTTTTTCTCGACTTTGTTAGCGATATGTGCCATAGTAAATTATTGCATTCCATAGTGTTTATTATTTGAGAGAATAAAATCTAGACATAGGCGAGAAAAATGAGAAGTATAATCAAGGTAATTTCAGCGCTAATACTTTTTCAAAGTGGTGTTTATGCGGGCGGTCTTGGCGATTTCTGTACAGACCCAATCAATGCCATTGTTGGACTAAACAGTTTTGACACAACAAACAATACTCCAACTTTGCCAGAACCAGATGAGTCACAATGCCCTGGTACTTATCTTAACTGGACTTCTAGCCCTGATGTTTGGTTTAAATTTGTTCCGACAGATTCTGGGGTTCACAACTTCACTACATGTGACGCAACCAGTTTCGACACGTCGATGGTACTATACGAAAGCAGTTGCACTTTGCAAGTTGCATGTAACGGGGATGCTCCAACTGAAAGCGGTTGCCAACCTTACCATTCTGCTCTTGAGTACAGTTTAACTGCTCAAGTTCCATATTACATCCGCATTGGAGGCTTCAATGGTACCACTGGGCCCGGGATATTAACTATTGATCCACCTGCGGGAAGCGGCGTCAACATTTGGTATGTCGATATAGACAATCCATCTCCGGGTTCTGGCTCGGATTGGTCATCTGCATTTAATACTTTGCAAGATGCACTCAATATTGCAACCGGGAATGACCAAATTTGGATTGCTGAAGGTTTGTATATCCCCACTGACACAAATGGTACGACTGACTTACGTGAAGCGTCTTTCCGCCTGAGATCTAATATCGAACTGTACGGCGGTTTTCAAGGAAATGAAAATTCCCTCTCTGATAGGCTCCCTTATATTTATAGAGTATTCCTTTCTGGCGACCTTAATGGAGATGATGACACTGGTGGTGACAATAGCGAAAATGCATACCATGTAGTTCAAGCGGATGGTGCCATAGCAAATGCTCCTATTTTAGATGGGCTTATCATAGTTTCGGGTCACGCAAACTCTGGTGCAGTTAATAATTATGGCGCTGGTCTTTTAGTTTGGAATTATCCTGCTGGAATTTCATCGTTTCCATTTGTTCATTATTGTGCTTTTAAATCTAATGTCGCTTCAATAGGCGGAGCAGTTGCTGTGTATTCAGCAACCGACGGCGTCAGTTTGGATCGAACGGTTTTTTCTAGTAACACTGCACTCACGTACGGCGGAGCTCTATATAACAACGGGCTGACATCTATTACAAATTCTCTGATTGTTGGGAATTCCGCTCATGATGCCGCAGCATTTATGAGCGACGGCAATTCACAATCCACATTGATAAACACAACTATCACACAAAACGAAGCTGATTTTGGTGGGGGTTTAATTTTAACTGGCGGAACGGCAACCTGTTTCAATAGTATTTTCTGGGGAAACACAGATGTTAATGGCGAGAATAGTCAAATAATAGTCCAATCTGGATCATGGCTTGGGAGATACAATTGTGTCGAAAACTTACCTGACACTTTAGATGACCTAGGAAATATTACTTTAAATCCATTGTTTATGAACGAATTTGGTGCGGACGGTCAAGCAAGAACCGGCGATGAGAACTTTCAATTATTACCGCTTTCACCTTGTATTGATGTGGCTGACAATGCAGTAGTAACAACACTTTTGGGCCTTGGAGGAAACGATCGGATTTTAGATGACCCATACACCGCCGATGGCAGTGGCGCAGTCGTCGACATGGGAGCGTATGAACTTGCGTTCGACAGTAACAATATTTACATTTGGAATGGACCCTCAAGTGGTGGCGTCCTCGAAAACCCACAAAACTGGTTGCCTTTTTGGAAGCAAACCACTTGGTCGAATTTGTTATTCAACTCCATTGACCCCATGCCTACACAACTATTGGATCAATTAGCAATAAATAAATTAGTTGTTTCGGCGGGTAATGTCGAAATTGATTTAGTTGGCTCATTGTTTCAACTTGATGCTACTTCGAACCCAATTGTAGTAGGCGGAACCGATCAACCCTCCACCTTACGATTTCATGGTGGTGGAACCGTACAAACTGCAGCAGATGTTACATTATTCCAAGGCGAGGTAACTTTCGAGGATAATATCGCACTGTATGCTCCAAAAATTATTCTTCTTGATAACTCCTACCTTGGGTTTGATGGTGTTTCAACTAGCGATCTTATAAATCTTGGCGGTAAGTTAGAACCTTCTGGCAGAGGCGTTGGTGAATTTACCCTCAATGGCGATTTAATAAATATGGAAAAACGCAATCCTACTGGCAACCTTGTTGGTTCAATTGGTTTTGATATACAAGGAACAAGCCAAGGTGTAGATTACGATGCATTAATAGTTTTTGGCGCTGCAGATATGGCTTGCTCAATTGATCTGAAATGGGGTGGAGATTACACGGCTTCTGCTGGTGATACATTTGACCTAGTCGTTGCCGATACCTCTTCTGGCTCTCCTTCTCTTGTCTACTCAAGCGGGCTTCCCTCAAATCTTGCTATTCGGTGGGCGAACCCTTCTGCCTTTCACGCAGGTGGTGGAGTTATAGTTGAAACTACAGGACCAATTTTATTTGGTGCTGAAAATGCTCAGGATTTAGCGTCATCAATTATCCCCACTGATATGGTTGTAGCAGACTTAAATGGTGACTCGAACCCCGATATTGCAATGACAGTTCAAAATATTGGTGGAGCAAATGGTAGCGTTGTGATTCTGATTAATAACGGAATGAGTGGAAACACCTGGCTTGGATTTACTGAGGGAACACCAATTTCTGTAGGCATCGATCCTATGGATATTGAGATTGGCGATTTTAATTCTGATGGTTCCACAAACGATTTAGTCATCGCAAATAATGGAAGTAATACCGTCTCCATTTTGTCAAATGACAATAGCGGAATCTTTACAAAAACAGATGTTTCAACAGATATTGGTCCAATGCATATAGCGGTTGGAGATTATGTTGAAGAAATTGGACTCACCAGAGATGATATTTTTGTTGCATGCAGTTCATTCAACGGATCAGTTTTAACCAACTCTTCGTCTTTTCGTTCGCGAACAATAAATTTTTCGCATACAAGTTCAATCAGTATTCCTCTTGCGGGTGATATTGAACCAAGCGATGTCAATCACGATAAAGATCTTGACTTTGTAATACTTGATTCACCAAGCGAAGAAGTTCGTGTACTTAGAGGTACAGGAGCAGGTTCCACTCCTCCGATGTCTGTTATTGGAAACCCACTCCCATCAAGTAGTGAACCCGTTGAATTACATTTTGCAGATCTTGATTTTGACGGCTTCCCAGATGCCATAACCGTCAATGAAGGTAGTGATTCGCTCAGCGTTCTTCTTGGATCTGGTACAGAATTAGGTAACGCCTCTACATTTGTTGTTGGCTCCAGTCCAAGTTCACTTGTTGCACATGATTTTGATAATGATGGTGATACTGACCTTGTCGTTTCAGCAATCGGCGTGTTGTCTAGCAACCGTGAACTTACTGTAATCCGAAATGATACGCCTTCAGCCGGTGAAACTATTATCCTTTCGGAAGGTGATACTGCTGGATCGGGAAGTTCGCCAACTCTTGTAGAACATGGTGATTTTGATGGTGATGGGCTTGAAGACCTCGCTTCAATCATTGACCAAGGAGTAGACGGACCTGGTGTTGGTATTTACTTCAATTCAACAGCCGTTGTTGTGAATTGCCCAGAAGATATTGATGGTGATGGTTCAATTGCTGTTGGAGATCTTCTTGCAATCATTTCTGCTTGGGGAACGAATGACCCATCGGCAGATGTTAATAATGATGGTGTTGTTGACGTGAGTGATTTGTTAACAGTTGTTGCCTCATGGGGTCCTTGCCCGTAAAATTAGTGTGGTAGCATTCTTGCATTAATGCTTGAAAAATTATCTACGCACTAACCACAGGGTATTCCTGTTATAGCCAAGCAAAGAGAATCGAAAACATTTCTCTTTTACATCCTCTGGAAGTTATTGCTACTATCAGTCCGACCACTCGCTAGCAGTTGCAACCGATGGCCTAAGTCCAGGCACATGCTTAATTTGGTCCTTAAGTAGCACCATTCTTAATCGCATTTGAAGCCTATCATTCATTTCTTTGCGCTCGAATCGTAACGTTTCAAATTGAATTTGGCGGTGAACATCATCTTTACTCATCATACCCTCGCCACCTTTTGAACTTGCATCTGACTGGTAATTCTCAATCATCCGCTCGCACAAATTCCAATAATCATATTTATATGCTGAAGCAATTGTCTCAAGTTTACTTTGTTGAGATGCATCTAAAGTAGTAATTGATTTCGCAGCGCTTAACATTGGTGTTGCATCAGAACCTTTTTTAAACACTTCAGGATATGCCTTTGTTACAAACTCCATACGAACTTTCCAAGAATCTGAGTCATCTATCGTACGCAAGATCGTGTCCATAACATTTTGATTGATTAGCATTAATTCTCTCTTTGTATCTCTAACGCTTAATAACGAATCACGCCAACGCTTTTGCACAACCTCGGTACCGCCTCCTTGTGAATTTGCCTCATCCATTACCCAAAGTGCATCTTGCAAATGGTTCAATTCATACGTTGCTTTAACATAAGCATCGTGCGCTCCAACTACGTTACTGTGATACTTTTGCATCGCAGCATGGATGGTAGTGCTAGATGTTGCTGTCAAACCGTCAAAGAGCGCATCTGATTCATCCGACATCACATAGAGTCCAACCAAGTCGATAGAGTCACCCTCGCTTCCTCGCCAACCAAATGCGTTATCTGGTGCTGAAGTACGTTGCCGCTGACGATGATTTTCTAACATTTTTAAATTTACGTCTTCGCGGTCAAGTCCCGTGATCGTTGCAATGTCATCAAAAAAAGATACATCAAGTTGAGCAACTACACCGGCTGCTTTATCATTGTCTTCTCTAGTCTTCCGCATCCGTGCACCAGAAGATAGGGTTTTATCATTCTGTGTTTCCATTGATTTCATGGAGATTGTTTTTTTTGCCTCAGCATAACTTTCACGGTAATCATCGTAGATAGAAGTAATAATAAATTCACTATTATCTTCAAGGCCAAGAACAGATGAAGCTCGCTTTGGAAATGTCGGAGTAATCGGCTCTGGTAATACTGCACCACTACGCATAAAAATGTTATTCAATTCGGTTTCATCAAATTCATCGACTTCTACTTCGTTCATTGTTCTGCCAACAGCAAAGCTTCCGCTGACTTCGGTTGAGCCGTCAGTTGAAAATTCAACTGCTGTTTGCAATTCACCCGATGCGATTAACTCTTCAATTTCTTCTTCACTCATTTCAGTACCATCAGAAGAAAT
>JABIWU010000034.1 GCA_018701395.1 Phycisphaerae bacterium | reverse complement strand
ATGGTTTTTTGGATTGAATGCAAACATAAAAACAGGCATTTCTGGTCCAATTATGGGTTTGTTGAATAAAAAACAACTCAAACATCCCTCCGAACACCACAGATAACCCTTTATATGGGGAATGTGTGGTGTTTCAAATACTGCATAATGTGCAGAAGATGAGAAAACTCACAATACCGCTTTCGCATTCTTGGAGACTGCCTTACATGCTTCCCTGTCTATTATTGTCATACGATGGTTTTCCACCAACCCAGACCTTACTTGCATCGACAACGAATACTCCACTATCGTTTATGTCAACGACATTCCCTGTGATGATTACATACTTTAAAGCTTCAAGCCCATGGCTGTCTTCAATTGAAAAGGGATACAACTCACCTTTTTCATCCATAAAGCGAATTGTGCCAAGCCCTAAAGCAAGTGATTCTTGATCTTCGCAACAATAGTCTTCTGGTGTACTGCAACGGCTCTCATCACTTACAAGTTCACACGAAAGAAGTGTCGGATCTGCCACTATCATCATCGAGAGTGTTTTTACAAATGAAGCATTCCCTCGACCGCCGATTCGAGCTAGGAATGTAACAGCATCCCCTTTCTTTGCTGTCTTCTTTACTTCAACAAGATCTTTAACATCGCTTGAACGACTTGCTGTAAAGAATGAACTAGGTAATTCTAGGGAAGCAACTGTCGGCTGTACATTGCTTTCTTCTTTTCCGCCACATGCAGTGAGTGCGGCTACTACTAAAATTGTGAATATTTGTTTCATATGAGTTCCTTATTATTCTGATGCGCGAAGCGCTTCTGGGATTGGTAAACGTAAACAACGGATGGCTGGGGCGATTGCGCCAATAATACCGAGCATCAGACCAGATCCGACACCAAGTGTAACAACTTTGGGAGTCATAAACAATGTAAATATTCCCATTGAAAATCGCACTGTAAAACCATCGAGGACAAGCATCGAAATCACGCATGCAATGATAGCGCCAATAGATGCAGAAAGAATTGATTCTTGAACTAGCGAGAGGGCTATGGCGCTCCGTTTATAGCCAAGTGTTTGCAGCGTCCCGACTTCTCTAACACGGCTTGCAAACGCAGCGTATGTTGAATTAAATCCACCAAGCATGCCGCCAATAGCAATCATGATGCATGTCATCACCACCATCATTTCGATTGGCTTATAAAACTGTGAAAGGGCTGCAAAATAATCGTCTTCAGAAATTGCAGCCAGCTCTAAATCAATCCGGCTCGCTGCAAACATGTCAAGGTCACTGGCTTTCGCTTGGTCAAGAGACACAATGATGCATGAGAGTGTATTGCGTTGAGCTGTTATTTGAAGATCGGTAAGTGATGTCCACATTTCTCCCTCAGCAATGCCACCGCCCGCTTCGAGTACACCTGAAATGGTGTACGCATCATCATCAAGCATTACTTTCTTACCAATTGCATCTGCTGCTTCGTTGTAGCCAAGTGTTTGCGCTGCAAGTTTGCCAACTAATAGTTCGTTTCGACCATTGCGTGGTGCGTGGCCTGTAATAATGCTTACTTGATCATGCACGAGAAATGCCTCAGGTCGTATGCCACGAATAAGTATAAGCCTATCTTCGCCATCAACAAGAATTGGCATTTGGATATGGATTTCGGGCGAAATACCCTCAACTCCTGCACGAAAACGAAGCCCATCGATACTTCCTGCAACAATGCCTGCGGTATCCATACCGACCTCACTTCGTTCAACGCTTTCCTCACTACCTGCGCCTAAAAGCATAATATTATTATTCGACCCGCTGACATCTAAAGTCGCCTGCATACCTACCATGAAACTACCCGCAATCATGACAAGAAGAACAACGAGTCCACTTCCAAAGACCGTAAGTAGTAGACGAACCGGGGAGCGGCCGAGGTTTCGAGTTGCATATTCAAAGGGTAATAATTTCATTGATTACCTTTCTTACACAGCCCTAAAACAGGATGCGATGTCTGTTCGAGCAAGTCGGAGTGCAGGAATCATTGCTGCAAACATACCAAGTGCTAGTGCAAGTGCAACCCCTACGATGGCAGCTGTTGGATCACTTGCGATTTCAATGTTTACGCCTTCCATCGTCATGGTAAATTGACCTAGTTGCACAGCCACGAACGCCGCAATACCACCAAAAATGCCACCTGCTAGTGCAATGAACACACCTTCAAGAAGCACCATCCAGCCAATTAACCAACCGGTGTATCCTAGAGTCTGTAATACGGCGTGGTCGCGAACTCTATCGCGCATGGCAAGCGCAACGGCGTTTGCAACTAATGCGAACACAGCGGCGAGTGCGCCCCATGCAAGGAGCCCAGCGACTTCAGAAAGTTGCACGATATCGCGAGCAGCTCGACCAACGAATGCTTTTTCTGGAAATGTTGAGGTCGGATGCTCATCATGCGCAAATGTTTCATCAATAGATGATGCAATACTATCTAGTTCATTTGGATTATCAACTTGTACATTGAATTGCGTCACAATTGTTCCTGTTCCCCCTTTACGAGCAGCTTCCTGAAGGAACGGTAGTTGCACAAGTGCAATATTTTTATCTTGTGCTTGTTCCGTTTCTTGGATGCCTGCAACAAATACTTCAATACCAGCTGCTGAAAATCTATCGCCAACCTTTATGCCACGTCGTTTTGCAAGCGCAGAGCCGACGATTGCTCCATCACCGCGCCTTTCCCACGCTTCGATGGAACCATCAACAATGAGGCCGTCCTTAGCCATGGCATGCTGAATGGAATCGCGTGGGACACCACGAAACGTCACAATATCAAGTGATGCGCCGCAATTAGAAATATGAACCTTTATTGGAACAACACTTGCAACGCCATCTATTTTTTCAATACGATCTTCATAATATTGAGGTAGTCGACTTGAGAAAGGACAATATCGATTTTCTCGATAGACAACCAATGTTGTATCGTTGGCAGTAATTTCGGTTGCCGCTTTCACGCCAGTCCGCATAGATTCAACCATGATAAAGAGAAACATTGCAACAGCAATACCACCAAGTGTCAAACTTGTCCGAATTGGCGATCGTTTGATTTGTTTTAAGACAGTTGGGATAACTCGAAGCATTTTCATGTTGTCACCTGCTCAATAAGTTGACCTTTTTCAAGGTGCAATACGGTATTTGCCCAATCAGTCGTTCGAGGGTCATGTGTCACCATGACTATTGTCTGCCCCTGATTTGTTTGTAACTCTTTGAGCAAATCCATAATCGAAGTACCTGTCTCAAGGTCGAGGTCGCCTGTTGGTTCGTCAGCAAGCAAGATGGTTGGGTTAGTCACAATAGCTCGAGCAATCGCAACTCGCTGCTCTTGCCCACCTGAAAGTTGGCGAGGGTAATGTTCGTACCTATCACTAATTCCAACCACATCAAGAGCATGTGAAACTCGTTGGTGCCGCTCCTTCCGCGAAATAGAATGCAGTAGAAGTGGAAGTTCAACATTTTCGTAGGCAGTAAGGACAGGTATGAGGTTATAGAGTTGGAAGATATAGCCAATATGTTCTGACCGCCACTGTGCTAATTTATTTCGCCCAAGCGTGTGAATAGGAGTGCCTTCTATGTTAAGTTCACCCTCGCTAGGACGGTCGATACCGGCAATTAAATTCAACAACGTTGTTTTTCCGGAACCCGACGGACCCATAAGTGCGACAAATGAGCTTCGGTCGATGGTGAGGTTCAGATTTTTTAATGGAGTGATTTGTTCTGTACCACGGTAATAATGTTTTGTTACATTTTTACATTCAATGAGTGTCATTCTATTGACCTCCTAAAATTTGAACGAGATCGCCTTGTTTAAAGTTGATATCGCTTGTAATGATTCGATCGCCCGTTGAAAGGCCGGATAAAACTTCAATCCAGCCATCGAATTCTTGTTCGCCAAGGACAAGTGTCGCAAGTTGTGCGTTCCCAATTCCTTTATTTATGTCAGCAACAATCCACACAACAGGATTTGAAATAGTTGCAATCGCAGATTTTGGAATAAAAACATGTTGCTCTGTCCATGTTCCAGCATCGTCAGCTTCTCGTATTGGTTGCAAAATTTTAACTCGAGCAAGCATGTCCGGCTTGAGCAGTGGAGACGGATTTATTATTTTTACTTTTGCCTCAACAGTATTTTTCTGTTGATCTGCACGATGAACAAATCGTAATACTTCACCTTCAAATAGTATGTTGGGTAAGACATCAACAATAATTTGAGCAGGATGCCCAACACCAACACGGGCGGCATCCGACAACGGTACATCTGCGCGAACTTGCAATTGCTCTGGGTCATACAAATGCAAAATGTGTGTGGAGTGCTCGCCACTACCAAAACGAATTACGGATCCAGGTGATGCAAGGAGTTCCATGACAACTCCATCGATTGGTGATCGAACAACACATCGATCAAGAGCAAGCTGGGCTGCTTCCTTTGCAATACTTGCTTCTTGTAATGACGCTTGAGCGATAGTTATATTTGCTGCTCCTGTCCTCTGTCGAAGTCGAAGTCGTTCAACTGGTCCTTGGGCAAGTGCGCCAGATTCTGCAAGCGGTTTTTTTCGTTTGTATTCATCAGCGAGTTCTAGCATCTTTGCATTTGCTACCTTGAGTTTGCCCAACCAAAGCGACTCGGTTGCTCCAGCTGCCTTTAATGCCAGTTTATTATCATCAGAAATAAGTTTCGCAACTGGTTGTCCTTTTTTAACTACATCACCCTCAAGAACAAGTATAGATTCAATGATGCCCGCAGTAAGAGCTCCAGCAAAGACAGAATAAGGCTCTGCTTCTACCCAGCCTGGTGCTTGCACAATTGATCCCTGCTCTGCTGTTGCTGATTGCGGGGTGCTAGTTTCGACATTCCTCATTACGACAGTGACTGCTTCAACCATTATTGCAGGTCGAATTGATTCCCAACTCGCATAGACAAGGATACATACGGTTGTCAAAATGATTGCAAGAGGAACGCCAAGCCGAGTGACAAATTGTTTTTTTGGTTGTGGAATTGTTTGTGTGTTCATTGTGTTATATCTCGAAAAGTACCACCTACAGCGAGTTCAAGTTTAAATCGTGTTATGGCAAGTGTAAGTTTGTCTTCAACAGCAAGGATGTTTGCATCTAGAACTTCTTGTTGAAGAGGGATAAGTGAGAGTGGGTGCAGTTCCCCATGATGAAGCGTGTCATTTGCACGACTAAGCCGCATATTTGTTGTTGTAATGAGCGCAGCATCTATCACTTCAGATTGCTCTTGAACTGCTAGGTATTGTTCAAGTGTTGACCGAACTTCATACTGCACTGTTCGAAGAGCATCAATGTAATTCAATTCTGCTTGTTTGAGTTTTGAATCTGCAATTGCCTCCTTTGCATCACCATCTAGCGCAATCGTGACCGAACCACCAGCCATAATTGCCTGTCGGTCGGCAAAGTTTTCATTGAAACCAATAGTTCCAGAGAGAAGCAGTGGATTAGCGAGACCAAGTTCAGCGGATCTCTGCTGAACAACAGCGCGCTTCGTTGCTAAATCTAGACGATTTTTAATAGCTAGTTCAAGCAGGGTTCGTTCATTGAATATGGCAGGCTGGGCACTAAAGTCGTTTGGAATAATCGAAACCAACTCAATGTAATCAGGACAACCCATTGCTTCAAGTAATTTCAGTTTTGAAAGTTGCAGTGCCTTCCTTTTCGAAAGCAAGAGGTGTTTGCTTTTTTCTAATGCAAGTGTGAGTTCGTCAATTTCATCTAAAGATGCTTCGCCAGCGGCAACAAGTTCTAAAGTGATGTCAATTGCTTTGTTTGAAAGTGACACGCTCGATTCGACAGCTTGAGCATGGAGCATATTCGCCGAAACTTCTGCGTGAGCAGTGCGAACTTCGGCAACAATAATCACTGTGCGGTTTGCTGCCGTTAGTATGGCTTGTTGCAAAGTCTGTTCGGAAGCGGCAATTCGATCTGGTCTTGTCCATAACCAACTCAAGCCCTGCATGCCTTGCATAATGATTGGTGCACCTGCTAAACCATCAATCGCAACGCCAAAAGCGCCAGAGAATGTAGGGTTAGCTGGTAACTCAGCCTGCGCAATTTCAGCGCGTCGCTGAACGATGATTGCCATGTCACGCTGCAGAAGTGCATCGTGCATGATTGCATATGAAATAGCAGCATCGACGGACAGTGGTTCGCTTGGATTCCAGGCGAGTGACTCATCAATCAGCACTGGCAAACGGGTAGTTGCGAGCATGGTGGCTGAATTCACATCTTTGGTGGCATCAATAGATGATGCGCAGCCAGTTAAGAATGTCGCAATAATGCATTGAATTGTAATTTGCAGACTAGTTCTGCTGGAATGTAGTACCATTTAAAAGTCCTTTACACATAGACATCAACAATCACAACCAAATAGCTGTGAGCGAAAGTGACGTATGTGGTTTAGACTTGGAGAATGACTACACCGCGCATGGAAGGCGCGCTGCTGTACCCAAGAATATGTGGGTCATATTTAGGAGGGCCGTGTATTGCATTGGCAACATACTGATCTACTCCAAAAATATTAATTGTGAAGAATAAAGCTGGAGTATCAACACCAATCAAATCAGTTGGGGGGGCCCAATTTTGCGTAAGGATTGTGCCTACAGTAATACAGTTACATTCTTCGCAACATGGTTCGTTTTCTGAATCCTCTTCAGGGGCTGGTTGCTTTTGACAACAAGACGGTGTCTGCTGATTGCATGACTTTGTTTCAGCAATTTCAACAGCACAACATGAAGTAGTTGAACCGGTTGCAGTTTTGACAATGCAGCAACAAATTGACATAGTGATTGTAAGCACTATGGCAATCATGTTCGTTAAGATGCCGTATCGTTTATACATTGAGTTCTTCAGTATACCTCTAACGACACTATGAGCAAAGATATTACGGTTTTTTGTAGTAAAAACATGTCCGTCCAATAATAAGAGTAAAATCGCCCTTTGCATTAGCTCTGACGATTAAATTAATTGAAAGACTTTTAATAGCAATGGCGCTTTTCTCAAATACCACACATTCCAGCTCAACACTCAAACAATTTGGAATCTGATGCGTTGAGAATGATCATCGAGATAATAATCCAATACGTGAACTTAAAAGACCCGCCTGAAGAACTGGCAAAGTGTTCGGTACTTCCAATTTCAGAGGGACTCTTTGAAAAATCTCGATCATCAAATTGTGAGTTGATGGTACTATTCATCTTGTCAGATAATTTGGTTACAGAATTCAATTATTGATTTTAGGAGTTCAATTGCGTGCCAGAAAAAAAGAATCAAACTTCACACTTGAATCCAACAATTGAGACCGTTTTGGGTTTGCTCCAATCTGGTCAACTTGCAGCAGCAGCAGCAACTATCGAGCAAGTGCGAAAACAGCAACCAGATAATCCAATAGTTCATCAACTTATTGCTAAAGTTTATGGAGCTCGCAATGATCCAGTCGGTGTGCTAGTTGCGGTAGAGACAGCACTAACGAAACAGCCAACGGAACAACTACTCTTCGGGCGTATTCATGCCCTGTACTCTCTTGGACGACTCGACGAGGCATTGGCTGAAATAGACAAAGTAAACGCACCCTCGGGATCTATTTTGCTGCACAACCTTAATGGACTTAAAGTAATGTGTCTTCAGCGGCACGGCAAAATAGATGAAATTAGTCCAATAGTGGCAGATCTTATCGCAGTTGAGGGGCGCACTCCACGCATCATCGCTTTTGAGTTAGAACTTCTACGCCGACAAGGTCATTATGAAAAAGCAATAGATGAGTCCGAGAAAGTACTCGCCATAAACAATCTTAACCAAAAAGATCGTGAAAAAATAGGGCTAGGCCTCGCTCGAATGCAAGATCATATAGGTGAATATGAAAAGGCATTTGCTACTGCGGAGGTCGTGAGTAACTCAACACCGCGTGCATTTGACTCTGATCTTTATATAAAAAAAGCCGATGAACTCATGTCGTTTTTTGATTGCAATACTCTTAAAAACCTGGCTTATTCCAATAGTAAAAGTAGCCGACCCATCTTCATCATCGGTATGCCCAGAAGCGGAACCTCGATGCTCGAGCAAATTATCGCAAGTCATCCACAAGGCGGTGGTCTTGGGGAACGACAGGACCCTTTCATTTTAGCTGAAGATCTAAGTTACCAATTAAATCAACCCTTCCCCATGGCCCTAACAGATGCAAGGTCTGACATACTAGATCCATTGGCAGATAGGTATCTTGACATGATTAAAGCAACTGGAGTTGCAGGAGATAGGATTGTGAATAAGGCGCTCGGTCTTGATTTAATGGTTGGTTTTCTTACAGTTTTACTTCCCAATTCTCGTTTTATTTGGATACGGCGCAACCCTGCAGACAATCTACTTTCTATCTTTTTACACCCAGTGTATAAGCCCTGGGCCTGGCGACTCGAGGATCTAATTGTTGTTCGACAAGCACATGACAGTTTTTGTTCTCATTGGCTTGAGAAGGTCCCAAGTAGACACCTTGATGTGTCGTACGAATCTCTAACTAAGAATCAGACTGCCGAGACCAATAGAGTACTTGCCTTTCTAGGATTGGAACCAAATCCAAATACCTTGTCGTTCCACGAGTCTACGAGGACGGTAATGACTCCATCAGCCGAACAGGTTCGCCGTCCCATGCACACGGAGGCGGTAGATCGTTGGACAAATTACAAAAGACAACTCAAGCCTGTGCTTCAAGCTTTTGACGCTTTGCTCTAATCTTTACAGTGCCATACAAGCAGAATAGTGTGTCTTAGATCAATATTTATTGTACACACTCTGCATTGTGAAGATTATTACACCTATGAGCTGATTAAGAGTCAGCTGCTCTGCTAACTGAATTAGCAGAGGTACGACGTAAGTGTACTTTTAATAATCACGAAGAAGCAACGCTGCTTGATTCAAGAAGTTTAATTGTCTCAAAAACTTCCATTAGTACATCAATCGTTCTATCTAATTCTAAAGCAGTAGTCGTGCGGGCAAAACTAAATCTAATCGCTCCCCATAAACCATCGTCTGGCATTCCAATTGCTTCAATCACTTTGGAATTTTTAAACGCACCACTTGAACATGCTGAACCAGAGGACGCGCAAATTCCACGCTCTGACAACATCAACAATAAGAGTTCGCCTTTGACGCCAGGAAAAGAAATTGAACTTGTTGTCCAAGCGCGCTTAGCACCACTTGAATTTATATGCGCCTTAGGAAATTTTGAAATTATTTTCGTTTCGAATTCATCTCGAAGTGATTCCATCTTTGAAATATTTTCAGCGTTCAACCAAAGCGAAGCTTTTTTTGCTGCAACTCCAAAGCCCAAAATCGACGGAACATTTTCTGTTCCGCCTCTTCTGCCACGTTCTTGCGGACCGCCTGTTACTAGTGGAGTAATGGAAAGCCCTGGCCGAACATACAAAGCGCCAACGCCTTTTGGACCATGAAACTTATGCGCGGCGAAAGACAATAAATCAACTGGAACTGCGCCAACATCAACCGGCATTTTTGCAACCCACTGCGTGCCATCGCTATGCAAAAGAACATCGTGCTTAATGCACAATTCAGATGCCTCTTCGATTGGTTCGATGACTCCGGTCTCATTATTGCACCACATTAAAGAAACAACAGCAATCTCCGCTGCTCGCGATTCGAGAATTTCTTGTAAGTGGTCCATGCAGAAAACACCATCTCGGTCATTTCGAATTCGAATTACTTCCATTCCATCTTCTTGCAAACGATCCATCAATTCACCAACTGCCGCGTGTTCAATTTGGCTTGTAACTAAACATTTTCTATCTGAGCGCACTGAACACGCAGATTGGATTGCTAAATTTGCTGCCTCCGTACCACCTGATGTAAAAAGAATGCTTGCTGGTTTTGCTCCAACAAGTTTTGCGATTGCCTCTCGCGCAAGGTCGACTTGTTGCCTTGCTTCTTGCCCAATTCGGTGAATGCTTGATGGATTCCCCCAAAATCTATTCATCGCACAATGAACTGCCTCCGTAACTTCCGCAAGCGGTTGCGTAGTTGCATTGTTGTCTAAATAAATAGCAAGGTCATTCATGTGTCATATTGTAATCATTTAAAAGCAATGGGGCAGAAGGAATTCGTATCACGATAAGCCATGCACACACGCCAACAAGAGCACAAACGAGGAAAATGTATTGTGGAGAATCTCCGAATAGCGGTCTAGTAATCCAATACAACAAAGAGCCAACAGCCATAAACAAAAAAGATAATGCATTCGATGTCGCTAATACCCTGCCCCGATGATCTGGCTTTGGCAATAACTGCATCATCGATTGAAGAGGAACTGCGTATAAACCCGCAAACAATCCTAAGGAAACAAGGCAAATCAAAATGAGTACATACGAAACTGGCGCTAATCCAGCGACTAACATCGAACATGCCATCCCAATGGCTGCAAATTTCGAAAGACCAATTTGTATTTTCCTGCCAGACAAAAACCCAGCAAGCAGTGAACCAAAGCCCACCGATATTCCAATTGAAGCAAGAAGATATGAAACTTTTGTATCAGTCACATTTAGGAGTGCGCCTAACTCTGTAACTAACAAAAGGACAATCGTTGCAAGTAAATAAAAGAGAGCCCATGCTGTTGCGATTTGCATAAGGGGCGACGTACACATTTTCCTACCTGTTACGATATATGTTGCGAACGGATTAGAAGGCACGTGCGAGTGTGGTTCCATCGCTTCAAGTTTCGGCAACCATACGATTGCGAGAAGCCCAACGACTGCAACTCCTGTCAACACTATTCCTGGCAACCACATGTCTACTAATGACATTGATTCTTGCTGTAATTTGTCGCTGACAATTCCAGCAATCAGCATGCCTGTAATAATTGAGACATTCGTTGTCATGTTCAAAACGCCATTTGCTCGGCTAACGTTTTCTGTTTGAACTATTTCTGGAATCATTCCATATTTTGCAGGGCTGAAAAAAGTCGATTGCGTTGCGAGGAAGAGCATTGAAATTGCCGCAAGCCAAAAATTCCCAGTAACAAAACCAACACCTGCTGCAATTGCCAGTGGTATCTCAACCCATTTCATTAAGACCGAAATCGTTCGCTTTGAATAGCGATCAGCAATCGGTCCCGCCCACCCAGAAAAAAGTATAAATGGAATAAACAAGCAAAGTGCTATTAAGCCTTGCCCGCCCTCTCCAAGTTTGCCAGCCCACATTCCTCGTACGACTGCAAAACCCAACAATGTTTTTAATATATTGTCATTCGCAGCTCCCATAAATTGGGCTATTAAAAGTGCGCTCAATCCCCTGCCTCTATTTGCTAACTTAGGAATTGATTTCAGAAACGAAACGACCAGAAATAAAGTGTTATCTTGCACGTACGTACACGATAACAGCAATCCGCATAGTAAAACAGCGTGAGCCCCATTTCTGGGACGCACGCTATTTGGAGTAGTTTTAGTAAAACCGTATTACTTAGAATCGTCCTTAGGTTCAGCTTTTACTGCTGTCTTGGTTTCAACACTCTTAGCAGTGGTATCGGCGACACCGCGGGCAACGAGGACCTTCTGTTTGATTTCTTCATACATTTCAGAATTCTCAGCAATGAATAGCTTTGAATTTTCGCGACCTTGACCGAGACGAGTTTCACCATAACTAAACCATGAACCGCTCTTGTCTATAATGCCATCTTCAACCGCGAGATCTAACAAATCGCCTGTGATACTAATTCCTTCGTTGAACATAATGTCAAATTCAGCAGTGCGGAACGGTGGTGCAGTCTTGTTTTTCACGACGCGAGTTCGGACTCGGTTACCAATTACGGTGTCGCCATCTTTAATTGAGCCAATACGACGGATATCCACTCGGATCGAAGAATAAAACTTGAGAGCGCGACCGCCAGGTGTTGTTTCTGGACTGCCAAACATCACACCAATTTTCTCACGAATTTGATTTATGAAAATAACCATACAATCGCTCTTTGAAATCGCACCAGTTAGTTTCCGCATTGCTTGACTCATTAATCGAGCTTGCAAGCCAACATGCGTGTCGCCCATTTCGCCTTCAATTTCAGCACGCGGTATTAATGCCGCGACGGAGTCAATTACGACTACATCCACAGCGTTGGAGCGAACGAGCATTTCGCAAATTTCCAATGCCTGCTCACCTGTGTCTGGTTGTGAAACAAGAAGCGCATCAATATCAACACCGAGTTTCTTTGCCCATGTAGGATCAAGCGCGTGCTCTGCATCAATGAATGCAGCGATGCCACCCTTTTGGGCTTGCGCTACTACATTCAGTGCAAGCGTTGTCTTGCCTGATGATTCTGGTCCGAAGACTTCGATGATTCGACCACGAGGCATGCCTCGCCCGCCCAGCGCCAAGTCCAAACTAATTGCCCCAGTCGAGATCGCAGGAATAACTGAGATGTTATCGCCATTAAGCCGCATAATTGCACCAGAGCCAAATGTTTTATCTATTTGAGATAACGCATTTTCAAGTGCTTGTACTTTTCCCTTATCTTCGATTGTTACTTTTGCCTTAATTGGTGCCTTAGTTTTCTTTTTTGTTGCTGTTTTAAAAGCCATTGAATTCTTCGCCTTCCGTGGTTCAGTCGCAGTGCTTCCTGCGCTATTTATATTAGTTGAATCTGTTGTTCTACCGCTTTGTACGATACCGCCCTTTGCGGGAGTTTCTGATGAAGTTGCTGTTTTTCGTAGTGATTTCGATTTTTTCCCGTTTCTGCTTAATAATGCCATTTCAGCCAATGCTCCTTTAGTACCGTGTTTGTTAGGTTTACGGTAGGATGACATAAACATCGGCGATGTCAAGCGTTGTTCGGTAGTTATTCGGTACTTTTCTTTACTATTCGACTAAAAACGATGGTGCTACTGACAATATGTCGTCAGTTTTGCGCTACGAACTCTCAATAAGCCCGCCCTCCCAGTTTGGAGTTGGGGGACTCCATTGGGATAAATCGATGCCTTCAAACCACGCAATAGTTTTTTGCAAGCCTTCTCGTAGTGGCACTGATGGCTCCCAATGCAACATCTTTTTCGCCCGCGAAATATCTGGCTGACGTTGCGTTGGATCATCCGCTGGCAACGGCTTCATTCGTAGTTCAGAATTACTGCCTGTAAGTTCAAGCACAAGATTCGCTAACTCCAACATCGTAAACTCACCAGGGTTACCTAAATTGATTGGACCAGTTGCTTCATCAGCATCCATCATTAATAGAAATGCATCGATTAAGTCATCGACATAACAGAATGAGCGAGACTGTTGTCCATCACCAAAAATAGTAATGTCATCCCCCGCTAATGCTTGCCGAATAAAATTACTGATCACTCTTCCATCATATGGATGCATGGATGGACCATAGGTATTAAAAATTCTAGCAACCCGAATATCAACTCCGTGCGATCGGTGATAGTCGAACATCAACGTTTCCGCAGCACGTTTACCTTCGTCATAGCATGCCCTTAGACCAATCGGATTTACATTTCCGCGGTACGATTCAGGTTGTGGGTGCACCGAGGGGTCTCCGTACACTTCACTTGTCGAAGCATGGAAGATTTTTATTTTGTTTGCCTTCGCCATTCCTAATGTATGCATTGCACCTAGAAAATTCGTTTTCATAGTTTTAATGGGATTATGCTGGTAATGGCCAGGCGCGGCTGGGCAAGCCAAGTTATAAATTGCATCGACTTCCATTTCGATTGGATTTGTAATGTCATGCAAAATAAACTCGAAATTTGGAAGTTCTAAAAGGTGTTCAATTGTTTCTTTTCTGCTTGTAAAAAGATTATCGAGGCAAAGCACATACTCGCCCCTATCAACTAACCGTTGGCAAAGATGCGAACCGAGGAATCCTGCCCCTCCAGTCACTAATGTTCTTTGTGTCATACGGTGCAGGATACGTCAGGAACCGTGTAAAGTGTAGTAATGCGCATAATCGTTGGAACAATGACAGGCACTAGCATGGACGGAGTAGACGCTGTCGCAGTTTCTATTGAGGGCTCAAAGGAAGGGATGCGTGCCTCGTATATCGGGATGACATCTTGCGAATTGGGAAACCTCACACAGGTCCTCAGAAAACTTTCAAACAATGGTGGAACCGAAGTTGAAATGCAAAATGCTGCGCTACGACTTGGCGAAATTACAACGAATGCAATTCAACAATTAAATTTAAAACAGATAGATTTGATTGCACTTCATGGACAAACTATTTACCACGCTCCTCCAATAAGTATTCAACTTATTGACCCACTTCCAATTCTTGAAACTTTTAGTTGCACCGTTTTAACAGACCCTCGGCAAGCGGATTTGCAACTCGGTGGACAAGGAGCTCCAATTACGCCTCTTGCAGATTGGATACTTTTCAATTCAAATAAAAAATCAACTGCAATCATAAATCTTGGTGGCTTTTGCAACATAACGTATCTTCCCGCAAATTGTTCGACAAACCAAGTTCAAGGTTTCGATGTTTGTTGTTGCAATTTACTTTTAAATAAAATTGCAAGAGATCGACTTGGTTGCGATTTCGACCCAAATGGCGAATGCGCAATCATGGGGACCGCTTTGCCTAAATTAGTAGCCGAGTTGACCAATAAACTTGCTGAACAAAAAAATGCATCGCGTTCGCTTGGTACTGGAGATGACTTAGGCGCATTTGCACTTTCTATCGGAGAATCAATCGCAACAAATGATTTACTCGCAAGTGCAGTCGCTGCAATTGGTGCTTGTATATCTGCTTCAACGCAAAATGCTGAACGAGTTTATCTAGCGGGAGGCGGAGTACACAACAGGGCTCTTGCCTCTGCCATTACCCATGCCGGAACAACCGAAGAACTCGGCGTGCCAATTCAAGCGCGTGAAGGAATGGCAATGGCAATCCTTGGCGCACTTTCTCAAGATGGCGTTTCTATTACCTTGCCTCAAATCACGGGTCGAGAAAAAACTGGTTCTTTAGTCGGTTGGGTTCAAGCAAGACCGTAAAGTGGTTTTAACTTATTTTCTAAATGTCGCATGAGTGGGTCGGATGATAGTGGTTTGCCTGTTACTTTTTCGCATAAATCTGCAGCTCGATATCGCCTACCGTTGCAGTGAATATTTTCATTAAGCCAAGTTTTCAAACTGCCAAATTCGCCGCGAGCAAACTGTTCATACATGTCTGGAATCGCCACCAATGCTGTTTCAAAGAATTGGGCACAATACAAATTGCCAAGTGTATATGTTGGAAAGTAACCCATTGCAGTCATCGACCAGTGAATGTCTTGTAGACATCCTTTTGTATCGCTTGGCACATCTATGCCAAGATATTCTTGGTATTTGGAATTCCACGCTTCAGGAAGATCTGCAACTGCAAGTTCCCCCTTCATCAACATTCGTTCAAGTTCGAATCGAATCATAATGTGCATGTTGTATGTTGCTTCATCTGCTTCGACTCGAATGAAATCTGGACGTACAAGGTTTGCGCCACCATACACATCGTCAAATGAAAGAGACGACGTTGCTTCTCCAAAAAATTCACCCATTTTCGGGTAACACCATTTCCAAAATGCTTCACTGCGTCCAACTTGATTTTCCCACATTCTGCTTTGCGATTCATGTATACCAAGCGAAACTGCGTGCCCCATAGGAGTACCTATGTGATCGAACAATAAACCTTGTTCATAAATTCCGTGTCCTGCTTCGTGCATGGTCGAGCCGATTGCATCATTAACATTATTTTCGTGAAATCGAGTTGTCAATCGAACATCAAAGCAGTGCGTTCCACTGCAAAATGGATGTGTTGATTCATCGAGACGGCCGGCTTCAAAATCGAAACCAATTTGTGTTGCAATTGAACGAACAAATGCTTGTTGCTGATCGATTGGTAATGCAATTTCATTAAATGCATTACTTGGTTTTGTTGAACTGCCCATTATTTCATTGAGCAATGTTTGTAGACGCTTGCGAAGCGGCGTGAACACTTTACTCACTGCCGCAGCAGTACATCCAGGTTCATAATCTTCTGCAAGTGCATCCCATGGCTCTCCGCCTTCTGCCCAACCATAACATTCTGCTTTTCGTTGCAATAGTGAAACAATTTTTTCGAGCCATGGCTGAAATGCCTTAAAGTCATTGTTTTTGCGAGCTTGGGCCCAAGCATTCTGACCTTTACTTGAAAGCATCGCTTCTTCTTCTACGAGTTCCGTTGGCAATTTCGTTGCACGGTCGTAACCATGTCGAATTTCGCGAATGTTTGTCGCAGTAACACTCGTTGAATTGCTTATCAAATCGCTATCCGCTTCGCATGCTTCCAAAAGATCAGAAATCTTCTGATCAGTAACTAATTCATGGTGCATTTTTGAAGTGAGTGTAATTTGGTCCGCTCGAAACTCAATGCCACGCTTTGGCATCATGACTTCTTGGTCCCAACCCAAGAGTGAAATTGTTGCGCCAAGTGCGTTTGCATCTTTGGTTTTCTTAATGAGTTGATCGTATTCAGTTGAGGTTGCGATAGTTGTCATAAATATATTCCTTAATTTGAATGTACATCATAACGACAGCGAACCGCCAAATGGCGGTTCGCTGATGAAATCAATTAAATGTTATCGTGTTTTACTTCAACTGCTCACGGAGATAAGCGACCACTTCCGCTGCCCCGTCGTCTGTGCGACTTTTCGCTAAATCAAGTGGTGTTGCCCCACTAGCATCTTTAGCGCTGACATCAGCACCTGCTTCTACAAGCAGTACGATTTTTACAAGCGAAACATTATTGCTTTCTGTTGCAATGTGTAATGAAGTTGAATGATTTTTATCAATTTCTTTTATATTTGCACCGGCTTCAAGCAGAAATTTCACACTATCTGCTTTACCCGTTCGAACAGCATGCATTAATGGCGAACGCTTTTCAGCAATATCAACAACATTTACATCAGCATCTGCTTCAAGAAGAATCGCAACTGATTTAGAGTCGCCAAAACCTGCTGCCCAAAGCAGGGGTGTATATCCAAGAACTAGATCAACAGTGTTTGCATCAGCACCAGCATCAATCAGCGCTTGTACGCCATCTGGTGAACCAAACCCTGATGCCCATGAAAGAGGTGTGCCACCGAGCCGATCGCGCGCTTGGATATCTGCACCAGAATCAAGCAACAATAAAATTGTTGCTGGGTTTTTAGAGCGAGCGGCGTGCATCAACGGTGTCCGATTAATACCGTCAACGCGTTCTATTTGTGCGCCTAAAGCAAGCAATGCTGCTGTTGTTTCTTCATCACCACTTTCCGCGGCAACGCTTAATAGAGCAACACCCTCTTTGTTAACGGCGTTAAATTTACCTTTGTCATCATTGATATATTCAATGACTTTATTTCCACGACCACCCTTAATATATCGAGCGAGTTGATCGCCGGTAAGTGGCTGTGTTGGATCTTTAGTTGGAAGACCACCGTTAGCGCGTCGTTCTGAAATGAGACTATTTAACTTTTGGCGTTGTTCAGCGGTCAATCGAATATTTGTCGTGATTTCGGTGCAAAGAGGATGATCTGTTCGAATCGTCACCTTTGTTGTTTGCACGATATCCCAGAACATATCCCAATCTAATACGAGTTCAATTGACGATGATCCTTCGGTTGGCAATTCCGCGATTGCTGGCAAAATCGAAGTGACCTTAAACGGCTGATCGTCAACTGATTTCAACGTTAAAATAGTAGTTCCAGTATCTTCGTTAATTACAATTGGTTCTGAATCTAATGTGATGTAAGAAATAGTTGTTGCTGTCACAGGCAAGCGGATGGATGGATAACCATCAATTGAAAATGTCACTGTTTTTGACATTTTTCTAGCCCGACCTTTACCGCTCATTGTCACTGTAATTTCAGTCGATTCGCCAGGCTGTAGCACAGTGCCACTTTTGAAGTCGGAAGTTGTACAACCACAACTTGCTTTTGCTTGAAGAATAGTAACTGGTTTATCACTTGTATTTTTTAGTGAAACCGTACCGCTTCCTTTTTCACTTGTTGAGAACTCACCCAAGTATAATTCTGCTGGGGTTGCTACAACTACTTGTTCCAACAGCGCGGCTGAATCGCCAACAACCGGTTGGTTGTTAGCCGATGGATTTTTAGTCATGTTGTTTTTGAGTGATTTATTGAGTTCTTTGAGTTCGTCGGCAGTTAGTGGAATAATCTTTTGCTCCACTCCGTCCTTGCCTAAAACTGGGGCTTTACTCTTTGGAACTTTACTCTCAGGTTTACTGTTATTCGTTGCAAGTGATGGGGCTTTAGTTTTAACCTCTTCAGTAGTTGAAGTAGTCGCTGCCTCTGCGTCACCGCTTGATTGCTCACAACCAATATTGATGCTCAAAAATGCTGCGAGAGCAATAAAAATGATATATTTTGAAACTTGTTTGTTCATGTCTAATCTTCCGTGCAATTCCTATCGATGGACTCAAAAAAATGGGTGAATCTGTATTGTAAACAAATACCGCTTAAGAAAAAGCGGTGATTATGGTACAACGTGTTTGTTGGCATATTATTGCCCGTACTGCAGTCATATCTACTACCTTAGACGGTTTATTCGCCCCTGAAACACTACTTGGAGTCCACAATGCCATTCTCGGACCTTCCCGAACATCTCTATATGCCTGCTCTCCGCCAATTTCAAGCATGGCCAATACAAAAAGAAGGAAAGCAACTTGTTGCATTACGAGAGCCCTTCATGCTGACAAAAGAGACGCTTGTTGTCCCGACCGGCGTGTTTGCTGCTTTTCAATTTATAGATGGCGAGTCAACCCTTGAAGAAATTATAGAAAAAACAAAAGCCAATCCTGAGCAATTTATTGAACTCATTAACAAACTTGACGGCGTGGGATTGCTCTGGGGACCAACTTCAAAACGGCTTGAAGAAGAAGCAGTGGCAAAACTAAAAGAGGAAGGAACATTTCCTATTCGATCCAGTGGTTCGCTTGGCGAAAACGCTGAAGCATGCCAAAAGCAAATCGAAGCATGGTTTTCAGAAATTGAAGATCCAGAGTTTGAAAATCCTGTGAAGGCAGTCATTGCACCACACTTAGATTACGCACGGGGCTGGCCAAATTACGCTTCAGCATATTACACTTGGTCAAAAACAGATACACCTGATCGAGTTGTCATTCTTGGAACAAATCATTTTGGAAATGGCGACGGCGTAGTACTTTCAACGATTGGGTTCACAACTCCTCTTGGTTTTTGCCCTGCAGATGAAAATGTAGTCGCCGCATTAACTGACAAGTTTGGTACATCTATTACTGCTGATTTTATTGATCACGCTGCCGAACATTCAATTGAATTACATCTTCCATGGATTCAATATTGTTTTGGTGATGTCCCTGTTGTTGCAGCATTAATCCCAAACCCGTTAATCGAAATGATAGAAGATGATGGTGAACGAACTGGTACGGAAGAATTTGTTAAAGAGTTAAAAACAATACTACATGACCTTGAAGGTACTACGTTGTTTATCTCTTCTGCAGACTTGAGCCACGTTGGTCAACAATTCGGCGAACCGAGGCCAGTTGACGACCAACGAAAATTTGATGTCGAACGACATGACCGTGAGATGATGGCAAAGTTCATCGAGAATGATTCGAGTGAATTTATCGAAGCGATGAAATGGAACAATAATGCGACACAGTGGTGCAGTATTGGAAACATGGCTGCCATTTTAGAGTTGGTAGATCCCACTGAAATCGAGTTAATAGATTATCGCCAGGCATGTGATCAAAAAGGAATTGCACTTGTTTCCAGTTGTTCAATGGCGCTTCTTTAACCATTAAACTGCTATTTTCAAGTCTTACGAGCTATTTGAACCTTCGATGGAACCACGAGCATGGTACATGCGAAGAAGTTAGCACACTATTGCCCCCCACATGGAGCCCGTATGTTTTACAACAGCGGGTTCTTTTTTTGCAATTGGCTACTTAGTTACACATAAGCAGAAAACTCGCAACAATATATAAATGATTGCAGTTGTCCAGCGCGTTCTCAACGCAAGTGTTACCGTAGAATCACCGTCACATTGCGAAAGCATACAAGATGGTCTTTGCATTTTTCTTGGTATTGAAACAGGCGATGATTCTTCGCAAGCAAAATGGATGGCGAAGAAACTTTCCAACTTACGCCTTTTCAAAGATGAAAATGAAAAAATGAATTTATCGCTTCAAGATATTGGTGGCGAACTATTACTTATAAGCCAGTTCACGCTTGCTGGAGATTGTTCAAAAGGAAACCGACCGAGTTTTATCAGAGCAGCGCAACCTGAAATTGCTGAACCACTTGTGCATTTAGTTCGGGATTTTCTGCAGACAGAACATAAAATCGCTGTAAAAACTGGAGTTTTCGGCGCAATGATGAAAATTGAACTTACAAATGATGGTCCAGTCACACTTATCGTGCAACGAGATTAAGATACGCTAAATGAACGTTGAAACAGCAAAACTTCACCTCGAAACAAGCAAACTCATGGGAGTCAACTTTCTTCCTGTAGGATTCGAAGCAACACCGACTGAAAACGACAGCAATTCAAACATCGATAAACAAGCACTACTCGAACAACTGTGTGCAACCCACGAATCGTCTTGTCCACTCTGCACTGCACCAAACCACACTAAAGCAGTTTTTGGTTCCGGAAATCCAGGTGCCTCGTTACTTTTCATTGGTGACTCGCCCAACGTTGAAGAAGTTCAACGAGGAATTCCGTTCGTTGGCGAAACTGGGGAAAAATTAGACCAGATTATTCAGGCAATTGGTTTTAACCGGGATGATGTTTACATTTCAAATGTCATCAAAAGTAGGCTCCAAGATGATCGGGCTCCGCTTCCCACTGAAATTGAACAATGCGGTACTTTTCTACAAAAACAAATCGAAATTATTGAGCCAGCCGTCATAGTTACCCTTGGCTCAGTTGCCACAAAATACATTTTAAACACAAATGATGACATTTCACGGCTCCGTGGGCAGTGGGGAGAATTCCGAACTATTCCAGTTTTGCCAACCTTCCACCCTGCTTTTCTTCTGCGATATTACACCACAGAAAATCGCCAGCAAGTCTGGAATGACATGCAAAAAGTCATTTCTAAATTAGGGCAATAAATTGCCTCTTGCAACCCTTTATATTGCAGGTATTTGTAGCACTAGTGCATTTTTCATGAAAAAATAAAGGGTTTTTCCTTGATTTCTAAAAAAAATCAGCAACAATACAACCGTAACAAGGCGGGGCAGCGCACAGGAAGCGCTGTTTTCAATACCATTTTATCCCTTCTCTCAGGACAAGGTTCTTAGGACAATAAAGTCAAATGCAAATCCCAGAAAAACTAGTAGAACAACCGACATATAGCATGGCTCTTTTTAGAGCTGCTATCCATCCTGAATTTTTCGATATTGAAGACCGAGTCAGTGTTAAGCATAACGGTTACAACTTTGAAGCATGGCTTCTAAAGGGTTCCCATGTACTTCGTTTTGAATATGAAGGCACTTGTGTAACTGAAGTAATCGCAGCAAATATTGATGACCTGCCAGAACGAGGACATGTGACATCACTTGTTTGCGCAGGCGAACGTGATCATGAACAAGATTTCGGTGACAGAATTACACTTATCAATTCAATGCAAATTGAATTACTACCCGAACATTTATTTGGCGATAGTTATAACGAACTTACTGAATTTGCTAAAGAATCAAAAGCAAAAATCATCGAGTACGCGAATGAAGATGGTGTAAGAGGTGTAAGTATTATTGACATGCAACGATTTAGTGAAGAATTACATGTACAGTCATACCACCTTTGTTCCAAACATGGCATTGTGCTTCGCACACAATCCATTTTTGAAATCAAACCTGAACCAAACCAATAAGTAAATTAATCGTTAGCCTCTGGAACGTTTGTTCCTTGAATAATTCCGCGTGACCAAATAGTTCGCGTGTTTTGTCCATCGCATGCTTTCCGCATGAGTAAGTAAAGCATCGCACTCGTACTGAAGAAACCACTAAATACCCAGCCGATCATTAAGTCGCGGACAATTGTCTCCCACAACTGAACTAAAAAGCCTGTGCCTGATTCATACCACGCAAGACCCATGATTGGGATTGCGTTATTCTGGACTGCTCCAGCCCCACTTAAAGAATTATTTAATGTTCCTGCGCCAACTAAATTCGCAGTAATATCCAAGGTTAAATGCGTAAGCAATCGAATAACAAGATAGCCAAGCACTAATGAAACTACAAGGATGATTAGATAGCCAAGATAGCGGATTACGTTTGAAAATAAATACGCAAAAGAGCGTTGGATTGATTCTTCACCGCCACACCCTTCTGTTACTACTGAGGGAATTAACATTGGAAAACATGCTGCATAAGCAACTGCAATTATTGCAACTAAAAAACCAAGCAACAAGGCAACGCCATAAAGTAATCCACCGATAAAATTCAACCATGGGATGCTAAGCAGAACTAAGCCCATCAAGAGTAAGAAAATGGTAATAGCCGCCACAAACATTACAGGAGCACAAACTGCTGTTAATAATTGCCTCCATCGAGATAATGCAAAATCAAGCGCTTCACCCATACTCAAGCGCTCATTTCGTGAGTGCCAGCACACTTGCATTCGTGCAATTGCGCCTCCACCTATGCACAGCACATATATCAACAAAAAACCATACAAACTTATGAACGAATGGTATCCACCCTTCCAAAGAAGTATTGGAAGTTCCCAAACAATTGCAACAACGCCCTGCCACATATTCACTGCGTCGGCACGAAGCCCTGCATCGACAATGGCATTCCAATGTGTTGCAACATATGTTGCTGATGCTTCAAACGGGCCGCGTACTCGAACATTTTCTAACTCTAGGTAAACGCGTTCAAATTCGATTCGCTCTTTTTCTGTAACTTCGCCTTCAAAAGTGAAATCTTTCCACGCCTCTAACAAATATATTTGCGCGTCTTCTACCGACCAAGCGTCTGAACCCTCTGGGGCGACATGACCTAATGAAGTTGCGGCTTGTGCAATGGAAAAAGCCCTTGCTTGTTCAAGGTCTTCTTGAATAATTGAACCGTCTAATGTTGTAGCATCCACATTTGAAATAGAATCCCAAATACTTCCCGTTGCTAATAGAACAAGAACCATTCCAAACGCAACAAACAATCGTGCTGGATGCATCGAACTTGAAATTGCTCCGAAGATTCTTTGAAATTGAAATATAGTTCCAAATTCAACGCCATCAACAATTGTCTTCTGTTCCCTCATAGCGATATTCTAGCAATTCAAAACGCCATCTAAGCACATTTATCAAAACCTCTCAAGAATAAGAACTGGCTGAAATGAAAGATAAATCTCTAAAAAGGTGCTGTTTGAGGTGTAAGGAGTCTTCTAGCAAGATAAACCAAGCATCTACGTTCTAAATAAACTAAATGCAATAGAGAGTCTTCAAAAATGACGATTAGATAGACAAGCAATGCTTAATTGCCTATATATTGAACAAACCAATGTTTCAGAAACTAACAACAATTTTACTACTAACAGCCATCGCGGTGCAAGCCATTTTTGGTGGGTTAAATGACAGCGTAGCAATCTGTCTTGGCGGTGGGCACGAGCATGAAGCAACTGAAGTTGTTGTACATTGCGAATTTGAATGCAGCCACCACAGCGAATGGCCTACGCCAATTGTTGAAGGTGAAGATGTAGGAGATTGCAGTTGTACAGATGTTGAGATTTCGCTCATCACGCTCCTCACAAATCCAAAAGATAACGATGTTGTAAATCTTCTTGAATTTGCATTATTTCCAACAATTCCCTCACACCCTTTCTTGAATCTCGACGAAGCATCGTGGGATGCTTCTTTTGAATTTCCGCCAGTTAGGCAGGAACACTTACTAATTCTGCGTTCAACTCGGCTTCAAGTTTAGATCCATATCTTTTTCTTTAGTTCACTCAATTACTACTAGTAATTGTTGTGATGTTTTGAATTTTGATATGGAGTACTAAACGTGAGTTACAAATTTTATGGAAGTATTAGCTTCCTCTACATTGCCTTCTTTATTGCTGGTTGCCAATCGTATGAACCTGCACCGCTTGACATCGGCTCCTATCGCAATGACTTAGAAAACCGGCTACTCAATATTGAACCAATAACAGAGTTTGCAAACCGAGTCGCAGCCTCCGATGGCGTACCTGTGCACTTCGACATGCATGATGGCATTTCTCCATCTGAGGGCGAGGTTATTGCATTATTTTATAACCCCGAATTACGAATTGCTCGACTTGAAGCCAGCGTCGCACTTGCGAAATATGAAACTGCTGGGCTCTGGAAAGACCCCGTGTTCGGTTTCGATGGTGCTGAAATCTCATCTCCTTCTGCACCGTTCCAATTTGGGTTAATGGCGAATGTTTCTATTCCAATCTCAGGAAGATTAAAGGTTGAAAAGAAACGAGCTGGGACTATTTACGAAGCGCAATTGATGAAACTCATCAACGATGAATGGAATGTTCGCTCAGAACTTCGCCGTCGTTGGGTAAACTGGGCAACAGCAACTTTACAAGTGCAACTCTTCAATGAAGCAATCGATCAACTTGAACGCATCATTTCAATTGCAGATACTTTGGTCAAAGCCGGAGAAATCAACCGAGTAGAGTATCGACTGTTAACTGTAGAGCTTGCAAGTTACAAAGTCAAAGCAACTGATGCAACTCTACATTTGTTTGAAGAAGAACTTTTTCTTATTGGATTAATGGGATTACCGCCAGTAAGTGGAGAATATTTGATCGCAGAGTTTCCTGCAACACAAACAATGGTTATCGCAGATGAAACCGCACGCTTAATTGACGCCAATACAGAGCTCGCAATCTTGTTTGCAAAGTATCAAACTGCAGAGGAAACATTGCGACTTGAAATCAAAAAGCAATACCCAGATATTAAAATCGGGTCAGGATATGGAAGTGAATTTAACGACCACCGCGTCTTGTTTGGTCTTACTATTCCCCTCTCCATTTGGAATCGCAACCAAGCTGGAATCGCAAGCGCAAAAACCCAACGAGAAGTTGCAAGAGCAGAAGTGGAAACTACCTTTGCTCAGTTATTCCGCGAACTTACGCTTGCAAATACATCATTCCTCATCAAGAAAACACAACGTGCGTTTTATACAAACGACATCGTGCCAATGCTCGAAGAACAAACGAAAGACATCGTGCAAATTGTTGAACTTGGCGAAGTTGACACTTTCATCCTTTTAGAAACTGTAACTCGCCAGCATGATGCCAAAAATCGACTCTTACGATTACAGGCAGATGAAATGATTGCTGCAATACGTGTTCACCAAATTTTAGGTCCCGAGTATCAACTTCATCCATCGCCGATAAACAGAGAAATCACTACAGAAGACACACTTGGAGGTGTGCAATGAAATTACAATTAACCCTACTCTCAATTCTCGCCCTACAAGGGTGTATCGACAATGAATCTAAAACTCCAATAATTCAAGACGAACCTGAAATTGCAATTGCATCGAATCGTGTTGCAATTCCAGAAGCAGTTCGTGCGAATCTTGGAATTACATTTGCTACAACTGAACGAAGAAACCTCCAAGACATTCTGCGTGCACCAGGTAAATTCGAATATTTACCCTCTGCAAAGAGAGAATATAGAACAGCGCTTTCTGGCAAAGTCGAACTCCACGTCGAAGAGTTTGAAAAAGTTCTAGAAGGAACCCTTCTCTACACATTAGATTCGCCCCAATGGCGTGAAATTCAACAAACAATCGCAAGTCATTTTGCAACAGTTCAACAACTTGAAGCGAAAATGGAAATGTTTCACCCTCTCTTCCTTGCGCATGAACAGCATGAATACATCGTCAAAGTAAATATTAAAATGTGGGAAGAGCGAGTAAAGAAACTTGAAGCAATTCAAGAAGCAGGTGGCGGAAGCTTGCGTGAGTTCACGGCTGCGCGAGCAGCATTCAGTGCTGCAAACGCTGAACTTGCAAACTTGCGAGAAGAAGATGCTAGACTTGAAGCATCCTATGCTGAAACAGTTGCAGCATTACGCGCAGCAAAAGCAACCGTTGAACTTTCACTTGAATCAGCTTCTTCAATGTTAAATTTCCCGCTTCCTGCTAACTCACCAGAGTGGTGGAAAGAGATTAAAAGAATTAACGTTACTGCAACACACTCTGGTGTTGTTGAAGCACTTGCCATTACAAACGGATCGTGGATAAATGCGCAAGCAAATGTACTGACTGTTATCCAGCCGAATAAACTTCGTTTTCACGCTTCCGGTTTACAGAGTGACCTTGGTGTACTTCGAGATGGTTTACAAGTTAACATTGTTCCACCAACGCCAACATCGGCAGGGAACGCTGTCAACTTACAAAACACCATGCATGGTCTGCTCCAACTTGGTTTAACTGGGGATTCGAATGACAGAACTATTGATTTATATGTCACGCCAGATTCACTTGCATCTTGGGCTCGGCCTGGCGTAACTGCACAACTTGAAATAATTACTGAATCAACAAGCACACCAGAACTTTCTATTCCGCTTGCTGCAATTCAGCATGATGGGCTCACTCCTATTCTTTTTAGAAGAGCACCCGACAACCCAAATGAAGCCATTCGAATAGAAGCTGATCTTGGGTTAGATGATGGTCGCTGGGTTGCAATTCTCTCTGGCTTAGCCGATGGAGATGAAGTTGTGCTTGATGGTGGTTTTCAATTAATGTTAGCAACAAGTGGTTCCATCCAACAAGGTGGACACTTCCACTCCGATGGTACATTTCACGAAGGGGAGCATTAAGCCATGTTAAAAGCATTAATCCGCTTTTCTCTTCATTACTCTTCGCTTGTCATTTTGATGTCGTTGTTGGTAACGGGATACGCTGCATATCAAATTCCTCGAATGAGTATTGATGTCTTTCCTGAACTAAATGCACCGACTGTTGTCATCATGGCAGAAGCCGGCGGCCTTGCTGCAGATGAAGTTGAACAATATGTAACATTTCCAATTGAGTCTGCTGTAAATGGTATGACAGGTGTTCGACGTGTTCGAAGTGCCAGTGCAATCGGTCTTTCTATTATTTGGGTAGATTTAGATTGGGGGGCAGACCTTTACAACGCTCGCCAATTAGTTGCAGAGCGTCTATCTACCGTTCGCGAAAGTTTGCCGGCTGAAGTAGAGCCATTTATAACGCCTATCACTTCGATTGCAGGTGAAATCATGTTGGTTTCAATCTCCTCTCCCGATGGAGGTGCAACCCCGCTTGAACTTCGTTCGTATGCAGAATTTGATTTACGAAACAAAGTTTTATCTATACCTGGCGTTGCACAAGTTGTTGCAATTGGCGGAGAACTTCCTGAATACCAAGTCAATGTTGACCAAGAGCGATTGCGTATTTATGACTTGACCATCTCTGATATTGTAAAAGCAGCTGGCAATGCGCACTCCACCGCAAGTGCTGGCTATCTGCCAAACGTAGGTAGCTTTGAAATTCCAATTCGACAACAAAGCCGAGTCACTAAACCAAGTGATATTGCAAATACCATTGTTTCTTTTCATGATGGAGTTGCAGTTACTATTGGACAAGTTGCAAACGTAGCTCTTGGTCCAGCCTCAAAACGTGGCGAAGGATCCGACAACGGTTCCCCTGCAGTTGTTATTTCAATTCAAAAATCCCCTGGAACAAACACACTTGCATTAACCGAACAAATTGATGTTTTGTTTGACCAAATTGAAAAATCACTGCCTTCAGGGATGCATTTAAATCGAGAAGTTTTTAGGCAGTCCCATTTCATTAACCGCGCAGTAAGCAATGTTACGACCGTTCTGCTTGAAGCAGTTGTCATCGTTGCCATCATTCTAATGCTCTTTTTAATGAATGTTCGCACAACCATTATTACGCTTACCGCATTGCCAGTTTCGCTTGCGATTGGACTGCTAATGATGAGTTGGTTTAATCTTGGTCTTAATGTAATGTCGCTTGGTGGCCTAACTGTCGCCATTGGCGTTCTTGTCGATGACGCAATTATTGACGTCGAAAATGTATTTAGACGACTTAAACAAAACCACAAATTGCCACTTGACCAACGAAAAGAATTTGTCGGAATAATTTTTGAAGCGAGTAATGAAATTAGGCCCGCGATGGTTTTTGCGACTGTCATTATTGTTTTAGTCTTTGTGCCACTTCTCTTTTTGCAAGGCCTTGAAGGTAAATTTTTTCAACCACTAGCATTAACGTACATGATTTCAATTATTGCATCACTTTTTGTTGCACTAACACTCACTCCTGCACTGTGCAAAATCCTTCTCGGTAAGAATATTGATAAAGAACATACCAAAGAGTCATGGCTTGTTGTTCTGTTAAAACGTTATTACGACCGAGCTCTTGCGGGAGCACTTAAATTCCGAGGAATTGTTATTGCAAGTGCAACAACAGCAACTATTGCTGCCTTGGTGTTAGCGAGCACATTTGGTACGTCTTTTCTGCCATCTTTTAACGAAGGCACATTTACTGTTTTCTTATTCGCTCCTCCGGGAACTTCATTAGTCGAGAGCAACCGCTTGGCGACAAATGTAGAGACTCAACTTGGTGCAATTGAAGGGGTACATTCAGTTTCTCGCAGAACAGGTCGAGCAGAAAGAGACGAACACGCCGAACCAGTAAGCAGTTCAGAAATTGAGGTCTCAATCGCGGAAGGTTTTAGTCAAAAAGAACTGCGAGTAAAAATTGACAAAGTTTTAGCCGCAATTCCTGGAATAACTACGATGGTAGGTCAACCAATCGAGCATCGTTTAAGCCATTTGCTTTCTGGAACGCCTGCTGCTATTGCAATTAGTGTATACGGCGAAGATTTAAATAAATTACGAGCCATTGCGAAGCAAATAGAAACGGTGCTATCAACGGTTCAAGGCGCAAGAGACGTAAATGCAAATCGAGAAGTAATGATTACTTCATTACCCATTCAATATCGTCACGCTGAACTTGCCTCTTTCGGATTAACCCCTGCTGAAGCAGCAGAACAAGTTCGAGAAGCAATGTACGGAGAAATTGTTGATACTGTTAATCAAGGAACTCGCCAATACAATTTAGTCGTACGCCTAGACCCGTCACAACGCGAAACTATCGAGCAAGTTCGCGACCTTTTATTGCGAGGCAGAAACGGCGCGACGATTAGACTTCGTGATGTCGCCGACATTGGACCTGAACGATCGAGTAATTTAATTACTCGCGAAAATGCCCAGCGTAAGGCCGTTGTATCACTCAATGTTGCAGAAAACTCAAACCTTGGCGACCTCATAGCAGAAGTTAAACTATTAGTCGATCCAATTGTGCAACAAGCGGGATACACAGTGCATTACGGTGGACAATTTGAAGCACAACAGTCTGCGACAAAAACAATTTACGCTTCTGGGTTTGCAATTGCAATTTTAATTCTTATGCTGTTGCAAATTTCAACTGGCTCAATGCGCGCTGCACTTCTTGTCATGGTTAACATGCCACTTGCACTTATCGGTGGCATTGCTGCAATTTACATAACTGAAAGCGGCGGGTTCGTTTCAAATACTATTGCCCTCTTTGGTTTTGGAGGAACATACATCGCGCCTGTCATTTCAATCGCAAGTATGGTTGGTTTTATCACCCTTTTTGGTATTTCGATTCGCAACGGTATCTTGCTTGTCAATCACTACAACCATTTAATGAAAAACGAACATGTTCCCATTCGTAAAGCAATCATCCAAGGATCTATGGAGCGTCTAGTTCCAATTTTAATGACCGCCCTCGCAGCAGCACTCGGGCTTGCGCCACTAGCGCTTGCTGCAGGGAAACCCGGCAGCGAATTACTCGCACCACTTGCAATTGTCACCCTAGGGGGACTACTTACATCTACAATACTTAACCTCATCGTTATTCCTGCTGGATTCTCACTTGTGTTTGAAAAAGCAGCGACGAAAAACTTAGGAGCATCCCATGCGTAATTACACAACAATTTTATCTATCACCTCTACTCTCATTTTCCTCGCATGTTTTGGGTGCAAAAATGAAACAGATGCAACTGCAGTAACCCCACCAAAGCCAGCGCCAAATACTACTACGGTGGAAACTCCTGAAGAGGACACTCTCAAAATAGATAATGCTCAGCCATACAAACAAACAATAACGCTCGCTGGCATTACTCTTGATGTAACAATCCAAGGCACTATTGCTCCAAATGCAATGCTTGATGTTAATATTCTGCAAACTGCAGGTGGGCATGCATCTGCAATTCGACTTTGGGTAGGCGATGAATCTGGAGTCGGCTCACTAATAACAAAAACACATTCCCACGGTGCTACATCACATGCTCATGTGCAAGCACCTGCAAAATTGCCATCTGGTAGCGCTATTTGGGTTGAAGTACAAACTCCATCTGGCGAAAAAGAGCGCGGAAAGATTGAATAATTAAGGCCTGCCTTCATGGGGCACCTTTTTAAGCATCTCTGTTAGGTCGTGGTCCGTAATTTAAAAACGTTCCTGTTGCTTGCCAAAAAACTTCCAATCGGTCAATTCGGTTGCGTGCTTCATCGCGGAGTTCGCTGACAACCTCCGCAACTAGAAGTTCCGCTGCAATAACTGCTGGAACTGAACTGTCAAAAGGGCCTACTGCTGGGATTTTTAATTCACAGCGAATTTCTGTCAGTGACGAAAGCGGCGAAAGTGGTCCATCTGTAATCGCAACAATCGTCACTCCAAGATCAGAGAGCGTGCGAGCTGCGATGACTGCGTTTTTACGATACCGAGCAAAATCAAAAACAACCGCAACATCACCGGGAAGTGCTCCACATAATTCACGTCCGGTTGCGTGTTCTTGTATTAGCCGAACGTTTGGACGGGTCATCGAAAGACCGCTGTAAAGTGCGTGAGCTCCAGCCATTGAAGTTTCACCCGATAGGATCCAAATATTTGGCGCAACGACAATTGGGTCTGCCATCGCCCGCAGACATGTATCGTCAAGAACTTCAAATGCTTGGTGCATCGCATTTTCGATTTCGAACTGAATCGGCGCAGTTGGACCATCTTGGTGTCGAACCCTGTGGCTTGGACTAGTCAGTTGTTGTGATACACCATCTCGAACACTTTTTTGCAATTCACTGTACCCCTCGAAGCCAAGTTTTGTTGCAAATCGGACAATAGAAGCGCGACTCGTCCCAGCTCGCTCAGCAAGGGCAGAGACGGTTCCAAAGGTGAGCAACATCGGATCGTCCAGTACTGCCTCAGCAATGCGGAGTTCCGTTGGCGTTAAACGCTCATTTACAGATGCAATCAGATTTTGAATGGACAATGCTGGTACTCCAATGGTCTATGTGTTACACTATTTTATTATATTGTACAGTTTGTTACAAGTCCACCCCTTGCCGATAAAGAGCGATAAAGACCCAATACGATGAGAAAACTATGACCACAAAACAAAAACATGTCACCACCGATAGAGAACAGGCATTTCTCGATACTGTCGAAAGCCCCAGTTATAAACGCGAAAATGTCAATGGTTTGTTTCCCTTCTTTGAAAATAAAGCGCCTGAAGAAATGCAAGGCTTTTACACGACAAGCGAAATTGATGCGCTGCGTATTTTGAAAGACACCGACAGGGATGTAGAAAAGCGAATGCCTGTCAAATTAACAAAACACTACTTTGAAATTGCAAAAAACAGCAAGCCAATCCAGCACATCGTCAAAGCAACGCCTGACGAAACAAACGACTTGGATGGCGCTGAAGACCCAGGCAACCAGATGGATTACAGCCCTGTCGAAGGCCTTCTGCATAAATATGAAATGGGTCTTATGTATGTGGTGTCCACATGCTCTGCGCATTGCCGTTTTTGTTATCGCGAGGAATTAATTGGTCGCAAGGAAATCAAACGCCAAGATGGAACGGTCGCAAAAAAGGGAATGGCGAAGATTCCTGAAATCACTGCGTACATTCGCTCGCACAATGAAATCGTTGCAAGTAATGGCGGCGTTCACCCTGAAACAGGTCGTGAAAAGTTACGCGAAATTCTACTTTCTGGCGGTGACCCGATGGTGCTCGCCAATTCGAAAATTGCCGCATGGCTTGGCGCGTTAGCAGAAGTTGGCATCGAATCCATTCGCATTGGTACAAAAGAAATGGCATTCTTTCCGCAACGATTCGACGAAACATTTCTATCCATGCTCGATCAATTCCACGAGACCTATCCAGAAGTTGGATTGCGGTTCATGGTGCACTTCAATCACCCTGATGAATTTCTCGCCAAAGACGAGGATGGCAATTACATTGAAGATTCCTCTGGAATTTTAAAATGGAATCCTGACTCTGACAAAGCGATGAAGGGCCTTGTTTCACGCGGTTGGATTAGTGTTGAGAACCAATCTCCAATTATCAAAGATATCAATGACGACGCAGATGCATTGCGAATTATGCAACGAGCATTGAAACGCGTCGGCGCAGAGAACCACTACTTCTTCTGTGGTCGTGACATTGTTGCGCACCGTGCATTTAACGTTCCGATTGAAACCGCATGGGGCGTTTTAAACGAATCGCAAAAAGGACTTTCCGGTGTTGAGGCGCATGCAAAACTTTCCATTACACATTATCTAGGCAAGACAGAGGTAAGCGCAGTAACAAATGAACCGATACCCGGCCTTGCAGGAAGTGAAAAAGGCGTGGTGATTTTAAAACTTCTGCGAAATGCTGCCGGTGCCCCGCTACGTGGAAAAATTTGTATCGTCGGGCGTAACCCAGATGCAATCTGGTTTAACGATTATGAAGACCGTGTTCTGTTCGACGAAGCCGGACTGTTCGATTACACTCGTGTGAAGAAGCAAAGTTAACAATGATTAACAAGCAACTTGCCAACGCCGAAGAGGCGGTAGCAGATGTGTTCGATGGTGCGACCATCATGATCAGCGGGTTTGGTGAAGCTGGCAGTCCAATCGAACTCATTCACGCTTTGATCGATCACGGCGCTACAAACTTAACAGTTATAAATAACAATACTGGAAGTGGAGAAGTTGGACTTGCGGCACTCATAAAAGCAAAACGCGTTTCTAAAATGATTTGTTCGTACCCACGGACAGCGAATTCCACAGTGTTTCCAAAACTGTATCGTAGCGGTGAAACCGAACTCGAACTCGTGCCTCAAGGAACACTCGCTGAACGCATCAGGGCTGGTGGTTCTGGCATTCCCGCTTTTTATACGCCAACTTCAGTCGGCACACCTCTTGGTGAAGGCAAAGAACATCGCACAATCAACGGTCGCGAGTTTGTGCTTGAATACGGACTAACCGCAGACTTCTCACTCATAAAAGGTCGTCTAGCCGACACGCACGGGAACGTGCTTTACAATAAAACTGCTCGCAACTTCGGACCACTCATGGCAATGGCGGGCAACGTAAGCGTTATCCAAGCCGAACATATTGTCACTCCTGGCGAAATCGACCCCGAAGTGATTATCACTCCGGGCATCTTTGTCAATCGTGTCGTTGAAATCCAAAAGCCTGCGGTTGAATCTGAATTGATTGCAGCAGGAGTGTCTTACCCATGACCAACTCCCCGCAACAAGTTGGACGCACTAGAGATGAAATGGCGATACGCCTAGCGCAAGACATTCCTGACGGTTCCTATGTGAACCTTGGCATCGGCATTCCAGAACTCATTGCAAAATATGTTCCCGAAGGACGCGAGTTTATTTATCACACCGAAAATGGACTGCTTGGAATGGGTCCATCTCCTGAATCGGGGCTTGGCGATCCAGAGTTAATCAATGCGGGAAAACGGCAAGTCACTGCAATTCCAGGCGCAGCATATTTTCATCACGCAGACAGTTTCGCCATGATTCGCGGTGGTCATCTGGACCTGTGCGTTCTTGGCGCCCTGCAAGTTTCTAGTGGTGGTGACCTTGCCAACTGGTCAACCGGCGCGCCCGATGCCATCCCCGCAGTTGGCGGCGCAATGGATCTAGTCGCTGGTGTCAAATCAATTTATGTAATCACGCAACACTGCACCAAAAACGGCGAGCCAAAACTCGTTCAAGCATGTACATTTCCATTAACTGGATGTGGCATTGTCAATAGAATCTACACCAACCTTGCTGTCATCGAAGTCACTGCAGAAGGATTCCAACTCATCGAGTTAAGTCCTGGAATCGATTTCGAGTATGTTGCAGAACGAACAGGCGCCCCGCTTCTTCCACTGAAGGACAACACGAAATGACGCGAAGCGAAAAACTGTACAAACGAGCTCTCGAGTTACTCCCCGGCGGGGTCAGTCGCAACACCGTCTTGCGAACCCCACATCCACCCTACGCTGATTTTGGTGAGGGATGTCAGATCACTGACATCGAAGGAGTTACTCGTCTCGATTTTTCAAATAACATGGCATCACTCATTCACGGTCATGCATGCCCTGAAATTACTCAAGCAGTCACCGAGCAACTCGCAAAGGGAACTGCATTCACGATGGCGACTGAAATTGAAGTGCGTTACGCAGAACACTTGTGCAGTCGCAACCCTTCCTTTGAAAAGTTACGATTTGTAAATTCAGGAACCGAAGCGTTGATGGCAGCGCTCAAGGCATCAAGGGCGTTTACTGGTCGCTCCAAAATCGCCAAGGTTGAAGGTGCGTACCACGGCCAATACGATTACGCAGAAGTAAGCCAATCACCCAACCCTGAAACTTGGGGAAGCATTGATCAACCAAATAGCGTACCGATGGCACACGGAACGCCAGAGTCCGCGCTTGAAGATGTCGTCATTGTTCCATTTAATGACCCCGAGCGAGCCATTGCCATTCTAAGTAAACACGTCGATGAGTTGGCTTGTGTACTTCTTGACCTCATGCCGCATCGTGTTGGGCTTCGACCTGCCGATGCGCAGTTTGTTACAGCGATTCGTGAATGGACCGAGCAACACGGTGTATTGCTTGTACTTGATGAAGTAATTACATTTCGCTGCGAATTCGGCGGATTGCAACAACAATATAACATTACGCCTGACCTGACTGCGCTAGGCAAAGCAATTGGCGGAGGATTCCCCGTCGGCGCAATTACTGGTCGTGCAGACGTGATGGATGTGATGAACCCACTAGCTGAACAACTTCTTTTTCCTCACTCTGGAACATTTTCGGCGAATCCAATTACAACTACTGCTGGGCTTGTGGCCATGGAGAAATTCGATGCGCCTGCTGTTGCTCGTTTGAATGCGTTGACGCAGCGTGCGATGTGTGGAATCGAACATGCAATTCACGAAACGGGTGTTACAGCATGCGTCACTGGTGGAGGGTCCATGTTTAGGGTGCACATGAAAGAAGAAGCGCCAAAAGACTTCCGCGAAGCATTTCTCGCACCTGAAGAAAACCGAAAACTTACAATGCTGCTCGATCACCTATTCGATGCGGGGTTCTTGATGATTAACACTTGTTCAGCAGCACTCTCAACCCCTATGACTGAAACTGAAATTGATGCATTGGTGAGTGCGATCAAGACTGGCTTCCAAAAACTGCACTAGACTTGATTGTTTTGTTTCCCTGAGGCATGTCCATCCCGCAAACGTAGGCTTCTGTCGTATAACTCCCCCAATTGGACTCGAACCAATGACCTAGCGGTTAACAGCCGCTCGCTCTACCAACTGAGCTATAGGGGATCAGGAGCGTGGAATTATAGCAAAACAACCGCATTTGAGACAAGAGGGGTTGAACTAATTGAGGATGAATCCTACAATGTGGGGCTCCCCTGCAAAAGCACGGGGCATTGGAGCACTATTATGAAGAACGAAACTCATCCTGAATACCACAACGACTGCAAGGTCTTTTTCCGTGGTGAACACGTCATGACTGTCGGCGCAACTGTCCAAGAAATGCACGTTGACATTTGGTCTGGATCACATCCGTTCTACACCGGCAAGGCATCATTTGTTGACGCAGCTGGCCGTGTTGAGAAGTTCCAAAACAAATTCAAAGGTAATTACTTCAAGAAGAAGAAGTAACAACGGCTCTGACCCAAATGTTCGGATTCCCTGCACCCGAGTTGTTGGGTACTATGCGCGTATGTCTGAGCGAATTCCTGAAAATGTAGCAGAGATATTACGTGGGATTGTTGTGCAATACAACGATCTCGCTACGCAACTACTAGACCAAGAAGTGCTCACCGACCACCGAAAAGTGACGTCGCTTTCAATAAAAAAATCTGCGATTGCACCGATCGTCGCCCAGTTTGAAGCATATGAATCTGCCATTTCTCAAGTGCAAGAATGTACCGAGTTACTCGGTGGAGACGATGCTGAAGTCTCAGCAATGGCAAAAGAAGAATTGCTACAACTCGAATCACAACTTGCTGATCTTGCTAGGGCAATTCAAAAACAACTTGTCACCGCAGATGAACAATCGGTCGGTTCGATTATCCTTGAAGTCCGCGCTGGGGTTGGTGGCGATGAAGCAACGATTTGGGCGAATGACCTTGAAGATATGTACCGCCGGTTTGCTCAAATTCGAGGGTGGAAAATTGAAGAGATTGGCGGCACCAAGGCAATCACTCTTTGCATCGCGGGTGAAGGCGTTTGGACAAACCTCGGATTTGAATGTGGTACACACCAAGTCAAACGCGTTCCAGCAACTGAAACGCAAGGACGGATTCACACATCCACTGCAACAGTTGCGGTGTTACCTGAGCCAGAAGAAATTGAAATTGACCTCGATCCAAATGATGTTAAAGAATCAATCACCACTTCAACAGGACCAGGTGGACAAAATGTAAACAAAGTTGCAACTGCAGTGCATCTTATTCACGAACCAAGTGGCATCGAAGTTCGAATGCAAGATACAAAGAGTCAGGCACAAAATCGAGAAAAAGCATGGAAGTTACTTCGGGCTCGTTTGTTTGAAATGCAAAAAGCAAAAATTGACGCTGAGCGTGCACAAAAAAGAAACTCTATGATTGGCTCTGGTAGCCGAGCAGAAAAAATTAGAACGTACAGGTTTAAAGATAATCTCATCGTCGATCATCGCGTAAGTGGAAATTACAATTTATCCGACACTATGTCAGGAAATATGCAGCCGATGATAGACCAACTAATTGAAACTGAAACTGCACAGCGCTTAGCGGAGTTATAACTTGCTACACCCAGACGAAACCGTAAATCTTGATACTATAATTCCAATCGTAGTCGGCGCACATCTGCGGGCTGAACTGGGTGATCGCAGGCGTGGTTATTACCTCGGCGAAGCAATCGTTGCGTGGATGGAGCAACAAAAAATTCCCGGACCGCCGTGGCCAATTGTCTGTAGTGATTTGTGGTACCTCAACGATCCAGAACTGAGAACGAGACCAACTATTTGTATTGGACAACCAGAGGTTAACGCTGCAACCGCTGCGCTTTCCACAAAACTTGAAACTGTGCTCCTTGAGGACAACGCATATCGCATCCAAGGGGATCCCGAATTTATTGATTTAAAATATTGTCTTTGGGGTATAGATGACACACACACGAACCAATGCGTAGACCAGTTCATTAAAAACGCCCTTCCAAACTTCCTCGGGGCAATTTTCGGTGTTTCTGTTGAAAAATAACACCAAGTAGCGTACCCTGTCATTGCGGATGAGCGTGGCGACGCCGGATTTTGGATTGCCCCGTTAGCTTTGGATTAGGAAAACATTTGGAACACGCTCATGACTACTCAAAACAGTAAACGTAGATTCGGCTTCACCCTAATCGAAATTCTTGTTGTTATTGCAATCATTGCAGTACTGGCAAGTATTTTGCTACCCGCGCTTCAGAAAGTGCAAGAAACTGCGAAAAAAACTAAGACATCAAGTCTTATGCAAGCATTCGCACGAGCTTGCGATGAGTTTGCTCTTGACCACGGTCGATACCCTGGGCTTCTACCGGATTCAGCCGTTGACGGAACAAACATCACGTCTGCTCAAAATGCACTGCTTGAATTAATGGGTGGCGTTCGTGCGATGAACAACCAGTCACCTCAATCTGTTGTGAATGAATACAATGACTTTGCTAACACCGCGGATGTTTTAAACACTGTTAACGATCCTGCAAGTGGACTAACTTGGGATCTTGCGTTTAACGAAAGTCGCTTTGGCGAAGGACCATGGATCAACGGCCGTGTATACGAACCTTACTTCAGCCCAAAATCTAGCGACTTAAAGTATATACCACTTGATACAGACAATCCAGGAACATTTGAATTCCCCTCTCTTGTGGATGCTTGGGATATTCCAATTATGTACTTTCGATCTGGTCGAAAAAATGGTGTAATTATTGATGTAGCAACAAACGGCACACTGCCTCAGTTTGACCTTGCGGGAATGGACGACCACTTCCAAGATGCATTAAATACAAACGGCAGTATCATCGGACCAACTATTTCCCCAACTAATCAAGAAAAACTTGCGTGGATTACACTTCTTTTAGCGCACCCTACATTTTGGGAAATTGATATATCAAATGCAGGAATTGAATTTTCTATGGGAACTGCGTGGGGAACTACACGAGGCAGTTACATGTTGCTTTCAGCTGGTCCTGACAACATCTTTTTGGAAATTGGCAACGAACAAGTACACACGGACCAAACTGTTGACCCTCAAAACCCAACTTCAAGTCTACTTGCACCTGAAAGTGGTGTCGTAACTCCGAAGATGATGGAAACATTTGACGACGTCGTTGTGCATGGTGGTGCTTAAAAGAAAAGAGCCCCACCTTTTAAGGCGGAGCTCTTTTTTAATATAAGTGCATTAACTTTTAGTTAATTAAGCAAATAGGTTTTGATCATCAATAAATGCAACCACTTTTGCAACGCATGTTTCAAGGTCATCTTCATGTGTCTTAATGTGAAGTTCAGCATTTGTTGGCTCTTCATAAGGATCATCGATACCTGTGAAACCTTTGATTTCGCCAGCACGTGCCTTCTTGTAAAGACCCTTTGGATCGCGTTCTTCAGCCGCTTCAAGGGAACAATCAATATAACACTCGAAGTAAGCGACACCTGATTCAGCGTGGAGTGCACGAACTGCATCACGGTCAACCGTGTAAGGACTGATGAAACTTGCGATTGATAGAATACCTGAGTCAGCGAATAGTTTTGAAACTTCACCAATTCGGCGAATGTTTTCAGTTCGATCTTCTGCTGAGAAACCTAGGTTCTTATTCAAACCCATACGAATGTTGTCGCCGTCAAGACGATATGCGTGTTGGCCACGACTTAGAAGCACTTGTTCAACTGCAACTGCAATTGTGCTTTTGCCTGAAGCTGAAAGACCTGTGAACCAAAGAGTTGCACCCTTTTGTCCCATGTTTTTCACGCGTTCTTCAGGAGATACTGTGCCTTCGTGAAATGTAATGTTTGTTGCTACTTGTTCAGCCATTTGTAAAAATCCTTGTTTTGAAATTTAGATAATTTCGGGGGTTATTTTCGAGGGTTATGCGGTTACAGTTGAAGTTGCCCATTGAATAAGGACATCTGCTACTTCAGGACGTGAGAACTCGGCTGGTGGACGTTCGCCTTTTTCAAGAAGTTCGCGAACTTTTGTTCCTGACAAGAAGATTTGATCGCCTTCAAGTTTAGGGAAAGTTTTTGAACTAACCATACCTTGTGCTTTCTTTGAGTAAGCAGCATGTTCAAATTTAAGTGGAACGATACCAATTTCTTCTGCAGTAAAGTTGTCGAAGATATTTTGCGCATCGTATGTGCCGTAGTAATCGCCAACACCAGCGTGGTCGCGACCAACAATAAAGTGTGTTACGCCATAATTCTTACGAATTAAAGCGTGTAATACTGCTTCACGTGGGCCAGCGTATCGCATTGCACCTGGCATTACTGATAATGCTGTGCAATCGCGGACAAAATAATTGTCAATAATAGTGTTGTAACAATCCATGCGAACGTCTGCTGGAATATCACCTTCTTTTGTTTCGCCAACAAGTGGGTGAATCAAAAGGCCATCGCAAATTTCTTGTGAGCATTTGCAAAGATATTCGTGTGCACGGTGAATTGGGTTGCGTGTTTGAAAAGCAGCAACTGTTTTCCAACCGCGTGTTGCAAAATCTTCACGAGTTGCAGCAGGAGCAAGACGGTATTCAGTGAATTGTTCGCCTGGTTCAACTTCTGGTGTAACTGTTGCAACATGAATGTCGCCACCAATTAGCCACTGACCTT
>JABIWU010000033.1 GCA_018701395.1 Phycisphaerae bacterium | reverse complement strand
AGCGCTAAAAAAGCACCCATCGATGAACTCCACTGTTGACGATTTCGTTGAAGAAATATTACTGCACTCAAACGTGCACTTAGGTTGTGCTGTTGATACTGATAATGGATTAATGGTTCCTGTGATAAAAAATGCAGACGCTTTAAGTCCCGTGCAACTTGCTGACGAAACGACTCGACTCGCAAAAGCATGCCGAGACCGGTCCATTCCAAGAGAAGAGCTTTCCGGTGGGACGTTTACTATCTCAAATGTGGGGAGTTACGGTGGAATGTATTCCACTCCTATTATCAACTATCCAGAGGTTGGCATACTTGGTGTTGGAAGAACCAAAGAACAGGTTCTTACAAAAGATGGAGCGTTTTATGCCGGGCTTATTTTGCCATTAAGTTTAAGTTGTGACCATCGTGTTGTTGATGGCGCAGAAGCCGCGCGATTCTTGCGCACGATTATAGAGTTGTTAGAAAACCCAGAAGAGTTGATACCCACTATATGACTACCAAACAAATGACAAGTGTTTCTGCTGAACTCACAAGCAAAATTGAAAATAAAACGGCATGCGTAGGCATTGTTGGCATGGGTTATGTTGGACTGCCACTCGCAGTTGCCGTATTCGATGCTGGATACGAAGTTCTTGGCTTTGATGTTGACGCAAATAAAATAGAGTGTTTAAATAATGGAACTCCATATTTAAAGCACCTTGGGGATGACTTTTCAAAAGAGCTCGCCACGGCAGATAGGTTTTCCGCAACGGACAATCCAGAAGCGTTAAAAGATGCGGACATTATTTTGCTCTGCGTCCCAACGCCACTTGGCGCACACAACGAGCCAGACCTTACATACGTGCTTGAAAGTACAAAAGCTGTTGCAAATGTTCTTCGCAAGGGACAACTTGTCGTTCTTGAATCAACTACATACCCTGGAACAACTCGCGATGAGATGCTCCCCATTCTTGAGGCAACTGGCCTAACACACGGCGAAGACTTCTTCGTTGCGTATAGCCCAGAACGTGAAGATCCGGGTCGCAAGTCAGAATCAACCCAAACTATTCCAAAACTTGTTGGCGGGCTCGATGCTGTCAGTGGTGACATTGCCTATTCGTTTTACAGTAAAGTCATTCAATGCGCGCACCTTGTTAGTTCGGCTGAAGTTGCCGAATCTGCAAAACTCCTTGAAAACATCTACCGTTCCGTCAACATCGCTCTTGTCAATGAGATGAAACTCATATTGGAAAAACTCGACGTAGACATTTGGGAAGTTGTTGCAGCTGCAGCAACAAAGCCATTTGGGTTCCAGGCGTTTTATCCTGGTCCTGGTCTAGGCGGCCACTGTATTCCAATTGACCCCTTCTATTTGACGTGGAAAGCGAAAGAGGTTGGCATGCCAACTCGGTTCATTGAACTCGCCGGTGAAATTAACCAAAAAATGCCATACATTGTTGTGGACAAGGTTGCTACTGCACTCAACGACGATGAAAAATCACTCAAGGGCGCAAGCGTTCTTGTCGTGGGTATTGCTTACAAACCAGATGTTGACGATGTTCGTGAAACCCCTGCCGCTGAGATTATTGAAGACTTATGCAGGCGGGGTGCGAATGTTCGGTATCACGACCCTCAGGTTGCGGAGTTCCCAGAAATGAGAGCTCATGATATTCATTTGAGTTCCGTACCATTAACACAAGAGGTTGTTTCTGCAGTTGATGTTGTTTTAATTGTCACAGATCACACAGAAATTGATTGGAATATTATTGCGCTCAACGCTTCGCTCGTAGTCGACACTAGAAATGCACTTGCGGGCTGCAACGATATTCGCGCTCGACTTGTCAAGGCATGACTTGGAATTGGACGCTTCTTGATGCGGGCAGATTCCGTCTCGATGGTGGAAGCATGTTTGGGGTTGTGCCAAAAGCATTATGGTCTCGACTAGTAGAGCCAGACGAAGAAAATAGAATTCCAGAAGCATGCAACTGCGTTCTTCTTGAAAAAAATGGCGAGCGGGTTCTCATTGAAACTGGGTACGGTGATGGTTGGAACGACAAAGAAGTCGACATGTTCGCTATGAACGGCACCACAATTATCGACGTCCTCAACGAATATTCAATTAACCCAGACTCCATCAATACTATTATTTTGTCGCATCTCCACTTTGACCATGCAGCGGGTGTTACGTTATTGCCAAATGCAAAGGTTATTGTGCAAAGGCAAGAGTGGGAAGATGCAAATAATAATCGTTCTACCATGAGTAAAACATATTTGCCTCATGTACTTAACTCAATAAAAGATCGGGTAGAGCTTATTGATGGCAACAACACTGTTTGTGATGACATACAACTCACTATTCGCAAGGGCCACACGTGGGGATTACAGTCCATTGAATTTAAAGACAGTGATGGAACAGTCTGTTTCTGTTCTGATGTCATGCCAACAACAAATCACGTTGGTGTTGCATATTCGATGGGCTACGACATGCTGCCGTGGGATAACGCACAAACCAAACAAGCGTTACTAGAGCAAGCACACAATGAAAACTGGCGTCTGATTCTTTATCACGAACCAGAAACGCCCGTTGTTACAGTTGCAAAAAACGACAAGGGTAGATTCGTTCTAGAAATTACGAACGACTGTTCATAAAGTCAATAACGGTCGTAGCGACGTACCGCAACTGTTCCTCTGTCAATTCTGGATAAATCGGCAATGCAAGCGTTTCAAGTGCTGCTGATTCGGTGTTTGGTAAATCGCCCTCTTTGCAACTTAGTTCTTCAAAACAGTCTTGCATATGAAGAGGTACAGGATAATAAACCTCTGTGCCAATATCACTCGATTTCAAATGGTCGCGAAGTGTGTTTCTCAAAGTAGCAGGAACCCGAATACAGTATTGATTGTAAATATGACGAGCAGGAGATTCTGGTGCCAGCGGTGTTCTTAGTTGGAAACCATCATTTGAAAGTGCGTTGTCAGAAGTTGTTGCACCAGCATTATGGAACAATTCAGAATATAAGGCTGCATTTTTCGCTCGAGCGTCGTGCCAACCTTCTAAGTATGGAAGCTTTACGCGTAAGATTGCCGCTTGAATAGCATCAAGTCGTGAATTAACGCCTGCGAATTTGTGGTAATACTTTGGCTTACTGCCGTGAACACGAAGTACGCGCAACATTTCTGCGGTGGCATCATCATTTGTTGTAATAATTCCACCGTCGCCATAACCACCAAGATTTTTGGATGGGAAGAAACTAAAACATCCTATCAAGCCTCTTGTTCCAACCATATTGCCTTTGGTGTCTTTAGTACCAATTGCTTGGGCTGCATCTTCGATGACTGGAATTTTTAATTCATCTGCAAGTGCTAGTATTCCATCAAGATCACAACTTTGACCGTACAAATGCACGGGAATAATTGCTTTGAGGTTTGTACATGTAGCAGCACGAGTGCGAGTGTCGTCAACGCAGATGTTATACGTCGTTGGATCAAGGTCGACAAAGACTGGTTTTGCTCCAAGTCTGTAAATTGCACCTGCTGTTGCAAAGAAAGTATAGGAAGGGCAGATTACTTCGTCGCCATGACCAACACCGATTGCCATAAGCGCAAGTAGGAGTGCGTCTGAACCAGAACCACAACCAATCGCGTGCTTCACGCCAATGTACTGGGCAACCTCTTCTTCGAGTGCAGAAACGTTTGGCCCCATGATGAACCACTGGCTGTCCACAACCTCTGCGATTGCATCAGCAATTTCTTCGCGCATCGTTGCGTGTTGGGCCTTTAGGTCAAGTAATGGAACGGTTGTTGTTGCGACTGTCATGAGCAGACTTCCTCTGTTT